>CAMDUT010000096.1 GCA_945877905.1 Phycisphaera mikurensis NBRC 102666 | reverse complement strand
GAGCGTGCGCGCCGGCGCGGCGCGTCGCTCGCGTGGCTCGTGGTGGACACCGACGTGCGTGACCCGGGCACGGTGCGCTTCCCGGAGCTGCATGCGGGCCGGCTCGGCGCCACCGAACTGCGGTTCGCGGCCCCGGGTGCCGCGGGCGCGTCGCCCGCCGGGCGGCCCGCCGTCCGTCCGTACGCGTTGCCCGAGTTCCGCCCGGACCGTGCGCCCGCGCTGCCGTGCGTGCGGGAGGGACTCGCCAGGATCCACGCGTCGCTTGCGGACCACGCGGGAGCGAAGGACGCGGTGGCGCAGGCGGTGGCCGCGGTGCTGGCATGCACGCCCGAGGTCGGTGCGCCCGCGTGCACGGTGCGGACGTCGGAGATCATGGCGACGGACCTCGGGCGCGCGCTCGTCGCGCGGGCGGTCGAGGATCCGGCCGCATGCGTGCGTGCGTTCAACCGCGCCGTCGCGCACGCGCCCCGCACCGCGCGGGCGCTCGCCGAACACGGGCCGCGTGGCGCGGAGCTCCCGTTCTGGACGCCGTCCGCCGAGGGCCGTCGCACGCGCGTCCATGCCGATGACCTTGCGCGGCTCTCCGCGGACGGCGCACCGCTCTGGCCGCGCGCGTTCGTCACGGGGCTCTTCGCCCGCGTGGCGCTGTTCGACCGCTTCGTGCACGGCACCGGCGGCGACGCCTACGAACGCGCCACCGACGCGCTCGCGGCCGAGTGGCTCGGCGTCCGCCTCCCGGCCTTCGACGTCGCGACCGCGACGCTCCGGCTCCCGTTCGGCCCGATCGAGGCGCCCGAGGGGCCGACGCACGCGGAGCTGCGCGCCGCATGGTTCGACCCCGAGCGCGGCCCGGGCGGCCCCGGGCCGCGCAAGCGCGCGCTGCTCGAGGCCATCGCGCGCGCGCCGCGCGCGAGCGCGGAACGACGTGCGACGTGGGCGCGCATGCACCGGGAACTCGAGGGGATGCGTTCGGCCGACCGGGCGCGATTCGACCGGTCCGCGTCCGAGGCCGCCGCGGCGCGCGAGCGCATGCGCGAGCGCGAGGTGCGCATGGACCGCACGTGGGCGGCCGCGCTCCACCCGCCCGAGGCGATCAGCCGTCTTGCGCGGGCGATCCGCTCCCGTCCCACGTGAGCGGGTCGGGGCGGTAGATCCGGGTGTCGAGGCTCCACACGCGCTCGGTGAACTCCTGGCCCGGCCGGATGGGGCGCGAGCGCTGCGCGGCATGGAGCGCGACCGCGGTCTTGGCGTCGAGGTTGTCGAGGTTCGAGACGAAGATCGCCTCGGGCGTGGACGGGATCTTGGTCGCGCCGAACTCGAGCGAGCCGTGATGCGACACCACGATGTGCTGCAGCACGAGGAGCGCCTCGGGCGGGATGCGCTCGCCGGACTCGCGCGCGGCGCGCGCGGCCATCGCGCTCAGCATGATGGCGCCCTTCACCGTGTGCCCGAGCAGGTTGCCCTCGGCGGTGTAGTTGAAGCCCTTCTCCCAGGTGAGCTCGGTGGTCTTGCCGAGGTCGTGCAGGAAGAGGCCCATGAGGACGAGGTCGCGGCTGAGCTCGGGGTAGAGCGGCAGCGTCACCTCCGCGATGCGCATGAGCTGCAGCGTGTGCTCGAGCAGGCCGCCGATCCACGCGTGGTGCACGCTGACGGCGGCGGGCGCCTGGCGCAGGCGCGCCATGAGCGGCTCGTTGGCGAGGTAGCAGCCGGCGAGCGCGCGCATGCCCGGGTGCGCGAGCGAGCCCAGGATGCGCCGGAGCTCCTCCTCCATGGCGGGGATGTCGTGCTTGCTGGCCGGAAGCAGGCGCGCGAGGTCCTCGAGCTCGACCTCGACCGCGGAGATCGAGTCGACGATGACCTGCAGCTGGCCGTTGTACTCCTGGACCTGGCCGCCGAGCCACGCGAACCCCGTGCGCGAGACCTCGGCGAGCTGCGCCTCGTCGAAGGTCCACTGGCGGATGGGGACCTCGCCGGTCGCGTCGCGGATGACGCCCTTCAGGAAGTGCTTGCCGTTCTTCGCCGTGCCGCACTGCGGGTTGACGAGGGAGTAGATCCCGTCGACGTACGTGTGCGGGCGGAAGGCCTCGACCGGCACGTGCGGGCGGCGGCCCTGCGCGGGCGAGGCGCCGGGCACGGGTGCGCTCGGCTGCGATGGGGCGTTGCTCATGGGCGGGCGAGTGTACGCATGGCCGCGAGCGCGACCGGCACCTCGGCCGCCAGCTCCGACGCGAGCATGCCCGCGGTGCCGCCGGCGCGCGCCGCCCACGTCTCGCCCGCGCGCGCGTGCGCCTCGACGGCCAGGCGCGTGCAGTCGAACAGCCCGAGCGCGCGCCCATGCTGCGCGAGGAGCCCCGCGACGACGCCCGCGAGCACGTCCCCGCTCCCGCCGACGGCGAGCACGTCGTTGCCGTGCGCGCAGGTCCACGTCCGGTGGCCGTCGCTCACGACCGTGCCGTGGCCCTTCAGCGCGACCACGCACCCGAGCCGCTGCGCGAGTCGCTCGGCGGCCGCCGGGCGCGCGACCGGGTCCACCGGGTCGAGGTCGATGCGCAGCGCGGACGCGATGCGGCGGTACTCGCCCGGGTGCGGGGTGAGCACCATCGGCGCGCGCAGGTCCGCGTCGAAGCGCGGCACCGTGGAGAGGTTGTTGATGGCGTCGGCGTCGACCACCACCGGCCGGCCGTCGTCGGAGGAGAGGACGCGCACGGTGACCTGCGACTCGGCGAACCCGGTCCCGAGCCCGGGCCCGAGGACGAACGCGTTCGCGCGCGCGGCTTGAAGGTCGATCGCCTCGGCGACGGCGTGCGGCACCAGCCGCCCGTCGCCGTCGACCGGGAGCGGCAGCCCCGTCGCCGAGGGGTTCGCCGCGAGGATGGCGGGCACGAGCGGCGCCGGTGCCGCCGCGATGCAGAGCGCCGCGCCCGCGCGCAGCGCCCCGAGCGACGCGAGCACGACGCTCCCGAGCATCACGTCGGGCGCGGCCGCGTGCCCGCCGACCACGCACACGCACCCGAACGTCCCCTTGTGGCCCGCGGGGTCGCGCGGGGGGAGCGGCGGAAGCGGCGGCGCGTCGTTCATGGCTTCGCGGCCCCGCCGTCGACCGACGCCACGTCGATCGCGAGGTCCCCGATGAGGTTCACGATCGCCGAGAGGTCGCCGTCCATCGAGGCACCGTCCGCCGCGCTGGTGCCCGTCAGGAGCCGCGACGCGCGGAACCGGGGGCCGTCGGCCGGCAGCGTGGCGTCGAGGTCGATCCACCGTCCGTCGACGATGGCCTGCGTCCACATGTGCCAGCCGTAGGAGTTCGGGTGCCCGGGGGCATCGACGTAGGCGAGCCCCGACGCGACGCGCGCGGGAACGCCCTGCGCGCGCAGCGCGGCCACCAGCAGCACGGCGTGCTCGGTGCAGTCGCCGGCCCGCGAGGCGAGGGCCTGCGACGCCGTGGCGAGGCCCGACGCGAGGTTCTTGCGCGTGATGTGGCGGTGCACGGCGCGCCGGAGCGCCTCGGCGCGCGCGGCCGCGTCGCCCGGTTCCGCGCCGGCGGTCGCGCGCTCGGCGAACGCGCGGATCGCGGAGTCGTCGCGGTCGGCCATCGCGCTCGCGGCGAGGTGCCGCGGGTCGGTGCGCTCGGCTTCGGAGGCGGGCGAGCCGGCCGCCGCGTCGATCGTGACGGTCGCGGCCCCGTCCCCCGTGCGCTCCACGCGCTGCGCGCCGGCGGACGGAAGCCCGCCGAGCGATCCGTCGAGCGCGCGCACGCGCAGCTCGGCCCGCGTCGCCTGCGGGAGCCGCCGACCGTCGCCGCCCGCCGCGATGAACGTGCGCGACATCACCTCCACCGGGACGATCGCGGCGGTCGCGGCGGCCCGGTCGACGAGGGTCGACTCGAGGACGCCCACGCCGAGGTCGACGCGCGACCGGACGACCGTGCCCTCGGCGTCCACCCAGTCGGTTCCCGGGCGGTCGAGGATCGACAGCTCGGTGCGCCACGCGACGGTCGCCGTCGGGCGTCCCGCGAGGTCGATGGTCTCAGGCCCGACGCGCGTGCGCCGCACGCGGAGCTCGGCGGGCCCGTTCTCGGGATCGACCGTGCGGAACTCGACCATGGCGTCGCCCGCCAGCTCGGCCGCGCGCACGCGCCGGTCCGCGGCCGCGGGCGCCAGCCACCCGGGCGCCGGCGCCGCGACGCGCTGCGTCGTCACGCGCCCGCCCTGGCGCTGCTCGATCGCGATCTGCGCGCCGTCGAAGGACCAGGTCGAACGCACGGCGTCCGCGCCCGAGCCGCGCTCGGCCTCGACGCGCAGCGGCGTGCCGTCGGCGCGCTCCTCGAACGCGTTGCGGGAGCGCACCTCGATGGCCTGGCCCATGCGGCCCATGCGCATGAGCGACTCGGTCTCGGTGCGGACGGTACCGTCCGGCCGCTCGACGACCCGCTCCACCATCCAACCGCAGTCGCGGCCGTCGAGCGCGAGCCGGTACCAGCGCTCGGCGTCGGCCGCGAGCGCCGGCGCGCACGCGAGGAGCGCCGCGAGCAGGACGCACGCGACGCACGCCGCGCGCGCGCGGCCGGCAGGGCGGTCACTCGGGCCGCATGAGCGGGAAGAGGATGACATCGCGGATGGACTCCGAGTTCGTCATGAGCATCACCAGGCGGTCGATGCCCATGCCCATGCCGCCCGCGGGCGGCATGCCCACGCGCAGGCTCTCGACGAAGTCGTGGTCGAGCGTGCGGAAGGTGCTCTCCTCGTCGTCGGCGCCGGCGAGCTGCTCCGTGAACTTCGAGAGCTGGATGTCCGGGTCGTTGAGCTCGGTGTACGCGGGCCCGACCTCCATGCCGGCGATGAAGAGGTCCCAGCGCTCGGCGACCTCGGGGTGCGCGCGGTTCGGGCGCGTGAGCGGCGAGATCGCGCTCGGGTAATCGAGGACGAACGTGGGCCGCCGCGGGTCGATGAGCGCCTCGGCCTTCTCCTCGAAGAGCTCGTTGACCAGGAGCCAATGGTCGAGCTTCGCGGCGTTCTCGACGCGGTGCGCGGCCCCGGCCGCGCGGACCTTCGCCTCGTCGCGCATGTCGAAGCCGAACGCGCGCTCGAAGAGGTCCCCGTAGCGCACGCGCTCGAAGGGCGCGCGGTAGTCGATCTCGAGGGCACCGAACGGGAGCACCGGCCCCGCCCCGCCCTCGGGCACTCCGGCCACGCCGCAGGCCACGTGATGCACCAGCGACTCGACCATCTCGAGCATGGTCATGTAGTCGCCGAAGGCCTCGTAGGCCTCCATCGCGGTGAACTCGGGGTTGTGGCTGCGGTCGACGCCCTCGTTGCGGAAGTTGCGGTTGATCTCGAAGACCTTCCGCATGCCGCCCACCATCAGGCGCTTCAGGTAGAGCTCCGGCGCGATGCGCATGAAGAGCTGCATGTCGAGCGCGTTGTGCCGCGTCACGAACGGGCGCGCCGCGGCGCCGCCCGCGATCGGCTGCATCATGGGGGTCTCGACCTCGAGGTAGCCGCGCGCCTCCATGAAGCGTCGCACCATGCTCACGATGCGCGAGCGCTGCTCGAACGTCCGCACGGTCTGCGGGTTCGAGTACATGTCGACGTACCGCTTGCGGTAGCGGATCTCGGCGTCCTCGAGCCCGTGCCACTTGCCGGGCGGGGGCGCGAGGCTCTTGGCGCTGATCTCGACGTGCGAGGCCCACACGCAGGTCTCGCCCTTGTTCGTGCGGCCGACCGGGCCCTCGGCGGTGACGACGTCGCCGTAGTCGAGGATCTTCGCGAGCGCGAACTCGGCCTCGGGCACGTTCGCCTTGCTCACGGTGACCTGCAGGTCGCCGGAGGAGTCGCGCAGCCAGAAGAAGACGAGCTTCCCGAGGTCGCGGTGCTGCATCACGCGGCCGGCGATGCGCACGCGCGGGCGCGCGTCGACCGCGGCGGCCGAGGGGTCGGCCTTGCGCGCGGCCTGCGAGGCCTCGAATGCGGCGTGCGCCGCCTCGTCGAAGCGCGCGCGGGCGTCGGCGCAGGACACCAGGCCGTCCACTCGGTGCCCGTAGGGCTCGACCTTCAGCTCGTCGCGGAGCTGCGCGAGCTTCGCGCGCCGGGCGGCGACGAGCGCTCCCTCGTCCTCGGGTGCGGGCGTGGCGGCGGGTTCGCTTGGAATCTGCATGGCGCGGTGCCCGGGCGGCTTCCTGCCGGGCTCCGAGCGGCGCGCCATGTTAGCGAAGGCTCCACGCGGCGCCGCGAAACGCCTATTCTCACTTGGCTCGGCGCGCTCCCCGGCCCGAGCCACCCATCCACATGCCACACCACATCAAGCGCATCGGAGTCCTCACCGGCGGCGGCGACTGCCCCGGCCTCAACGCCGTCATCCGCGCGGTCACGAAGACCGCCATCTGGCAGCACGGCATCGACGTCTTCGGCATCGAGGACGGCTTCCAGGGGCTCATCGAGGACCGCGTGCGGCCGCTGACGGCGCGCGACGCGAGCGGCATCCTGACGCGCGGCGGCACCATCCTCGGGTCGAACAACCGCTGCAACCCGAAGCGCTACTGCGTGCGCGTCGATCCCGTCGGCGGCCCGGTGTGGGAGAACGTGACGGGCCAGTGCGTCGACACCGCGAAGCGCCACGGGCTGGACGCCATCATCGTGATCGGCGGCGACGGAACGATGGCGAGCGCGGCCCCGCTCGTCGAGGCGGGCGTCAACATCATCGGCGTGCCCAAGACGATCGACAACGACATCGTCGGCACCGAGATCACCTTCGGCTTCCTCACCGCGGTGAACACCGCGACCGAGGCGCTCGACAAGCTGCACTCGACCGCCGACGGCCACCACCGCGTGATGGTGTGCGAGGTGATGGGCCGCAACGCCGGCTGGATCGCGCTCACCGCGGGCGTGGCGAGCGGCAGCGACATCATCCTGCTGCCCGAGATCCCGTTCGACCTCGACCACCTCGCCGAGAACGTGCGGTTCCGCATGCGCAAGGGCGGCCCGGGCTTCGCGATCATCGTCGCGGCAGAGGGCGCACGACCGCGCGAGGGCAAGCAGGTGGTCGACCGCGTCGACCCCACGTCGCCCGACCCGATCCGCCTCGGCGGCATCGGGCGTTGGGTGGCGGACGAACTCGCGAAGCGCACCGGCGTCGAGACGCGCTCGAGCGCGCTCGGCCACATCCAGCGCGGCGGCGGGCCGATCCCGGCCGACCGCATCCTCGCGACGCACTTCGGCTACCACGCCATCAAGGTGCTGATGGAGGGCAAGCAAGGACGCATGGTGGTGCGCCAGGGCAACGTGTTCGGCGACGTCGACCTGCTGTTCGCCGCGGGCAAGCAGCGGCTGGTCCCGGTGAACCACCCGCTCATCGAGGCCGCGCGCGCGATCGGCACGGGCTTCGGCGACGGGAAGACGCCCGAGCCCGCCCCGCACACGGAGCCGGCGGATTCGGTCGTGGTGTGACGCTCGGCACGGAAGCGCCGCGCCCGAGGCGCGAGGCCTCGGGCGCGGGGAATCACTGAACTCGATCCGGATGCGTCGCGTCAGCGGCGCCGGCGGCCGCCGGCGAGGCCGGCCACGCCCAGCAGCGCGAGCGCGCCGGGGGCGGGCACGGCGACGAACGAGACGCTCAGGGCGGTGCCGCTTTGGATGGCCGCGCCGAACGACCCGTACGAGAGCAGGTAGTGCTCCCCGGCGCCGTTGGCGGCAAGCGTGAGCATGCCGTTCGTGCCGTCCCAGTAGGTCGTCGGGGACGACCCGGACCCGCCTACGACATCGATTCGGAGGTACCCGCCCGACGACGGGAGCGAGGCCGACCAGTTCATCACCACGTCCGCCGTGACGGAGAACGCCTGACGGAAGGTGATGCTCGGCGCGGCACCGCCCGCGAGCGCGGCGCCCGTGAACGACGTGGCGATGCTCACGCCCGCAGAGGTGAACTGGCTGCAGTTCGCGCTGCCGTACGTTGCGTCCGCGAGGGAGACCGCGCCGCTCACCGGGTTGCCGGAGGCGGACGAGAGCACGTCGCTGTAGCCGGTCGAGGCGTTGTAGGCACTGACGTCGATCGCGCACCAGGAGTTCGCGGTGGTCGCGCCGCCGAACGCCACGACGCCGGCGCTCGCCACGGCTGAGACGCCGAGCGTTCCGCCGAACAGCATGGACGCGGCAGTGGTCTTGTGAATGCTGGACTTCATCGTGTGAAGACTCCTCAGGGGTAGGCCGGTTTGCGTTGAACCGGAAACGACCGGGAGCCGAAGGCGCGAACAGCGCCCGGGGAAGAGGCACCCGACATCGACTTCAACGAAAGGCCGCGATGCAACCCATCACGCGACCCGGAAAGTCCCGACGATCCTCGGCCAATGGCCGGAAAGAGCCACGTCCATGCCCACCTGCGCCCGGCCGGCCCGGCTCCGCTCCGACCTTGCCGCGGCCGGCCAGGCCGGCTCAGCGGCGCCGGCGCCCGCCGAGCATGCCAGCCAGGCCGAGCAGCGCCGCGGCCCCGGGCGCCGGCAGCGCCGCGGCCCGGAACTCGAGGTTGTCGATCGTGAGCGGACCCCCTCCGCCGAACTCAGTTGCCAGGAAATCGAGCTCGATGAGCCGGATGCCGATGCCGGCCGAGAGCCCGGCGGCGATGGTGTCGGGCTCGTTGCCGAACTCTGCATCGATCTGGTTGAACGTGATCCACACGTAGCCATCGTGCACGTAATCGTTCAGGGGCACGTCGACCGCGAAGTACTGGTTGTCCGCCCCGATCAGCGACAGGAACAGGGTGCCCTGCCCGAGGTTGCCGCCGACCTCGAGCGAGATCCCGTTGAAGATGTGGGCATCGTTCGGCGGTTCCGCGACGAACGCGAATCCCCCGCCGAGCGGCAGCACGCCGGCCCCGCCGGAGACGGCGGCCCCGCCGTTCTGCGACCGGGTGAACCCGTTCGCGGCGCTTGACGGGCCGGAGAAGTCGTCGATCAACGAGCTCGTGATCGAGGCGGTCGACGGCGAGCAGGCGAGCGAGGAGGCGACGAGGGCGATGGCGATGCGCACCATGTCTAAACGCGAACGCACGCGTCGGCCGATCATCCCACCGGCCGGAATCCCGAAGATCGACCACGAGTGCCGCTAGGATCGCGCCGATGACGCCGTCGGACCCGATCTTCTGGGCCCTGTGGGCCGCCGCCGCCTTCCTCGCGGGCAGCATCCCCTTCGGCCCGATCGTCGCCCGGCTGCGCGGCGTCGACCTGAGGAAGGTGGGCAGCGGGAACATCGGGGCCACGAACGTGAGCCGTGCGCTCGGGTGGAGATGGGGGGTGCTGGTCTACGTGCTCGACGCCGCGAAGGGGGCCGCGCCGGTGCTCGCCGCCGGCGCATGGGCGGGGACGCTCGGTCGCGACCCGGCCGAGGTGGCGCGCGCGGACATGTGGTGGTGGCTGATGCTGCCGATCGCGGCCGTGCTCGGCCACATGTTCAGCCCGTTCGTCGGCTTCAAGGGCGGCAAGGGCGTGGCGACCGGCAGCGGCGCGATGCTCGCGGTCTACCCCGTGCTGACCGCGCCGCTCCTCATCGCGATCGGCCTGTGGGCGGTGCTGCTCGCCTCGACGCGCTACATGAGCGTCGCGAGCATCGCCGCAGCGGCCGCCATCCCGCTTGCCGTGGCGGCGATCGCCGGATTGCGCACCGGAGACGGCACCCCGGACGGCGAGCTCCCGCTCTCGCACGCCGTGCCCGCCCTCGCGGTGACCGGCGCGGTCGCGCTGCTCGTGATCGCCAAGCACCGCGGGAACATCGAGCGCCTGCTCGCGGGCACCGAGCACCGGCTCGGCTCGAAGAAGCGCTGAGTCGCGCGAACTACCATCCCGGCGTGCCCACCGCCCCGCACGACGGCTACCAGTCCCCGCTCGAGACCCGCAACGCGAGCGCCGCCATGAGGCGCGCGTGGAGCGCGCAGCGCAAGCATTCCACGTGGCGACGCGTGTGGCTCGCGCTCGCGGAGTCGCAGCACGCCGTCGGCCTGCCCGTCACCGCCGCGCAGGTGGCCGAGCTGCGCGCGCACCTCGACGACATCGACTTCGCCGCCGCGGCCGCGCACGAGAAGCGCCTGCGCCACGACGTGATGGCGCACGTGCACGCGTTCGGCGACGCCGCGCCCGGCGCGCGCGCCATCATCCACCTCGGCGCCACCAGCCAGGACGTCGTCTGCAACGCCGACACCGTCATCCTGCGCGACGCGCTCGCGATCGTCGCCGGCAAGCTCGCGCGCGCCGTCGACCGCGCGGCCACGTTCGCGGCCGCGCACCGCGCGCTGCCCACCCTCGGCTACACGCACTACCAGCCCGCGCAGCCGACCACCGTCGGCAAGCGCGCCGTGCTGTGGGCGCAGGACCTGGCGATCGCGCTCGCCGAGGTCGAGATGCGCCTCGACGGCCTGCGCCT
>CAMDUT010000095.1 GCA_945877905.1 Phycisphaera mikurensis NBRC 102666 | reverse complement strand
AGTTGCGCGGCCGGCCGAGCTCCGAGATGCGTTCCTTGAGCTCCTCGAGCGGCACGCGGCGCTTCGCCTCGGCGACCTCGCGGCGCTTGTGCTCGACGATGTGCTTGAGGACGGGGACCATCGTGGCGCTCGCGGCGTTCGGTGCGGCGGCGGCACCGGCCGGTGCGCACGCAGTCGTCGCCGCGGCGCAGGAGTCTACGCCTGCCGCATCAGTCGACGCGGCAGGCGACGCAGCCGTCGCCGTTCCCGCCGTCGCGGCCGTGCCGTGGTGGGCGCTCGTCGCGTGGTGGGCGGGCGCGGGCGCCGCGCTCGCGGTGCTGACGCGCGTGGAATGGTTCCGCGGCATGCCGCGCATCGGCCCCGCGTGGCCGCTCCGCGCCGAGGCGAGCCTCTTCGGATGGGCCGCGGCGTTCGTGGCGGCGGCGCTCGCCGGTGCGGCGGCCGCGGGGGCGATGGGCGACGCCTCGCCGGAACTCGCGCGCCTGGCGGCGCAGTCATGGGCGACGCACGGAGCGCAGCTCGCGGTGGTGGCGGTGCTCCTCGCCGCGCCCGGCGCGCGCCCGCGCGGGGGCGGCACCGTGCCCGGCCGGGGCGGCGTCCACTTCCAGCCGCGCGGGCACGCCGAGGCCGCGGTGCTCTCGGTCGCGTTCGCGCTGCTCCTGATCCCCGTGGCGGCGGCCGCTTCGACCACGGCGACCGCGGTGCAGCAGTGGTTCGGCGCCGCCGCGCCCGCCGTCGGGCACCGCACGCTGCAGGCCATGTCGGGATCCGGCGCGGGCGACCCGTGGTGGTGGGCCAGCGTCCTCGGCGCGGCCGTCGTCGCGCCCGTCGCCGAGGAGTGGTGCTACCGCGGCCTGCTGCAGCAGGGGCTGAAGGGGATCGGGTTCGGCCGGGCGACGTCGGCATGCGCCACGGGCCTGCTGTTCGCGCTCATGCACTGGGCGGCGCTCCCGGAAGGCGCGCGCGCGCCCGGGCTCGCCGCGCTCGCGGTGCTCGGCATCGGCTGGGGGGTCCTGTACGAGCGCACCGGGCGCATCGCGGCGCCGATCGTCGCGCACGCCATGTTCAATGTCCTCAACCTCGCGCTGGCGGGGTGAGTCACTCGTCGTGCCACGCGCGCCCGTCGCGGGCGAGCAGCGCGCGCGACGACTCCGGGCCCCATGATCCCGGCGCGTAGTTCGACTCGATGCCCGAGCGCAGCTGCTCGCTCCCGCGCCCGATGAACGGATCGACCGCGCGCCACGCGTCCTCGGTCTCCTCGCGCGTCTTGTAGAGCGTCTGGTCGCCGCGCATCGCGTCCACCAGCAGCGGCCCGTACGCCTCCGCCGAGTCGTTGCCGAACTCGGTGCGGTAGTCCATCACCATCTCCACGGGCCGCAGCGCCATTCCGGCGCCCGGTACCTTGCTGTTGAATCGCAGGCTGAACCGCTCGCCCGGCGCGATCTGGATGATCATGCGGTCGCCGGGCATTCGCGCGGCGCCCATCCCGCGGAAGAGGTTCGCGGGCGGCTCCTTGAACTGGACGACCACCTCGGTGCGCTTGGCGGCCATGCGCTTGCCCGTGCGCACGTAGAAGGGCGTGTTGCCCCATCGCCAGTTGTCGAACGTGAAGCGGATGGCCGCGAACGTCTCGGTGCGCGTCCCCGGCATGACGCCCGGGAGCGCGGCGTACGCCGGCTCGTCGACCCCCGCGAACGTGCCGCCCGCGTACTGGCCGAGCGCCGCGTGCAGGTGCGCGTCGCGGGCGGGGGGCACCTGGATGCTCTCGGTGATCTTGCGCTTCTCGGCGTTGATCATCGCGGGCGTCCAGCTCGACGGCGGGTCCATCGCGACGAAGGCCATCACCTGCATCAGGTGGCTCTGCACCATGTCGCGGATCGCTCCAGTCTGGTCGTAGAACGCGGTGCGCGAGCCGACGCCGAGCGTCTCGCTCGCCGTGATCTGCACGTGGTCGACGTAGTTGGCGTTCCACACCGGCTCGAAGATCGCGTTCGCGAAGCGGAACGCGAGCAGGTTCTGCACGACCTCCTTGCCGAGGTAGTGGTCGATCCGGTAGATCGCGTCCTCCTCGAACACCGTGCCGAGCGCGCGGTTCAGGGCGCGCGCGCTCGCGAGGTCGTGACCGAATGGCTTCTCGACCACGATCCGCTGCCAGCTGCGGCGAGCGGGGTCCACGCTGCACCAGCGCTTGCCCTCGGTGACCAGGCCCGCCGCGTCGATCTGCGCGACGATCGGCTCGTAGAGCTCGGGCGCCACCGACAGGTAGAAGAGGACGTTCCCGCGCGTCCCGGCCTTCGCGTCGAGCTCGGAGATCGCCTGCGCGATCGCGGGCCAGGACCCGGCCGACGCCGCGTCGCCCGCCACGTAGTGGATGCGCGGTGCCAGGCGCGCCCAGGCCGCCGTGTCGAAGGCGCCGCCCGCGGCGGCGCGCGCCCCCGACTCGAGCTCGGTGCGGAACACCTCGTCCGACTTCGGGCGCCGGCTCACGCCGATCACCTGCGTGCGCGCGTCGACGGCGCCCATGCGCTCCATCTCGTAGAGCGCGGGCACGAGCTTGCGGTGCGTGAGGTCGCCCGAGGCTCCGAGGATCACGACGATGCAGGGGTCTGCCGACGGCACGGGCGGGGATGCTACGGGCGGGACGGGAGCGGCCCGCTCACGCCGCGCCGCGCGCCTCGCGCGGGTGGAACCGCTCGATCGCGCGGCGAAGGTGGCTGCGGTCGACGTGGGTGTAGACCTGCGTGGTGCCGATGTCGGCGTGGCCGAGGAGCTCCTGGATCACGCGCAGGTCCGCGCCGCCGGCGACCAGGTGCGTCGCGAACGAGTGCCTGAGGAGGTGCGGGTGGACGCCCTCGATGCCCGCCGCGCGCGCCACGCGTCCCACGATCTGCCACACCGCGACGCGGTCGAGCGGGCGACCGGTGACCGAGAGCAGCACGCGGAACTTGTCGCGCCCGTCGTTGCGGCGCACCAGGTGCGGCCGCAGCTCGGCGAGGTAGCGCTCGGTCGCGTCGACCGCGGGCTGCCCGATCGGCACGATCCGCTGCTTGTTGCCCTTGCCGGTGACCTTCAGGATCGCGAGCTTCGGGTCGTACTCGTTCAGCTTCAGCGCGCCCACCTCGCTCGCACGCAGTCCGGCGGCGTACATGAGCTCGAGCATCGCGCGGTCGCGCAGCCACAGCGCGCCGGTCTCGGGCGACGGCGCCTCGACCAGCCGCTTCATCTGCCCCGGGGTCATGGTGCCGGGCAGCCGCTTCCACGTCGTCGGGCGCTCGAGGAGCCGCGCGGGGTCGCGCCGGATCCGCGTGTTCGCGTGCAGCCAGCGGAAGAAGACGCGCATCGTGGCGAGGTGGCGCACGATGCTGCGCGGGTCGAGCCCGCCGTCAGTGCCGAGCCACCGGATGTGCGCCGCGAGGTGGTCGACCGTCACTTCGTCGGGCGCGCACAGGCCCGCGGCCGCGAGCCGCGTGACCATCGTGCGCAGGTCGCGCGCGTACGCCTCGAGCGTCGCCGGCGACAGCCCCGCCTCGACGCGCACGTACGCGATGAACGCGTCGACCGCCCGGTCGAACTCGGGTGCCTCAGGTGCCGCGGCCTCGTCCGAACCACCTTCCATGCACGGTCACCTGCTGCGGCGCCGGGGGCGCGGGCTTGGGGCGGTACCGCTCCTCGCGGTTGATGCGGTGGTAGAGCGGGCAGCCGTGGAACCCTCCCATGCAGTAGCGGTACATCGAGTCGAGCTCGGCCATGCGGAACCGGTCCTGGCAGCGGGAGTCGTTCCGCTCGAGGTGGGGGCACGCGTGGCTGAGCGCGGGGTCGGGTCCGGGCATGGCGTCTGCACCGATCCTAGATCGGCCCGACGGCGCCGCCGCCGTCACTCGTACGACAGCTTCCGCGGGAAGAAGTGGAGCCCCGCGGCCTTGCGGGCGATCTCGAGGGTCTCCTCGGCCGTGGCGTTGGCGCGCCGGCAGCCGTCCTTCAGGATGGCGAGCACCCGGGCGTCGTCGTCGCCGATGGCGGCGCGGCGCGCGCGCATGGGCTCGAGCAGGCGGTTGATCGCGGCCGCGACCTCGGCCTTCACGTGCCCGTCGCCGAGGTTGTCGCCCGCCGCGTAGCGCCGCTTCAGCTCGGCGACGCGCTCGGGGTCCTCGATGAACGCGTCCACGTACTGGAAGAGCGCGTTGCCCACGTCGCCGGGCTCGGTGGGGCTCTGGCGCCCGGTGAAGATCTTCTTGACCTTGGCCTCGACGTCCTTCGGCGAGTCGCTCACGAAGATCGCGTTGCCGAGGCTCTTTGACATCTTGTTCTTGCCGTCGATGCCGACGAGCCGGCCGACCTTGCCCACCTCGGCGCGCGGCACGGGCCAGGCGCCGCCCAGCCGCTCGTGGTCGGCGTCCTCGGCGTCCGTGGGCACCGCGCAGTACATCTGGTTGAAGCGCCGCGCGACCTCGCGCGTGAGCTCGAGGTGCGGCACCTGGTCCTCGCCCACCGGCACGCCCACGGGGCGGAACGCGAGGATGTCGGCGCACTGGCCCACCGCGTAGAGCGGGAAGCCGAACGAGTACGTGTCCCCGAGGCCCTTCGTCTCGATCTCGGTCTTGAGCGTCGGGTTGCGCATCACCCGGTTGAAGGGGAGCAGCATCGCGAAGAGGAACGCGAGCTCGTGGATCGCGGGCACCTCGCTCTGCAGGAAGATGGTCGCGCGCTCGGGGTCGATGCCCATCGCGAGGTAGTCCTTGACGATGGCGATGGTGTCGCGGCGGATCTCGGCCGGCTTGTCGGCGCGCGTGGTGAACGCGTGGTAGTTCGCGAGGATGAAGTAGCAGTCGTGCGTGTCCTGCAGCTCGACGCGCCGCTTCACGCTGCCCACCCAGTGCCCCAGGTGCAGCTGGCCGGTCGGCGTGTCGCCCGTGAGGATGCGCGGTCGTGCGGCGGTCATGGAGCGGGGAGGATACGCGTGCCACGGCTACCATTTCCCCGATGGACGCGGGCGACGAGATCCAGGTCGAGGGCCTCGACGAGCACGTGGTGGCCCCGCGGCTTCCCGGGCGCGTGGTCGCGCGCGCCGACGTCGAGGAGCTGGTTGACGCGCTCGCGTTCGAGCTCACCGTGCACGCGCAGAACTGCGTGCGCCAGTTCGGCGACTTCCACCTGGCGCTCTCGGGGGGCCGCACGCCGCAGCCGCTCTACGTGCGGCTCATGTACGACCCGCGATTCCGCGCGCTGCCGTGGCGCCGCACGCACCTCTGGATGGTGGACGAGCGCTGCGTGCCGTTCGAGGACGAGCGCTCGAACTTCGCCCGCATCCGCGAGGTGATCGTCGACCATTCCGACATCCCGCCCGAGCAGGTGCACCCGATGCTGGCCGCGCAGCCCGGCGCCGCCGAGCGCTACGAGCGCGAGCTGCGCGAGACGCTCGGCTGGCGGCCGAAGGGGCACGACCGTCTCGACTTCGTGCTGCTCGGGATGGGCGCCGACGGCCACACCGCGAGCATCTTCCCCGGGTCGCCCGCGCTCGACGCGCCCGGGCGCCTGGCGCTCGAGGTGCCCGCGCCGACCACCTGCGAGCCGCACGTGCCGCGCTGCACGCTCACGATGCGCACCATCAACGCGGCGCGCTTCGTCGCGCCGTTCGTGTGCGGCGCCGACAAGCACGCCATGCTCATGCGCGTGGTGGCGGGCGCGAACGCGGGCGAGGTGCCGATCGCGGGCGTGCGGCCGGCGGGCGAGCTTCGGTGGTACGTGGACGGCGCGGCGGTGCGCGGGTCCTGATCGCCACCGGGGCCGCGCGGGTTCCCGCGCCTCAGTCGGCGCCGCGCTCCGCGAGCCACGACTCGAGGATCGCGCACGCGGCCAGCGCGTCGCGCAGCTCCTTCTTCTCGCGGTGGGTGCGCCCCGAGCGGGCCATTCGCTGGTCGGCCTCGAAGCTCGAGAGCCGCTCGTCGTGGTAGTGCACCGGAAGCTTCACGCGCTCGGCGAGCGATGCGCCGAAGGCGCGCACGTCGGCCGTCGCGCCGCCCTCGGTGCCGTCCATGTTGAGGGGAAGCCCGAGCACCAGCGCGTCCGGCCCGTGCCGGTCGACGGCGCGCGCCAGCGCGTCCAGCAGCGCCGGACCGCGCGGGACCTGAACCACCTCGACCGGCTGCACCAGCCCGACCACGTCGTCGCCGGCCGCCAGGCCGGTCCGCTTCGCGCCGAGGTCGACCGCGAGGTACCGCACGCCTAGCGGAGCTCCGGGGGAACCAGCCCCGCGACGTCCTTCACCTTCTCGGCGAGGTCGGCGCGCACCACCAGCGTCGCGTCCTTCGTGCGCACCACGATCACGCCCTCGAGCCCGATGGTCGCGATGACGTGCGACGGGTCGTCGCTCAGGGCGGTGACGTTCCGGCTGCCCACGTGCACCGCGCGGGCGTTGGTGCGGTTGCCATCGGCGTCTGGCGCCAGCGTCTCGGCGTAGCTCGGCCAGCTGCCGACGTCACGCCACTCGACGTCCATCGGCACCACGCACACCGAGAGCTCGCGGTCCCGCGACGCGGGCTCCATGAGGGCGTAGTCGACGCTGATCTTCGGCAGCGCCGGGTACACGCGATCGACCGTCGCGCGCGCCTCGGGCGTGCCCCACGCGGCGGCGATCTCGCGCATCCCGGCCGCGGTCTCGGGCTTGAAGCGCTCGAGCGCGTCGAGGACCGTGCGGGCCGAGAAGACGAACATGCCGCTGTTCCACCCGAACCCGCCGGACGCCAGGTACTCCTCGGCGCGCGCACGGTCGGGCTTCTCGACGAACCGCCTCGACCGGAACGCGCCGCCGAAGCCGGGGATCGCCTCGCCGCGCTCGACGTAGCCGAAGCCCGTGGCGGGGAACGTGGGCGTGATCGCGAAGGTCACGAGCCGCGAAGGGTCGGCCTCGACGAGCCGGAACCCGAGGTCCATGGCGCGCTCGAACTCGGCCTGCGGCGCGATGAGGTGGTCGCTCGTGAGCACGGCGAACACGGCGTCCGGGTCGCGCCGCGCGGTGACGGCCGCGCCGAAGGCCACCGCGTTGACGGTGTCGCGCCCGATCGGCTCGCCGAGCACGTGCGCGTCGTCGATCCACGGGATGTCGGCGCGGATGAGCGCGCGGTACGCCTCGCCGGCGCACACGTACCGGTTGGCCTCGGGCACGAGGGTGCGGATCCGGTCGGCCGCGATCGACAGAAGGCTGCGACCCTCGACGAACCGGAGCAGCTGCTTCGGCACCGCCTGGCGGCTCATCGGCCAGAGCCGCGTGCCGGACCCGCCGGCCATGATCATCGCGTGTCGCATGGGGGGAAACCTACCGCACTTTCGCATGATTCGGCCGATGCTTGCGGAAAAGGTATAGATTCTATACCATGAACCCCACCGAGTTCGAGTTCGACGCGCGGAAGTCCGCGTCGAACCTCGCCAAGCATGGGATCGACTTCGTTGCCGCGCAGGAGATGTGGATGGACCCCTTCATGGTCGAGATCGATGCACGGAGTTCCGGCGAGCCCCGCACGCTCGTCATCGGGTCCGCCGCCGGCTCGTTGTGGTCGGCGATCGTGACCCGCCGCCGCGGCTGCGTCCGCATCATCTCGGTGCGCCGTGCCAGGCAGGACGAGAGGAGGCTCTATGAAGCGGAAGACCGCTGACGCCGCCCGCAACGCCGCCGCCCGCAACGCCGCGGCGCGCAACCGCCGGCGCACGGCCGCGGCGATCGACCGGCTCCACGAGTCCGGCCAGTCGATGCTCCCGGTCCTCGACCTTGCCTCGCGACGCCGCCCCGGCGCGCCGTCGGGCGGCGGCATCCGCCGGGTCAACGTGGACTTCCCCGAGTGGATGGTCGCCGAGCTCGACCGCGAGGCCGAGCACCTCGGCGTGACGCGCCAGTCGGTCATCAAGGTCTTCATCGCGGAGCAGCTGCGCTCCGCCCGGACCGCGTGAGCCCATGATCACCCACCTCACCGGAACGCTGGTCGCGATCGAGGACGGCGCCGCGCACGTGCGCTCGGGAGACCTCACCTACGAGGTCCTCGTGCCCGCGGCGGACGCGATGGCGCTCGCCGCGCGGATCGGTCAGCCGGCCTCGTTCCACACGCTGCATTACCTCGAGGGGCAGGGGCAGGGCTCGAGCTTCTGGCCGCGGCTCATCGGGTTCCAGTCGACCGCCGATCGCGCGTTCTTCGAGCTCTTCACGACGGTGAAGGGCATCGGCAACCGCAAGGCGCTGCGCGCGCTGCAGCTGCCGTTCGGCCAGGTGGCCGAGGCCATCGCGTCGCGCGACCACGCGCTGCTGCAGTCGTTGCCCGAGATCGGCAAGCGCACCGCCGAGGCGATCTGCGTCGAGCTCAAGGGGAAGGTCGACCCGTTCGTGCGCGGGCTCGGCGCGGCGCCCGCGGGTTCGCGTGCAGGCGCGGGCGCGCAGGCCACGCGCGGACCGATCACCGCCGAGGCGAAGCTCATGGCCGCCGCGCGCGACGCGGTCGAGGTGCTCGTGCAGCTCGGCCACGCGAAGCCCGCGGCGCGCGACCTCGTCGAGCGCGTCATGGCGCGCGAGGAGCTGCCCGCCGACGCGACGCCTGAGGCGATCGTGGAGCGGGCGTTGAGGTAGGGCTCATGCGTCGCGCGTCGCCCACCCGCTCGCCCGCGCGAGCTCCGCGCGCAGGCGCGCCGTGATCTCCTTCGGGTCGCGCACGCCCTCGGCCGCGAAGTCGATCGTCGCCACGTACTCGACCTTCGCCGGCGTGCGCCGCGGCACGAACGGGTCGACGAGCGCGTTCCCCAATGTCGGCGTGCCGTGGATCCACAGCACCACCACCGGCGCCTTCGTGAGCGCCACCAGCGTGCCGGTCCCTTCCGCGAACGGCGCAAGCACGCATGGCGGACGCTCGATCGCGCCTTCAGGGAAGACGCCGACGACGCCGCCCGACTTCACGTGGCGCACCGCCTCGCGAAGCATCGCGGCGTCCGCGGGCGTGTAGGTGACGGGGAGCACCTCGAGCCGTCGCCACAGCCAGCCGAGCGCCGGATGCATCTGCTCCCTGGCCATCATGAAGCGCACCTTGCGCGGGGACGCGAACTGCATGAGCGGCGGGTCGAGCCCGCTCGCGTGGTTCGCCACGATCACGAACCCGCCCTCGGGCGCGCGGAACCGTTCGAACCCGACCCATCGCGTACGGTGGATGAACCGCGCGAGCGGCCGCGCCACCGCCTCGACGCACCCGACGGCGCCGCCCCACACCAGGCGCTCGCCGCTGCGGGCGCGGACCGCGAAACCCACCGCGACGAGCAGCGCGAGCGCGAGCGCACCGAGGGCGAGGACGGCCGCAGCCGCCCAGATCGCCCGCTCCCACGGCGAGCCCGGGGCCGACGCGGCCGCGCCGAGGATCGGGGCCCAGGGACCCGGGACGGAGGATGCGTCCGGCATGCTCGGGGGACGATATCCTCCCGCAAGTTTGGCCCGACCCGGCCGCATCCGCGCGCGGCCCGGGCCCGACGCGCGCACCGGACCCGCCCACGGCGGGGAGATCCTCGATGCCACGCCGCAGCGACATCCACACGATCCTGATCATCGGCTCCGGCCCCATCGTCATCGGCCAGGGGTGCGAGTTCGACTACTCGGGCACCCAGGCGTGCAAGGCGCTCCGCGAGGAGGGCTACCGCGTCGTGCTCGTGAACTCGAACCCGGCGACGATCATGACCGACCCGGCGTTCAGCGACCGCACCTACATCGAGCCCATCACGCCCGAGGCCGTCGAGAAGGTGATCCTGCGCGAGCGGGAGCTCGGCCACCCGATCGACGCGCTGCTTCCGACCCTCGGCGGGCAGACCGCGCTCAACTGCGCGTGCCGGCTGTGGGACGACGGCGTGCTGCAGCGCCACGGCGTGCAGATGATCGGCGCCGACCGCGAGGTCATCCACCGCGCCGAGGACCGCGAGGCGTTCCGGCGGATCGTCGATCGGCTCGGACTTCGGCAGCCGCTCTCGCGCACCGTCACCACCATCGACGAGGCGCACGAGTTCCTGAAGGAGTGCGGCCTGCCGGCGATCATCCGCCCCGCGTTCACGCTCGGCGGGACGGGCGGCGGCATCGCCTACAACCTCGAGGAGTTCGAGGACATCATCCGCCGCGGCCTCTCGGCGAGCATGATCGGCCAGGTGCTCATCGACAAGAGCGTGCTCGGCTGGAAGGAGTACGAGCTCGAGGTGGTCCGCGACCGCAACGACAACTGCATCGTCGTGTGCGGCATCGAGAACATCGACCCGATGGGCGTGCACACCGGCGACAGCGTGACGGTGGCGCCGATCATGACGCTCTCCGACAAGGAGTACCAGCGCATGCGCGACGCGGCGTTCGCCATCATGCGCGCGGTGGGCGTGCAGACGGGCGGCAGCAACGTGCAGTTCGGCGTCTGCCCCGAGACGGGCGAGATGGTGGTCATCGAGATGAACCCGCGCGTCTCGCGCAGCTCGGCGCT
>CAMDUT010000094.1 GCA_945877905.1 Phycisphaera mikurensis NBRC 102666 | reverse complement strand
GTTCGCCTCCGAGAGTCCCGTGCGCTGCGCGAGGTCGCGCCCGGACGCCCGGCCGTCCGAGAGCAGCATCTGGACGAGCTTGACGTCGGCCTCGTCGAGGGGGGGGAGCGATGGATCCGAGTAGCGGGGCGGGCTTCGAAGCATCAGGGGCTTGGTAACCGGTCCGAGGCGTGGTTGGCGCTCGATCCACCGCGTGGCGGTGGGGGCACCAATCCCCCCGGAAGGGAGTGGCCCGCGCGGCATGGCGCGCGTCACAGGAACTCGCCGGCAGCACGCGCCGACGCCCCCGGACGAGTTGGATCCCCGGATCGAAGTACGAAATTCTATCGGGCGTTGAATCGCCCATCTTGAGTTCGCTTCTTCCGGGTCCCGACCGCAAGTTTCGGGGCCCAAAGCAGGGGCAATTGCCGCGATCCACCATTCCTGCACCCAGTCGGGGAGGATCCTCCCGGAACCGGCACCCCTAGAATCCCGGCGTTCGCTCGGAGCGCGCCGTGCATTCCGCACGCCGCTGAGAGGCATCCGCAGAACCTGACCCGGTTCGTACCGGCGTAGGGAAGCGAACGACGTCCCCCATGCACGACCTGCCGCTCCACGGAGCCCACAACCCGTCCTCCACCGCCCAGGGAACCACCGCAGGCAGCTTCGCCCGCCGGGCCGACGTCGGCGGTCCCCGTGCGTTCAGTTCCCCTGACACGCCGGGCATGCCCGCGCCGAGCGACCGCACTGCGTGGGATTTCCTGCCGGCCGGGTGGTCGACGGTCACGCTCGCGGCGGCCCCGGAGGGCCCCCCGTGCGCCTCGTGCTGCGGCGACGCGAAGGCGGTCGCCGAGTTCGCCGACGCGCGCGGCTCGTGGCGCCGCGTGGTCTTCCCCGCGGGCTTCGAGCCCGTGACGCAGCTTGAGCACGCGCGCCTCGGCCGCGTCACCCCGCAGATGCGGCGCGTGGCCGAGCGCGAGCCGCACCTCACCCCCGAGCAGGTGCGCGACGAGGTCGCCGCCGGCCGCATGGTGATCCCGGCGAACACGGTGCACCTCGGGTACCGGCTCGATCCCATGGCGATCGGCCGTGCGGCCACCACGAAGGTCAACGCGAACATGGGCGCATCGCCCGTCTCGAGCGGCACGCACGAGGAGGTCGAGAAGCTCAGGTGGGCCGAGCGCTGGGGCGCCGACACCGTGATGGACCTCTCGACCGGCGGCAACCTCGACGAGTGCCGCGACGCGATCGTCCGCAACAGCACGGTCCCGATCGGCACGGTGCCGATCTACTCGATGATCATCGGCCGCAAGATCGAGGACCTCGACGAGCGGATCATCCTCGAGACGCTCGAGCACCAGGCGCGCCAGGGCGTCGACTACTTCACGGTCCATGCGGGCGTGCTGCGCGAGCACCTGCCTTTCGTGAAGCGCCGCCTGATCGGCATCGTGAGCCGCGGCGGCAGCCTGCTCGCCAAGTGGATGCTGGTGCACGGACGCCAGAACCCCATGTACGAGGGGTGGGAGCGGATCTGCGAGGTGATGCGGCGGTGGGACGTCACCTTCTCGATCGGCGACGGCCTGCGCCCGGGCGGGCTCGCCGACGCGACCGACCGCGCGCAGCTCGCCGAGCTCGAGACGCTCGGCGAGCTCACCGAGCGCGCGTGGCGCATGGGCGTGCAGGTGATGGTCGAGGGGCCCGGCCACGTGCCGTTCGACCAGATCGAGTTCAACATGAAGCTCCAGCGCCGGCTCTGCCACGGCGCGCCCTTCTACGTGCTCGGTCCCCTGGTGACCGACATCTTCCCGGGCTACGACCACATCACCAGCTGCATCGGCGCCACCGCGGCCGGCTACCACGGCGCGAGCATGCTCTGCTACGTCACGCCGAAGGAGCACCTGGGCCTGCCGAAGAAGGACGACGTCAAGCAGGGGTGCATCGCCTACAAGATCGCCGCGCATGCTGCCGACGTCGCGCTGGGGATCCCCGGGACGCGCGACCGAGACGACGAGCTGACGAAGGCGCGCGCGGCGCTCAACTGGGAGCGCCATTTCGAGCTGAGCTTCGACCCGGACACCGCGCGCGCCTACCACGACGAGGACCTCGACGTCGACACCGACTTCTGCGCGATGTGCGGGCACGACTGGTGCAGCGTGCGCATCTCGAAGGAGATCCAGGAGTTCGCGAGCGGCAAGGCCGACGGGTTCGAGCGCGGCAAGCCCGTGCGCAGCGCGGCGCTCACGCCGGAGCAGAAGGAGATCCTCGAGAAGCGCGGCGTCCTGAGCCCCGACGAGATCCACCGCCTCGCGAGCAAGACCCGCAAGGCCGTCGGGGCCGACGACGCGAAGGCATCGTGCCACAGCGACTACGTGGATCCCGACGCTGCCCGCGCGGTGCAGGGCGAGCGGCTGGTCCAGCTGAACACGGCGCCGGCGCACAACCTGCCGACTCACGACCCGGTCATCTGACGCGGAGCACCACCGCCCCGCTCAGGCCGCGGTGACGCCCAGGCCCACGATCCGGTCCGCACATCGCGCGGCCGGCCGGCTCACGGCGTCGGCCACGCACGCCGCCACGTCGAACGCGGCGCGAGGGCGCCCGAGCGTCCCCGAGGCGCGCCGCATGCCCGCAAGGCGGCCGGGATCGTCGAGGATGGCGGCCACGTGCATGGCGGCGTCCGCGGGGCCCGCGGCGCGGGCCGCGGCGCCGGCGGCCACGAGCATTCGGGCGTTGCGCTCCTCCTGGCCCGGGATGGGCCTGAGCAGCACCATGGGCAGCCCCAAGGCGCGCGCCTCGGTCGTGGTGAGGCCGCCGGGCTTGCCGACGAGGACGTCGGCCGCGGCCATGAACTCGTGCATGACCTTCGTGTAGCCGACCACGTGCAGTGCGTTGCCGCGCGCGTTGCCGCGCCGCGTCTCCCTCATCGCGGCCATCGCCGACTCGAGCGCGGGGTTGCGGCCGCACACCACGGTGACGTCCGCGCCGCGGAGGGCGTCGAGCATCGCGGCCACCGTCGGGCCGACGTCGCCGATGCCGCAGCCGCCGCCCGTGACGAGGACTCCCGGGCGACCGTCGCCCGTGAATCGCGGCGACGCCATGCCGAACCGCGGGTCGACGGGAATGCCCGTGACCGTCACCCGGGCCGCGTCGAGGCCTCCGGCGATCGCCGCCTCGCGCGCCGCCGGCGACGCGACGCACGTCATGTCGCTGCCCCGGTGGAGCCACACGGCGTGCGGGTGCTCGTCGGTCACGATCGTGACGAGCGGCGCGCGCAGCGCCCCGTCCTCGCGCATGCGCCCGAGCACCGCGGAAGTGAGGAAGTGCGTCGAGACGACCACGTCCGAGCCGTGGAGCGCCGCGTGGCGCCGGAACGCGCCCAGCACGCGGTCCTGCGCTCGGTCGAGCGCGGCCCTCAGCCCGGAGCGGCCGTGCCGCGGGACGTCGGTCCGGTCGTAGATGGCCCCCACGGCGCGCGGGGCGTGGCGCACCGCGCGCAGGTAGCCGTCCCGGTAGGTGCGCGTGAACCAGCCGGGGGCGTGGTCGAGCGCGTCGACGAACGACGCCTGCCCGAGCTGCCCGCGCACGCGCATGGCGTCGCGGACGGCCAGCCCGGCGCGGCCGTGGCCGCAACCGACGGAGGCGCCGCAGAACGCGGCGGCGATCGCCCGGGGCGCGCCGCCGGACTCCGGCGCGTCATGCCGCATGGGCGGGCTCCCCGTCCTCGGCGGCGACGGGCTCGAGCTCGTCGGCGTGCTCGGGCTCCCAGCCGGCGCCGCGCAGGAGCGCCTCGACGTCAACGACCTCGAGGCGGCCGTCGGCGTGCTCGACGAGCGCGGTGGCGCGCTCGATCCAGTCGCCGCAGTTCGCGTAGACGATGCCGTCGGCGCGGGCCTCGATGCGCGGCTCGTGGATGTGGCCGCAGATGACGCCGTCGAGCGATCGCCTGCGCGCCTCGTCGCCGACGGCCTGCTCGAACTTCGAGATGAAGGTGCACGCGCCCTTCACCTTCCTCTTGATCGCCTGCGAGAACGACCAGCGCTCGAGCCCGACGAGGCCGCGCAGGTCGTTGACGCGGCGGTTCAGCTCGACCAGCCAGTCGTACCCGAGCGTGCCGAGCTTCGAGAGCAGCGGCGAGCTCTGCACCACGAGGTCGAACTCGTCGCCGTGGCAGACGAGGTAGCGGCGCCCGTCGGCGGCGCGGTGCACCGCCTGCTTCGCGACACGGATGCCGGCGAGGTCGATTCCCGCGTACGGCCGCAGCGACTCGTCGTGGTTGCCGGGCACGTACGTGATGACGGTGCCGCGCTTGGCGAGCTTCAGGATCCGGCGCACCACCTGGTTGTGCGTCACGGGCCAGGTCCAGCGCTGGCGAAGCGCCCACATGTCGACGATGTCGCCGACCAGGTACAGGCGCTCGCAGCGGACGCGCTTGAGGAACGCGGCGAACTCCTCGGCGCGGGCGCCGCGGAAGCCCAGGTGCACGTCGCTCACGAAGACGGTGCGGTACTCGAACATGCCGGTCCCTCAGGGTGCGGTCAGCCGCGGTCGGCGCATCCATGCGCGTCCCGAGGATCATCGGCCCGCGGGGTTCGGGAACGGTGAGGATGCGCGCGCGCGAACCGAATCTGAACGGACCGCGGGCGCTCAGCGCGCCATCGCCCGCTCGACGTCGGACACTGACTTCGGGATCCCCGACGTCAGCACCCGCGGTCCCCCGGCCGTCGCGACCACGTCGTCCTCGATCCGGATGCCGATCCGCTCGCCGGGCAGGTAGACGCCCGGCTCGATGGTCACGACCGCGCCCGCCTCGAGCGGGGCGTCGGGCGAGGCGTCGTGCGTCTCGAGGCCGAGGTGGTGCCCCATGCCGTGGATGAACGCGTCGCCGAGCCCCGCGTCGGCGATCACCTTGCGGCCCGCGGCATCGACCTGGGCGAGGGTCGCGCCCGGCCGGACCGCCGCGATGGCGGCCTCCTGCGCGCGCAGCACCAGCTCGTAGAGCTCGCGCTGGCGCGGGGTGAACCGCCCGGACACGGGAAGCGTCCGGGTGACGTCGGCCGAGTAGCCGGCGAACTTCGCGCCGCTGTCGAGCACCACCAGCTCGCCGTCGACGAGCGCCTGGTCGTTCGCGTGATAGTGGAGCACGGTGGCGTTGAACCCGCCGCCCGCGATCGTGCGGAACGCGAGCTCGCGCGCGCCGCCCGTCCGGTACGCGTGCTCGACCGCCTCCTGCACGTCGAACTCGTTCATCCCGGGCCGCATGGAACGCATCGCGGCCGCGAAGCCGAGCGCCGTGATGCGCCCCGCCTGCTCGATGCACGCGACCTCGGCTTCGCTCTTCGCCGCGCGCATGCGCGGCAGCACGTCGCTGCGGTCCTCGATGCGGGTGCCCGGGATGCGCTCGGCCTGCGCGCGCAGGATCGCGAGGTCGCCCGAGACGGGTGCGTTCCACGCGCTGAGCGGCATGAGGCACGCAAGGGACCGCGACCTGCGCGCGGACTCCAGGAGCAGTCGGCCGAGCATCCCCGTGCGCACGACGGTGTCGAAGCCGGTGCGCGCCTTGAGCGCCGAGCCGATCTCGTGGCGGAACCCGTCCCACTTCTCGACCTCTGGGTTGAGCGGCCGCAGGAGGAGCGTCGCGCGCTTCGCGGCCACGGGGTGGCCCGGGTCCAGGAGCAGCATCGCGCCCGGCTCGTCGGAGATGCCGGTCAGGTACTCGAAGTGCGCGTGCGGCCTCCAGGGGTGGTGGAGGCTCGGGTCGGCCTCGCCGGCCGTGACGATTCCCACGGACTGGCCGAGCTCGGCGAGCAGCCGCTCGCGGCGGGCGCGGAACTCGGCAGGTGCGATCGAGGGAAGCGCGGCGTCAGTGCCCGTGGCCATCGCCCGAGGGTACCGCGGCGCCGCCCTCCGCCGCCGGCGCGCCCCACATCCGGTCGCGCACCGTCACCAGCAGCGCGTAGAAGGTGGGCACGATGACCAGCGAGAGCAGGGTCGAGGCCGCGAGCCCGTAGACCACGCAGACGCCGATCGAGCGGCGCGACTCGGCGCCCGCGCCCGTCGCGATCACGAGCGGGATGACGCCCAGGATGAACGAGAACGCGGTCATCAGGATCGGGCGCAGCCGCAGGCGGGCGGCGTCGCGCGCGGCCTGCACCGGGGTCGCGCCGCGTTCCGAGGCCTCCTTCGCGAACTCGACGATGAGGATGGCGTTCTTCGCCGCGAGGCCGATGAGCATCACGAGCCCGATCTGCGCGTAGACGTTCACCGGGATCCCGTGGATCGTCAGCCCGAGGATGCCGCCGAGCGCCGCGAACGGCACCGCGATCACGACGAGCACCGGCAGCAGCCAGCTCTCGTACTGCGCAGCCAGGAACAGGAACACGGCGACGATGGCCAGGGTGAACACGATGGGCGCCGCGTTCCCCGACTTGCGCTCCTGGTAGACGATGCCGGTCCATTCGTGCACGATGCCGGTCGGGAGCAGCCGGGCGCACGCCTCGTCCATGAACGCCTGCGCGTCGCCCGAACTCACCCCGGGGGCGCCGATGCCGTTGAGCGCGATGGTGTCGGTGACGTTGTAGTGGGTCAGGTTGTCGGGGCCCGTGGCGGTGCGCACCGAGGCGAAGGCGCTGAACGGGACCATCTCGCCGTCGCGGTTGCGCGCGTAGAGCTGCTCGAGGTCCGCGGCCGACATGCGGTGCGGCGCGTCGGCCTGCACGTACACCTGGTAGACCTGGTTGAAGCGGTTGAACTGGTTCACGAACGCGCTGCCGAAGTTGAGCTGCAGCACCGCGAACGCGTCCGCGACGGTGAGGTCGAGGCGCTGCAGCTTCACGCGGTCGATCTCGAGCCAGAGCTGCGGCACGTCCTTCTGGAACGGCGTGAACAGGCTGGCGATTCGGTCCGGCCGCTCGCGCGCCGCCGCCATCACGTCCTGCGCGGCCTTCCAGAGCGCCTCGGTGCCGAGGCCGGCGCGGTCGACGAGCTGGAGCTGGAAGCCGCCGACCGTGCCGAGGCCGGGGATGGAAGGGGGGTTCACGGGGAACACCATCGCGCCCGGGATGGGCCAGAGGAGCGCCTGCAGCCGTTGCACCAGCGCACCGGTGGTGCTGGCCGCGCCCGGCCGCTCGTCCCACGGCTTCAGCACCGGTATCAGCACGCCGCTGTTCGTCTGCGGCGCGCCGGCCAGGAAGTTCTGCCCGTCGATCTGGATGACGGTCTCGACCTCGGGCTGGGCGGCCACGATCCGCCGCGCCTGCTCGCCGACCTCGATCGTGCGCTGGAGCGTCGAGCCCGGCGGCAGCTGGTACGCGACGAAGAAGTAGCCGTTGTCCTCGTCGGGCACGAACGCGGTCGACGCGCCCGTGACCATCCACAGCGTGGCCGCGATCGCGGCGGTGAACACCGCGAGGGCCACGGTCCAGCGCCTCACCAGCCACCCGACGGTCGCCTCGTACGCGCGCTCGGTGCGGCCGAACGCACGGTTGAACGCGCCGAACGGCCCGCGCTCGACGGGCCTGCGCGGGCGGAGGAAGATGGCCGCGAGCGCGGGGCTCAGGGTCAGGGAGTTGATCCCCGAGAGCACCACGGACACCGCGATCGTCATCGCGAACTGGTTGTAGAGCTGCCCCGTCACGCCCGGCATCAGCGCGGCGGGGACGAACACCGCCGCGAGCGAGAGCGTCGTCGCGACGATCGGCCCCGCGACCTCGCGCATCGCGGCGGCCGTCGCCTTCGCCGGGTCCGTCTCGCCGTGCTCGAACTTTCGCTCGACGTTCTCGACGACGACGATCGCGTCGTCGACGACGATGCCGATCGCGAGCACGAGCCCGAGGAGCGTCAGCGTGTTGATCGAGAACCCGAGCGCGAGCATCACGCCGAACGTGCCGATGATCGACACCGGGATCGCCACCATCGGGATCAGCGTGGTCCGGAGGCTCTGCAGGAACACGTAGATGATGACGAGGACGAGGAGCGCCGCCTCCCAGAACGTCTGGACGACCTCCGAGATCGACGCGCTCACGAACCGCGTCGTGTCGTAGTTGATGCCGTACTCCACGTCCTGCGGGAAGTCCCTCGACAGGTCGTCCATCGCGGTGCCGATGGCCTTGGCGATCTCGAACGCGTTCGACCCGGGCAGCTGGAACACGCCGATCAGGGCGGCGTCCTTGCCGTCCTGGCGGCCGTTGGACGCGTAGCTCGCCGCGCCGAGCTCGACGCGGGCCACGTCGCGCAGGAAGACCGTGCCTTCCGGGCCCGAGCGCACGACGATCTCCTCGAACTCGCGCACCTGCTCGAGCCGGCCCTTCGTGAGCACCTGCATCGCGAACGCCGGCTCGCCCGCGCTCGGCGCCGCGCCCGACTTGCCTCCGACGGCCTGCCGGTTCTGCTCGGCGATCGCGCGCTGCACCTCCGTCGGGTCGATCCCCAGCGCGGCCAGCTTCGGCGTATCGAGCCAGATCCGCATCGAGTACTGGCGCAGGCCGAAGTTCTGCACCTGCGCGACGCCGGGGATGCGCTGCAGCGTCTGCACGATGTTGATGTCGGCGTAGTTCGAGAGGAAGTCCGCGTCGTACGTCCCGTTCGGCGAGCGCAGGCCGACCACCTGCACGAAGTCGGTCGACTGCTTGCGCACCGAGATGCCCTGCAGCTGCACCTCCGGCGGCAGCTGCGGGATGGCCGTCTGCGCGTAGTTCTGCACGTCGACCGCGCCGATCGACAGGTCGTAGCCGACGTCGAAGGTCACCGTGATGGTGACGTTGCCGCCGTCCACCGAGTTGCTCGACATGTAGATCATGCCGGGCACGCCGTTGATCTGGCGCTCGAGCGGGCGGGTGACGACGTCCGACGCGACCTTCGCGCCCGCGCCCGGGTAGAAGGCGGTCACGGTGACCGTGGGCGGCGTGATGGGGGGGAACTGCGACACCGGCAGCACGGCCATGGCCAGGCCGCCGGCGATCACCATGAGGAGGGCGATCACCGTCGCGAAGATGGGACGACGGATGAAGAACTCGGTCATGGGGCGGCCTGCGTCGTCGCCGGGTCCGCGGCCTGCGCGGCGCCCGGCCCGGCCGTCGCCGCCGGGTCGAACGTCTGCGCACCGTCGTACAGCTTGAGCGCGCCCTCCACCACCACCTCGTCGTCGGCCGAGAGGCCCTCGAGGATCACGACGCCCGCGCCGCCGTGCGGCCCGACCTTCACGACGCGCTGGCGCGCCCTGCGCTGCGCGTCGACGGTCCACAGCGTCGCCGCGGCCGTCTGGTAGACGATCGCCTTCTCGGGCACCGTCACCGCGTCCTTGAGCTCGGCCACGCGCAGGCGCACGTTGAGGTATGCGCCGGGCGCCATCAGCCGGTCTGGGTTCGGCACCTCGAGCCGGGTCCGGATGGTGGACGTGTCCGGGTTCACCGTGTTGTCGACGAACACCACGGTTCCCATGCGCCGCCACCGGCCGTCGCTGAGAGCCACCTCGGTCTCGGCCCGTCCCGAGGCCTCAAGCCCGCGCACCGCGGGAAGGTCGAGTGCCGCGGGGCTGAACTCGACCCACAGCGGATCCAGTTGCCGCACCGTCACCAGGAGCTGGTTGGGCCCGACCATGGTGCCCGCGTAGACGCGCGTCGCGCTCGCCTGGCCCGCAGCGGGGCTCTCGATGCGGGTGAACGACAGGTTGAGGTTCGCCTCGTCGAGCGCCGCGCGCCGCGCCTGCAGGCGCGCCTTGGCGCTGCGCTCGTCGGCCAGCAGCTGGTCGAACTCCTGCTGCGAGATCGCGCCCACCTCCACGAGCGGGCGGTTGCGCGCGACCCGGTCGGTGGCGTTGCGGAGCTCGGCTTCGACGATGCCGATCTCGGCGGCGGCCTTCTCCACGGCGACGGCGTATGGCCGGGGGTCGATCTGGTAGAGCAGCTCCCCGGCCTCGACCATCTCGCCGTCGACGAACGCCTGTCGGTCGATGTACCCCGACACGCGGGGGATCACGTCCACCGAGCGGACGCTCATGGTGATGCCGGGGTAGTCCCGGTATACGCCGACGTCGGCGACCACCGGCCGGGCCGTGGTCACGGGCGCGGGCGGCGGCCCCTGCGGCGCCCGCGGCGTGCGCGAACATGCACCCGCGGCGAGCGCGAGCGCGGCGAGGGCGAGGGAGGTCTTCGTTGGGTGCATTGGTGGGTCCCGTCCGCGCGGCGGCTCAGCCCGCGGCGTCGTTCGATGGCGGTGCGAGGAAGTCGTTGGCCGTCGGATGCGCCTCGAACTCCTTGCGCACGCGCTCCCAGTCCTCGGGCATGGGGCTGGCCTCCCAGCCGCCGCCGAGCGATCGGTAGAGCTCGACGTAGTTCTGTGCGGTGAGGCCGCTCGCCTGCGCCAGGCCGTCGCGGGCGACGACCGCGGCCTGCAGGTAGAGGATCAGCGTGCTGAGGTTCATCGTCCCGCGGTCATACTGCATGAACGCGAGCTCGTAGGCCGAGTCGATCTCCCGCGCGGCGACGCGGTACGACTCGCGCGCGGCGAGCGCGGCACCGTACGCGGCCACCGACCGTTCCACCTGGTTGACCGCGGTCAGCACGGCCTGCTGGTAC
>CAMDUT010000093.1 GCA_945877905.1 Phycisphaera mikurensis NBRC 102666 | reverse complement strand
CGCAGCGCCGACTCCCCGGTGGCGTCCGGCGGGGCGATCGTCGCGGCCACCGCGACCGGTGCCGTGGCCGCGATCGAGGCCATCGACGGGTCGGTGCGGTGGCTCCGCCGGATCCCCGTGCCGGTGCGCGAGGCGGTCGTCGCCGCGGGCGGCGCCGCCTCGATCGCGGGACCGGCCGTGGCGGGCGGACGCGTGTTCGCGATCACGCCGGATCGCACCTCGGTGCGGGCGTACGACCTGCGCACGGGCGAGGTCCTCGCCGACGTGCCCACCGGCGTCGACTCGCCGTTCGGGCTCCCCGAGTACCTCGTTGGCCTCGATTCGGGCGACGTGGTCCTGGCCGTCGGTGACCGCATCGCGGCGATCGACCCGGCGAACCCGACGGTCGCCCGATGGACCCTGCGCACGGGCGAGATGCCGGTGCTCGAACGCCCGCGCGGCCGCGTCGGGCTGCTGCGCGTCGCCGGGAGCGCGCCGCTCGTCGCGATGCCGAACTCCGCCGACCTGGTCTTCCTCGATGCGCGCGACGGTCGCGAGGCCGGGCGCATCCCCGGCGCCGGTGCGTCGAACGTGGTCGCGCGCGGGCGACAGGTGGTGGGCGTGGGCGCGTTCCGCGTCCGCTCGTGGATGCCCGCGGCCGATGCCGAGCGGAGCGCGCGCGAGGCGCTTGCGCGCGGGCCCGGCGTCGAGGACGCCTTCCCCCTCCTGCAGCTTGGTCGGCAGATGCGTTCCCCGGCGTTGGTCGCGGAGGCCGCGGAGGAGTCGCTGCGGCGTGCCGCCGGCGCGGAGGCCGACACCGGCGCACGCGAGGACCTGTGGACGATCATGCGCTCGATCGACGTCCTCGACCTCGGCGGCGGGGACCAACGTGCGCGCATCGACGCACAGGTCGACCGCAGTGCGCGCGTGGCCGGCCTGGCCGGCGAAGGTGCGCTGGTCCGGATCGACCGCCAGCTGCGGCGCCGGGCGGCCGCGGACGCCGCGCGGCTGGCCGTCGAGGCGACCGTCGACGCGGAGCCCGGATCGACGGTGGGCGACGGTGCCGTGCGCGCCGCGATGGTGACGAGCGCCCGCCGGCGGATCGACGCGGCGGCGGCCCTCGATGCCGCGGGCACCTCGGCCGCGGTCGATCGCGCGATCGAGGGTGCGCTGTCCGCGCGCGGCTCGCCGGGCCCGGAGCGCGATCGCGTGCTTCGTGCGGGGGCCATGCTGTGCGGTGACACCGCGACGGGCCGGCGGTGCGCCGACGAGCTGGCCTCGGGCAGCGAGGGCGCATGGATTCGAGCGGCGCGCGCCGCGTTGCGCGCGCGGGCCGACGACGGCCGCCGTTCCCTCGCCCCGCCGCTCGCTCCGGTCGACGGGTCGGCTGTTTCGTTCAGCGCCGCCGTGGTTCCCGCGGCACCCGGCGTCTCTCATCCCGCGGGCGCGTTGGTGACCGTGGCATCGGGATCGCTCGAACTGCGCCGTGCACCGTCATTCGTTCCGGCCTGGCGCGTGCCGCTCGCGATGACGGCCCCGATGCTCGTGGCCGGGGGCTCCGATCTCGTGGTGGCGGACTCGGGGCCGGGCGGGAGCGGGGCCCTCGCGTGCCTGACGCTCGATGGCCGCGTTCGGTGGAGCGCGCCGGGCCTCGACTCCGCCGCCGTGGACCGTGAGGGAGCGCTCTTCCCGGACGATGAGCGCGCGCCGGTGCCGGCCCCGACGACCTTCGCCCCGACGGAAGATCTCATCGTGAGCGTCCTGCCGGATGGGTCGGCCTCGGGGCGTCGCCGCGCCGACGGCGGCGTGGCATGGGCGCTCGATGCACCCGACGGCCGCGTGCTTGCGATCGCCCACGCTGGGCCCATGCTCGCGGTCCTGTGGGAGCCGACGGAAGGTGAGGGGCTCGAGGGTCGGCTCGCCGTCATCGACGCCTCCACCGGGGCGCGAGTGCGAACGGAGGCCGTTCCCGGTGGTGACCGCGCGCGCTGGTTGAGGGTGAGCGATGCCGGCATCGTGGTCGTCGGGACGGGAGACGGATTGCGCGCGTACGGCCCGGCCGTCGAGGAAGGCCCCGTGTGGACCATCGACGCGATCGAGGTGCAGGACGCGCCCCGCGCGTGGTTCGTGAAGGGATGGTTGGTGGTCCACGATCGGTTCGACGAGCCCGTGGCGATCGACGCCTGGACCGGGCGTCCCTCCGCGACCGCGTTCCGCGAGCCCGCGTCCTCGGCGGGCGCGGGGACCGACGCGCTGGTCACCGTCGTGGTCGCGGGCGGCTGGGCCTCCTTCCTTCACGAGGGGCACATCGCGTTTTTCTCGGGGTCGGGCGAGCTGCTGGGGCGCGACGCACCGCTGCCGGATCGCTCGTACGTGACATGCGCCGTTGCCGGCGATCGTGCGTGGGTGCTCGACGCGAACTCCGGGGAGGCCGGTTCCGGGCCGCTCCGACACTCGGCGCTGCTTCGGATCCTGGACGTGTCGCGCGGCGGAGCCGCGGCGACGGCGCCGTTGCGCGTCCGTTCGCTCGGCCGCCCCATCAGCTCGGTCGTCGTCCATGGAGGGTTCGTCGCGCTCGGCAACGGATCCTCGACGCAGGTCATCCGCGTGGATCCTTGAGCACTTCGCCGCTTGACAACGCGTGCACGGCCGTGGCTACACTTCCCGCGCGTCCGTCCGGATGACACGGCGCACACCCCATCATGACCATTGACGACGACATGCTTTCTCCCTCCGCCGCACTGATGCCGGAGCCCGCTTGGGCCGGAGTGTCTTCGTGGACCGCGCTCGCGGCACGCGATGACGATGAGGATGACTTCGACGACGACGAAGAAGACGAGGACGAGGACGAAGACGAGGACGAGGACGAGGACGAAGACGACGAAGAAGACGAGGACGAGGACGAAGACGAGGACGAAGACGAGGACGAGGACGAGGACGAGGACGAGGACGAAGACGAGGACGAAGACGAAGACGAAGAAGACGAGGACGAAGACGAGGACGAAGACGAGGACGAAGACGAGGACGAGGACGAGGACTTCGAGGAAGACGAAGACGAGGACTGATCCTCGGTCCCCCGCGTTTCCCGATTGATCTTCTCGCGCCGACCCACGGGCCGGCGCGTTTCACTTCCTGTCCGGTGGCTCGAGCCGGATCGCGGCGATCTCTGCCTCGCGACCGAGGAACCGGAACGCCATCAGCATGCGTGCGTCCGGGGTCGTCGCCCGCGGGATCCACGCTTCCGGCACGAGAAGCGTGCTCGTGACCCCGTCGACCCCGAGTCGATCGTGACGCAGCCCGTCGGGCGTGGTGGACAGGGCGTCGCCGTCCTCGATCGCTAGCGCCGCCATCGATCGCGGCCCGAGCGGCTGCAGGTCGTTCCCCGGAAGCCACCACGTGCAGCGTCCCGCTTCGGGCGACCACACGACCAGGTCGCCGCGACCTGGAGGCGACGCGCCCCCGCCCGACTGGGGATCCATCGCGCGGACCGCGATGCTCAGGTTGGCGCGGACCCCGAGCGGACGGAAGGCTGCCGGTCGCACGCCCGCATCGGCCGCCGGCAGTCCGTCGGCCTCGAAGGGCATCCAGCACGCCCCGAGCGCCGTGCCGTCGAGACGAAGCGCGAACACGCCCGATCCGTCGCCCGCGAACGTCGGCATCAGCAGGCTTGACCCGGGCGCCGCCGGCAGCACGCGCCGTCGGTCGCCGCGCTGCACCACCAGTTGCCAGTCGCCCCCCTCGGGGGCGCGCCGGCACCACGCGGCGAGCCCGTCCGGCCCGAGCGTTCCGAAGGCATTCGCGGCCCCGTCCTCGGCGAACATCCGGAGCCGACCGTCCCAGCCGAGGACGCCGAGGTCACGCCCGCCGTCGGCGCGGGGCCGCTCGACGCAGACGCCCTCGTCGGATGCGCCGCGGCCGAGCAGCCACGCCCCATCGAGCCGCGCGAGGGGTCGCCCCATCGATGCCTCGCTGCAGTCGAACACCTCGATGCGACCGCTCAGCCCGTCGGGGGGAAGGGGATCACCGATCCGCACTGCCCAGTCCGCATCGGTGGACGCCTGGACCGCGCAACGGGACCCGTCGGGCGAGAAGAGCGGGAGGGTCCGGCCGTCGTGCTCCGTGCGGAACCGTCGTAGCACGCGGGCCGTCGGTTCGCGCGGTCCGGCGGTTCCCCGCGCGGATGCGCCGGTGCCTGCACGGGGCCCCTCGGCAAGGACGAGGCGCTCGCTCCCGGAGATGCGCTCGGAGCATCCTGCGGCCGCGAGCCCGCATGCGGCCGCGACGGCCCAGCGGGCCGCGCGCGCGGCCGGGGCGGTGCGGTCAGGGCGTGGTCGGGACGGGCGCGGCATTCGGCGCTGGAGCCGCGCCCGGCGCGGGCGCGCCTTCGGGGGCGGGGGCCGTGGCAGGCGTCGTCGCGGCCGGGACCGTGATGTCGATCGGCTCGAGCGGGTCCTTCGGGCCCGCGGCCGGCACCTTGTCGTCGCTGGAGATGCCGCGGTCGCGGATCAGCTCCTTCGACATGCTTCCCAGCGGCTTCGCGAGCTCGCGAAGGCGCATGCGTTCCTCGGCGTTGTAGTTGCGGTCGTTCTCGTCCGGGTTGTCGACGACCAGCGGCGTGACGAACACCAGGAGCTCGGTCACCGACTTCGTGTCGCTGGTGTTGGCGAACACCCAGTCGAGCACCGGCACGTCGCCCAGGAACGGCAGCTTGTTCTTGACCTTGCTCTCCTCCTCCTTGCGGATGCCCGAGAGCACGATGGTCTGGCCGTCCTTCACCGTCACGGTGGTGTTCGTCTGCCGGCGGTCGATCACGGGGTTGCCCCCGACCCCGGGCACCGTGGTGTTGAGGTTCGAGAGCAGCACCTCGATCTGCATCGCGACGTTCTTGTCCTTCGTGATGCGGGGCCGCACGTTGAGGCCGATGCCCACGGGGATCTGCTCGAACGTGGCGTTGACCCCGCCGCCCGTGTTCAGGTCGCTGAGGTTGGACGCCTGGAAGGGGATGTCCTGTCCCTGGAAGAACTTCGCCTCGCGGTTGTCGCTGGTGAAGATGCGGGGCTGCTGGAGGATGCGCACCGAGGTCTCGGCGGCGAGCGCCTGCAGCACGACGTTGATGTCGATGCCGAAGTTGAGGGCCGAGGTCGTCAGGTCGGGCGGGAAGATGCCGTCCTTCGAGCCCGCGAAGATCGGCTCGCCGTTGCCGTTGATCGTGATCGCGTTGTTCGAGTTGGTCGGCGCGACGTTCGGGCCCCACTTGATGCCCAGCTGGAGCTCGTCGCCCAGCTGCACCTCGGCGAGCACGACGCTGATCATCACCTGCCGGCCCGGCTTGTCGAGGTCCGTCACGATCTTCGCGAGGCTCTCCTGGATCTCCGCGGGCGCCAGGATGAGCAGCGAATTCTGCCCGGCGTTCGGCACCACGCGGCTCTTGCCGACGAGCGCGCTGACCTCGGCCGCCTCCTCGCCCGCGGCGCGGCCCGACTGCCACGGGAACTGGAGCTGCCCCGCGCCGGCGCCGCCCGCGCCCGGGTTGTTGTTGCCGCTCGTGAAGGCGTCCGTGTTGTTCGTGCCGTTGCTCTGGGCGACGTTGAAGTCGATGCCCGAGAGGCCCTCCTCGGGCGCGCGGATGGTGGCGCTCTGGCCCGACTGCGCGAGCAGCGCGTTCAGGATCTCGGCGAGCTCCACCGCGCTCGCGTGCTTGAGCGGGATGTTCCTCGGCAGGCCGGCCTCGAGGGGCTGGTCGATCTGCGCGATGAGCGCGTCGAGCCACTTGAAGTTGTCCGGCGTCTTGCTGACGACGATCAACCGGTTCGAGTCCGGGTAGGCCTCGATGCGGAAGATGTTCGCGATCGCGACGTCCGCGCCCGCCTCGCCGCCGGCGCCCGCACCCTGCACGCGGGCCGCGCCGGTGTTGCCGCGCGCCCCGCCGCCGGTGCGCCGTGCGCCGCCGCCGCCCTCGAGCAGCGACTGCAGCACGGTCTGGACCTTGATCGGGTCGGTGAACTGCAGGTCGTACAGGCGGAAGATGCCGTCGCCCTCCTGCGACGAGGGCGAGTCGAGCACCGCGATGAGCGACTCGATCTCCTTCATGATCGCGGGCTCGGCCCGGATCGTCATGCTGTTGGTGGTCGCGAGCACCGTGACGATGAGCTGCTCGCTGGTGCCGACCATCAGCTCGCCGCCGGCCCCCGCCGCGGGGCGCGGCCGGTTCTGGCCCTGCGGCTGCTGCTGTGCCCCGGTCGCGCGCGGCGCGCCGCCCGTCCCCGAGGTCCGCGCCGAGAAGAGGTCGGTGATGATGGTGGAGAGCGTCTGCGCGTCCTGGTAGTTCAGCTGGATGGTCTTCGTCTGCACGTCGACGTAGGCGGGCACGTCGAGCAGGTCGATCATCCGCTGCACGCGCTTGGCGAGGGCGACGTCGCCCTCGAGGATCAGCTGGTTCGAGTTGTTGTCGGCGCTGAGCTTCGCGTAGCCGGGGAACGTCTCGGACAGGCGGTCGTAGACGGCGCCCGCCTTGGTGTTCTTGATCCGGTAGATCTTGGTGACGATGTTGCCGTTCTCGGGCAGCGTCATCACGTCGACGTCGGGCCCCAGCACCTTCGAGGGCTGCAGCACGCTCATCTCGGTGAGCACGTCGATCAGGATCATGTCGTCGGTCTCGACGACGCCGAGGCCGTTCAGGCGGAATGCCTGGAAGATGAGGTTGAGCGCCTCGCCCTTGGGCATCTTGCGGTCGCTCACGATCGTCAGCTTCGCGAGGTTCACGGCCTGCTGCTTGGGGATCACCACCTTGCCCGTCCAGAGCGAGATGGTGTCGATCAGGCCCTTGACCTCCTGGTCGCGGAACTGGAGCCCGACGAGCTCCTCGGCCGCGTCGGGCTTGCGGCCGCTCGCGGGGCCCTTCGGGTCGGTGGCCGGGCCGGTCGGGCGCGCGGGGGCCGGGGCCGCGGCGGGCTGGGCCGCAGGCGGCGGGGTCGTCGCATCCGTGCCGCCGTCCTGGCCCTCCTCGGGCGGCAGTTCGAGCGGCTGGTTCATCCCGCCGGCGGCGGGCTCGTCGGCCGCGGGGTCTTGCCCGCGGGCGGCGCCGGTCACCGCGAGGGTGGTGACCAGGAGCGAGAGGATCGTCGCCACGGAGCGTTCGGATGGCATGGGGTGGCGGATCTTCACGGTCGTCTTCGGGGTGGGGCGGCGGGCGCGGGGCCGTGCCGGGGTGAAGTGTCTATCGACCGTCGTGCGGTCCGGGATTCGCAATGTCCTGCCGGGGAAACGTGCAGTATGTCAGGGGATTGCCGGGCGCGCCCGGGCAAGCGCCCGGCGGGTGGTCGCCGCGTGCGAACTCCGCGGGGCCGAGGTTTCGGGACGTTGTGGTCGACCGGTCAGCGGGTCAGCTCGCCGATTCGCTCCACCAGCCACTGTTCCTCGGCCTCGAGCCGCTGGGAAAGGGCGGCGTCGAGGTCGTCGCGCCCCCGTGCGGCCACGACCTTCGCCATCGCTTCGCGGGCCGCGGGCATCTCCATCCGCGACACCGCCGCACGGGTGAGCGGCATCGGCACGGCGGGCCGCGCGTCCGCATCCGCGGCTGCCACGGGTGCGGTGGCCGGGCGCGCGTCGACCGCGGGCGCACCCGAGGCGGTCCCGGCGCCCGCGGCCGGGGAACCTGACGCGGTGGGTGACACGCTCATGCCCGGCGGCAAGCTGCCCGGCGTCAGCGGCCGGAAGACCGACTCGCTGGGCATCTGCCCGACGTCGACGTCGTACTCCTTGCCCTTGTGCTTCACCCGGATCTTCCAGGGCGACACGACCTCGAGCAACGTGACGCCGTCGGTCTCTTGGCCGAGCACGAGCGTTCGCCCGCCTTCGAGGAACACGTTCGAGCCGAGCATTCCGACCGGCTTCGGCCCGGTGTAGTTCGTGGGCGGCGGCGGCGGCGGCGGCGGTGGCGGCGGTGGCGGCGGCGGAGGCGGCGGCGGGATCTTCCGCTTCCAGTCGGGGGGCGCGAAGAAGAGCGAGCGTCCCTCGAACCGGCGCGTGTACAGCCCGTGGACCTGCTCGTGCTGGGAAAGGAGCGGCGTCACGGTGTCGACGTCCTCGGGCTTCGAGGAGGGCAGGAATGCGTCGACGACCAGCGGCCCGATGTGGGCGACGACCACGCCCGCGGCGATCGCGCTCGCCGCGAGCGCCGCGACCAGCGTGCCGGACCAGCGCACGCCCGAAGGGAGCTGCAGTCGCAGGTTCATCGCTGGCGCCCTCCCGCCGAGAGGGTCCATGCCTCGATGGTGGCCTGGACGGCGATCTTGCGCGACTGCTCGTTGCGGGTGATGCGCAGCGCGCTCACCATCTCGATGCCGGGATGCGACTCGAGGTCGGCGACCAGCGAGGGGAGCTCCTCCGCGGTCGTCTCGAACCGCACCTCGGCCTGGAGCCGGTCGATCGCCGGACCCAGCGCCTGCGCGTCGGGGTCCTTGAGCCGCGATCCCACGCGCGCCTCGTAGCTGTAGCCGGACACCTTGTGGCGCTTCGCCACCTCGTTGATCGACTCCGCCAGCTGCTCGCGGCCGCGTGCGGCGTCCGCCGGGGGCTCGACCGCGCCGAACGTGCCGACCGCGCGCTTCAGCTCGGTGGTCACCGACGCACCGCGCCGTGCGCCGCGCTGGAGCGCCTGTGCGATCCGGTCCGCCTCGCCCGCCCACTTCCGTGCCGGTTCCCAGAGCAGGTCGTCCACGGCGACGAAGCCGAGCAAGGCCACGACGGCGACGATCGCCCAGCGCTGGCGCGTCGGCAGCGCCGCGATGCGCGCACCGAGGTCCGCGGCCTGCTGCCTCATCGAGCTGCGGGGCGCCTTGCGCGTGGCCGGCTCGGCCTGGGGTTGTGTCTGCGTGTCGTTCACGGGTTCCTCAGGGGCGCTTGCACCGGTCGAGCAGCAGGTCGAACTCCGCCTTGAGCCGCGCCTTGTCGGCGTCGCTCAGGTCGGCGCGCGCACGGAACTTCGAGATCCGCGTCAACGCGTCCTGGGCCTCCTGCTTGCTCATGCTGTCGATCTCGGTCGCGCTCATCGGCGGCGGCAGCGGCTCGGGCTCGCTCGAAGCGCCGGGGTTGCTGCGGGTGGCGAGCGCCCGGCCCGGGGACGACGAGCCCGACGATGACGACGCCCGGACGCCGCGCGCATCGCTGCCGCGGCCGGCACGCGGCTCGGGCTCCTTGCCGGAATCCGCGATGGCGCCGGAATCCGCGACGGGCCCCGAGGTCTCGGCCGTGCCCGCGGCGACCGGCACATCGCCGCCCGACGGCGATTCCGTCGCGGTGGCCCCTGCGTCCTTCGCGCCTCGCGCGGTGCCGGCCTCGATGCCCGAGGCCACGGGATCGACGTCGTCCGGCGGAGGCCCGTAGCGGCGGACGCGCATCGACGTCTTCGCGAAGTCCTGCTCCTCCGGGAACGCCACCATCGTCGTGGGGCGGATTGCCACGGCGTTCACGGTGAACTCCTGGTAGCCGCGCGCGTCCGGAGCCTCCGAGCTGCGGCTGATGGCGTCGAACGCCCCCGATTCCCGCAGGTGGCGCTCGAACTCGATGAGCACCTCGACGCCCTGGCGGTTCCCCGACGGCCGGACCTTCCCGCGCACGGTGACCGCGGGGCCGCGTGCCGCGGCTGCGACGTTGATGAAGTCGATGTCGACCCCGTCCGGCGCGCAGCACGCGAGGTCGGACAGCACCTTCGTCATCGACGCCCCCTGCCGGGAGAGCACGCGGTACAGCGCCTGGCGCTTGCGGTCCACGTCCTCGGCGGCCTGGTACGCGGCGAGGTCAGGCAGCTTCCATCGCAGCAGGAGCAGTCGCGCGCCCTCAAGCGCCGGAGGAGCCAGCGCGATGGCCAGCACGGCCGCGACCAGCAGGCGTCGCGCGACGCCGGGCGCGGCAAGGAGGTTCAGCAGCCTGCCGGCACGGTCGGGCTTGGCTCCCAGGTCGTGCGACTGCATTCGCGTGAGCGCCGCGGCGGGACCGAACGCGGCCATCGCGGTGCCGGCCGCGATGCCGTGCTCGCGCCACCAGCCGACCGGGTCGGCGGCCGAGGTCCCTCGGACCACCGACGCGAGCCGCTCGACGTCGCCGGGCGACAGCCCCAGGCCCCCGCCGATCGCGGAATCGGCGATCTGCGTCGCGCGCCTCACCGCATCGGCGGCCTCCTGCGGCGGCGTGCCCGCGCTCACGCAGGCCTCGCCGACCGCGCGCGCCACGTCGCCGCGGTCGATGGACGATCCCTCGGCGCTCGTGCGGATGCTGCGGGCGAGCAGGCCCTTGGAGGTCGGAACGCACACCGTCACGGTTCCGGTGGACGCGTCGACCGCGACCATCGGGTCGTCGCAGTGCGCCGACAGCGCGGCGAGGGCCGCGACGTCGGGCGAGAACGAGACGTTCGCGGATTCCCGCAGGCCGCCGGGCAGCTGCGAGTGCCGGTCGTCCTCGGGCCACTCCGCGACGATGCCGGTCCGGATGCCCTCTCCGCGCTCACGCGCGAGCAGCGCCCAGCCGACGCGCCAGGGCGGGGTGCGTCCCAGGATGAACGCGTTGGCGTTGAGCTCGAGCGCGGACGCGAGGCGGTCCTCGGTCGCCGTCGGCAGCTGGACCGAGCGCACGACGCACCGGCCCGGCTCGATCACGCAGACGGTGCGTGCTGCGCGCGACGCCTCGACCCAGGCG
>CAMDUT010000092.1 GCA_945877905.1 Phycisphaera mikurensis NBRC 102666 | reverse complement strand
GCCGACGACCAGGCCGAGACGGTGCTGCTGGCGATGGCGCGGGGCGCGGGACTCGCCGGGATGGGCGGCATGCCCGCGCGCCGCGCGATCGAGCCCGGGGTCGACGCGGTGCGGCCGTGCCTGCGCGCGTCGCGGGACGACTTGCGGGGCGCCTGCGAGGCGCTGGGGCTTCGCTGGCGCGAGGATCCGACCAACGATCGCCGTGACGTCCCGCGCGGGCGGGTGCGGCACGCCGTGCTGCCGGAGCTCGACGCGGTCGCGGCCGGGGCCGCGCGGCGGATCGCGCGCGCCGCCGAGGTCGCGCGGCTCGGCGACGCGTTGCTGCGGTCGCACCTCGAGGCGATGCGGTCGCCCGACGGGTCGTTCGCGCGGTCGTCGCTTCGCGGCGCGCCGCCGGCGCTCGCGGCGTCGGCCGTCCGCATGCTGGCCGGGGACCGGATCGACGACGCGGCCGCGTGGCAGGCGGCTGACGCGGCGTCAGGCGCGGGGACCGATCCGCGGCGCTTCCCGCTTGCAGGCGGCGGCGAACTCGTGGTGGACGCGCACACGGTGCACGTCCGGCCGGATCAGGGCTGAACGCCGGCGGGCGGCGCCGCCTGGCCCTGCGCCGCCTCCGCCGCCGCGATCTCCGACGGCGTCCTGCACCGGTCGTAGTCCGTCCAGGTGACGCACGTGATCACGCCGTCCTCGACCTTGGCGATGGTGGGCGTCGTGATGATCCACCGCTTCCCGCCGGGCAGCTCGATGCGCTCGCACCCGTCGCATCGCACCTCCTCGGGCGCGTCGGTGGGGCTCTGCTCCTCGCCGGGTCCGTAGGGGACCTTCACCGTGATGACGCTCCCGTCCTGCGGTCCCGCGAAGTAGGTGTCGAGGATCTGGTGGCATCGCCCGCAGTTCGGCCGGTAGAAGACCACCCATTTCGTGCCGCTGAGGGTGGCGGGCGTGATGAGGGGCGCGTGCACCGCGACGCCCGCGGCCGCGAAGCTCTTGCCGACCCACTGCGACGCGTCCAGGCTCACCGCCTCGACACCGCCCGCCCCAAGCGAGACGTCGGTCCGGGGCGTGACGGTCATGCGGCCCGCGATGCCGAAGGCCACCATGAGGAGCGCGAGCGTCCCCGCCAGGCGCCACACGGTGAACCGCCCCGCGGACGGCGCGGCCGCGTGCGGACGCGAGAGCACCCAGAGCCCACCACCGCCGATCGCCGCGCTCACGAGCGGGCCGGTCCAGACGTGGCTCGGAAGCGCGCGGTTTCCCGGCGCGGCGATGATCGCCGACAGCTCGGCGAGCGCGGTGAACGCGAGCGCCGAGCACGTGATCCACGCCACGCGCGGCGCGCGGCGGGCCGAGAGCAGGCCGAGCGCCGCGCCGACGATCGCGAACGCGGTGACGAGCCGGACGGCGCGGTCCACGCCGAGCCCGGTCTTCACCGAGAGGTTCGCGAGCCAGTTTGGGAGCACGTCGCCGCCCGACCGATGGGCCGCGACGGCGATCCACGCGAGGGCGACGGGGACGATGACGCGGGTGAGCAGCGTTCGCATGGGAGTGCCTCAGCGCGCGTTCAGCGCGGCGCGGACCGCCTCGGCGTCCTCGGAATCGGTGCACACGCCGACCACGACGCCGTCCTGCACGGTGAGCAGCACGGGGGTGCTGAAGACGTAGGTGATGCCGCCCGGCAGCGTGGCCTTCGCGCACGCGCCGCACGGGTTCTCAAGGGGCTCGCCGGTCGCGTCGGGAATCGCGACCGTCACCGTGGGCGCGGGCAGCGGTCCGCTGAAGTACGAGTTCAGGAGCGCGTGGCAGTGCTCGCAGTCCTCGCGCATGAAGACGACGTGGCAACGCCCCTCGTTGGGGTTGAAGGGCAGCGTGCGCGACGCAAGGAGCATGACCTCCTGCTCGTCGAGCCGCTTGCCCTTCCACTCCGCGAACTCGGGCGCGTACCAGGGCTTCGCGGTCGTGGGCTGTGCCGGCCACGCGCGCGAACCGGAGGCGGCGGGCGCCGGCGGCGCGGGATCCGCGGGCGTGGCCGCGTCGGGAGCCCCGTCCGGCAGCGCGACCGCCGCGCGATCGGGAACGGCGAGCACCGTGGCCGTGCCGATGGCGAGCCCGACGCCCGCCGCCGCCGCGGCACGGCGCAGGTCCGCGGCCGCGTTCGAGGCAGGACCGCCCGGGGTGCACGCGAGCAGCGCGACCAGGAGCGTGGCATCGATCGCCAGCATCCACGCCGGCGACGGCCCGCTCGCGCCGAAGCAGCCGCACGACGCGGCGCCGGAGGTGATGAGCACCACGAGGATCGCGCAGAACAGCCCGAGCATCTCGACGCCCATCCAGCGTGCCAGTCGCACGGGCCCGAACACCATGGTCAGCGCCCATGCGATCTCGATGGCGATCATGGCGCGCAGCGCCGGCCCGAGATAGCCCTCGCGGGTGAAGCCGAGCGCGCGCACGAAGATCGCGTCGGTGACGTCGGTCACGGGCTTCGGCAGGAGCTGCGGATTGCGCTCCCACAGCTTGAACGACGCCCCGGCGAGGATCCACGCCGGCACGACGGCACGGGCGAGCACCCGGCCCAGGCGGTTGCGGACGGTCAGCGGGGCGTCGGGGCGTGGCGGGCTCGTCATGGGGTTCCCTCGCCGGAGGTTCGGCGCCCGGATGGTAGCCCGGCGAATCCGGCGCGGGCATCCGGCCGAACGAGGCTTCGTGCCCGGCCGAGCCTCGGTTCCCGTCGGCCCGCCGCCTCGGTGGGTGGTCCTCCCGGACCAGCTTGACGTCGACCTGTGGCGCGGGCTCGCGGCGGTCCCGGAGGCGCCCCGGCCCGGAGCGTCGGCGCGTCTGGCGGTGGTCGAGAGCCGCGAGTGGCTTTCGCGTCGCCCGTACCACCGGCAGCGGGTGGCGCTCATCGTGCTCAACCTCCGCTCCTTCGTCGCCGAGGCGGGTGCGCAGGGCCTCGACGTCGTCCATGTGCGGACCGACGGCACGATGGTCGACGCGGTCCGCGTGCTCGCGGCGGAAGGTCCCGTCGACGCGCTCGAGCCCGCCGAGCGCGAGATGCGCGCGGAACTCGCTCCGCTCGTCGCCGCCGGCCGGCTCCGGATGCACGCCGACCCGCGATGGCTCACCACCGACGCCGACTTCGCCGCGTGTGCCGGGCGCGAGGGATGGAGGATGGATTCCTTCTACCGCGCCGTACGCCGGCGCACCGGCATCATGATGGACGGCGACGGGCCGTCGGGCGGGAAGTGGAGCTTCGACTCCGAGAACCGCGAGCGCTGGGACGGGATCCCCGCGGCGCCCGAACCCCCGCGCTTCGAACGCACCGCGCTTCGCGCGGACGTCGAGCGCGAGGTCACGGAGCGCTACGCGCGGCACCCGGGCCGCCTCGACGTCGAAGCGCTGCCGGCGACGCACCGTGACGCGCAGGTCCTCTGGTCGTGGGCGCTCGCACGGTGCCTGCCGCACTTCGGTCCCTACGAGGACGCGATGAGCGAGCGCAGCCGCGGGCTGTTCCACACGCGGATCTCGCCCGCCCTCAACCTCGGCCGCATCACGCCCGCGCAGCTCGTGCGCGACGTGCTGGCGCGTGACATTCCCATGCAGTCGAAGGAGGGCTTCGTCCGCCAGGTGATCGGCTGGCGCGAGTTCGTGCGGCACGTCCATCGCGCGACCGACGGGTTCCGCGCATCGCGCGGCGTCCCGGCCGAGGTGCGCGCCGCGCCCGGCGACGCGGGGTTCGCGCGTTGGTCGGGCACGCCGTGGACGCCCGCGGCCCCCGTGCCGGAAGGCGTCGACGGCGGTGCCGCGCCATGCTCCCTCGACGGCGAGCGCACGCCGCTGCCGGCGGCGTGGTGGGGCGCCGGGAGCGGGCTCCGGTGCCTCGACCGCGTGGTTGCGGACGTCTGGGACGAGGGCTGGTCGCACCACATCACGCGGCTCATGGTGCTGGGCAACATCGCGACGCTGCTCGACGTGGACGCGCGCGAGCTGACCGACTGGTTCTGGGTGGCCTACATGGACGCATGGGACTGGGTGGTCGAGCCGAACGTGCTCGGCATGGCCACCTACGCCGCCGGCGGCATCATGACCACCAAGCCCTACGTCGCAGGCGCCGCCTACGTCGACTCGATGGGCGACTCGTGCGCGGCGTGCGCGTTCATCCCGAAGTCGACGTGCCCGCTCACGCGCATGTACTGGGCGTTCCTCGCGCGGCACGAGCCGACCCTGCGGGGAAACCACCGCATGGGCGTGGTGCTCGGGGCCGTGCGAAAGCGCGCCGAGGCCGAGCGTGCGCGCGACGCCGCGACCTTCGTGCATGTGCGCGACGTGCTCGTGCGCGGGGGGCGGGTGACGCCCGAGTCGCTCGCCGCCGCGTGCCCGCCCCCGGGCGCCCCGGCCTCCGGCGCCGCGGCGCGGAAGCGTCCCGCGCCGAGACCCACGAAGAAGGGGTAGACCACCGCCATGGCCACGTTCGTCCGATCGAGCCTCATGCCCGTGCCCGCCGCGCAACTCGCGGACTGGCACTTCCGCGCCGGCGCGATCGACCGGCTGCTGCCGCCGTGGGAGGACGTCACGGTGCTCGAGCGCCCGGGCGCGATGGCGGACGGCGCCGTCGCGCGATTCCGCATGCGCAAGTTCGGCGCGTCCATCGAATGGGTCGCGCGCCATCGCGACGTGCAGCCCGGGCGCTCGTTCCGGGACGTGCAGGAGCGCGGCCCGTTCCGGTCGTGGGACCACCGGCACACGTTCCTCCCGAAGGACGAGTCCGCGAGCATGCTCGAGGACCGCGTCGAGTACGAGCTTCCGGGCGGCATCCTGGGACGCGCATTCGCCGGAGGCATGGTCGAGCGGGATCTCGCGCGCATGTTCGCGTGGCGGCACGCGCGCACGCGCCATGACCTCTCGCACCATGCGCGTTTCCCCGGCGAACGGCTGCGCGTCGCCGTCAGCGGGACGGGCGGGCTGGTGGGCGGCGCGCTGGTGCCGTTCCTCACCACGGGAGGCCATGACGTGCGCCGGATCGTGCGCGGCCGCGCCGACGCCGCGCGCGGCGACGTCGCGTGGGATCCGTCGACCGACGCCTTCGACGCGCACGCGCTGGAGGGTCTCGATGCCGTGGTGCACCTGGCTGGCGCCGGGATCGCCGACGCGCGCTGGACCGAGGCGCGCAAGCGCGAGATCCGAGACAGCCGGGTACGGCCGACCGAGTCGCTCGCCCGGACGCTCGCCGGCCTGAGCGCGAAGCCGCGCGTCCTCGTGTGCGCGAGCGCCGTCGGGTGGTACGGCAACCGACCCGCGCCGGAGCAAGTCGACGAATCGAGCGCCCGCGGCGACGGCTACCTCGCCGACGTCTGCGACGCCTGGGAGCGTGCCGCGGAGCCCGCGCGGCAGGCGGGCATCCGCGTGGTGCACGTGCGCATCGGGATCGTCCTGAGCGCGCGGGGCGGGGCGCTCGCCAAGCTCCTGCCGCCGTTCCGCATGGGGCTCGGCGGCGCCACGGGGAGCGGCGAGCAGGGCATGCCGTGGATCGACCTCGATGACCTCCTGGGCGTGCTCCGGTTCGCGATGAGCGCCGACGTGCGCGGTCCGCTGAACGCGGTGGCGCCGGGCGCGCCGTCGAACCGCGACTTCGGCCGGACGCTTGCGCGCGTGCTGGGCCGGCCGGCCGTGGCGCCGCTGCCCGCGGCCGCGGTGAAGGCGATGTTCGGCGAGATGGGCGAGCGGCTGCTGCTCGAGGGCGCGTACGTCCAGCCGTCGCGGCTCGAGTCGCTCGGGTTCCGGTGGGCGCTCCCGGACCTCGAGCACGCGTTCCGCTTCGAGACGGGGACCTTCGCATGACGGGCACCGTGCTGTGGTACCGGCAGGACCTTCGCACCTCCGACCACCCAGCCCTGGCGGCGGCCTGCGAGCGCGGCCCGGTGACGCCGGTGTTCGTGTGGCACCCCTCGGGCGAGGGTGGCTGGCCGCTCGGCGGCGCCGCCGCGTGGTGGCTCGATCGTTCGCTGCGTGCGCTTGACGCTGACCTCTCACGCCGGGGATCGCGACTGATCGTCCGCATCGGCGACCCCGCGGTCGAGCTCGCGGACGTCGCGCGCGCGGTCGGCGCCGCGGCGATCACGTGCTCGCGCCGGCACGAGCCCTCGGCCATGGTCGAGGAGGAGCGCGTGCAGTCGGCGATCGAGGCCACGGGCCTCCGGTTCGAGCGGCGCGGCTCGAACCTGATGTTCGACCCGTTCGAGGTCCGCTCGCAGACGGGCACCGCCTACAAGGTGTTCTCGCCGTTCTGGCGCGCGTGCCTGGCGCGCCCGGCGCCCGACGTGCCGCTTCCCGCGCCCGCGCGCATCCCGGCGCCCGCCGCGTGGCCCGCCGGGACCACGGTGGACGCGCTCGCGCTCCGGCCGCGCATCGCGTGGGACGCCGGGCTTGCGGGCACCTGGACGCCCGGCGAGGCCGGGGCGCACGCGCGGCTCGAGGCGTTCGTGGCCGGGCCGGTCCGCAGGTACGGCGACGCGCGCGACATCCCCTCGGTCGCCGGGACGTCGGCGCTCTCGCCGCACCTGCACTTCGGCGAGCTCAGCCCGCGCCAGGCGTGGCACGCGTCGCTCGCGGCGTCGGCCGGAGCCACGCCGGCGACCGTGGCGCAGGTCGAGAAGTTCCGCGCCGAGCTCGGCTGGCGCGAGTTCGGCGCGCACGTCCTGGCGAACTTCCCGCGCACTTCCGACGACCCGCTGCGCCCGGAATTCCGACGCTTCCCGTGGCGCACCGACGCCGCGCACCTGCGCGCATGGCAGCGCGGCCGCACGGGCTACCCGTTCGTCGACGCGGGCATGCGCCAGCTCTGGCACACGGGCTGGATGCACAACCGAGTCCGCATGGTGGTCGCGAGCTTCCTCGTGAAGCACCTGCTCATGGACTGGATGCACGGCGCGCGCTGGTTCTGGGACACCTTGGTCGACGCGGACCTGGCGAGCAACACGCTCGGATGGCAGTGGGCCGGGGGCTGCGGGGCCGACGCGGCGCCGTACTTCCGGATCTTCAACCCGGTGACGCAAGGCGAGAAGTTCGATCCCGACGGCACCTACATCCGCCGCTGGGTGCCCGAGCTCGCGCGCGTGCCCGCGGAGTGCCTGCACGCGCCGTGGGAGGCGTCGCCCCTGGCGCTCGCCTCGGCGGGCGTGACGCTGGGCGAGGACTACCCGAGGCCCATCGTCGACCACGCGCGTGCGCGCGCGGAAGCCCTTGCGGCGCTCGCCGCGATCAGCGCGAAGCCGGGACGTCCGGGGACGATGGACGGCTGACCAGCAGCTTGTCGATGCGGCGCCCGTCGAGGTCCACCACCTCCAGGCGCCAGCCGTGCCATGAGACGTGGTCGCCGGTCGAGGGCAGGTCGCCGAAGAGGGCCGTGAACAGCCCGGCGGCGGTCGCGACATCGGGAAGCTCGTCCGCGGCGTCGGTCGGCAGGCCCAGCGTGGCAAGGACGTCCGGCAGCGGCAGGCGGCCGTCCACCAGCCACGACCCGTCGTCGCGGTGGACCGCGGCGGGCTTCTCGTCCTCGCCGCCCCGGCTCAGGTCGCCGAGGATCGCCTGGATCACGTCGTTGGCGGTCACCAGCCCCTCGAGGCCGCCGTGCTCGTCGACGACGAACGCGATGCGCGTGCGCTGGGACTGGAAGAGCTCGAGCAGCCGCAGCGCCGGGATGGTGTCGGGGACGTAGACCGGCGGCTGCATCACCGCGGACGCCTTGAAGTCGCTCCCGGCGAGCAGCCCGTAGGAGATGAGGTCCTTGACGTGCACGACGCCGCGGAGGCGGTCGATGCTGCCCGAGCACACCGGGAAGTGGCTGAAGGGCGCCGTGCCGATCAGCACGCGCACGTCGTCCGCGGCCATGGACTCGTCGATCCACGTCACCTGCGCCCGGGGCACCATCAGGCTCTTGGCGGTCATGTCGCCCACGCGCAGCGCGCGCTCGAAGATGCGGTGCTCGATCGGGTCGAAGACCCCGCTGCTCGTGGCGCGCGCGACGATGGCCCGCACGTCCTCCTCGTTGACCTCGTCGGCCTTCTGGCGCAGCCGAAGCGCCCGCAGCATGCCGTCCGTGGACGCGCTGAGGAGCTTCACGGGCCATGCGGCCGCGCTCGACAGCACCCAGAGCACGGGGGCGATCAGCGCCGCGACCGACTCGGGGTACGCCATCGCCACGCGCTTGGGGATGAGCTCCCCGAACACGAGGCTCAGGTAGGTGAGCAGCGCGACGACCGTCGCGAGCGCGATGGCGTTCGCGTACGGCGCAACGGCCTCGTGCTGGCGGAGCCACTCCGCGAGGGGGTGCGCCAGCTCGCGCTCGCCGAAGGCGCCCTGCAGCACGGCCACCAGCGTGATCCCCACCTGGACGGTCGAGAGCAGCCGCGTCGGGTCGCGGGAAAGTTCGAGCGCCTTGCGCGCGCCCACGTTGCCGCGCCCGGCCATCTGCTGCAGGCGCGACGCGCGCGACGTCATCATCGCGAGCTCGCTTGCCGCCAGCATGGCGTTGATCGCGAGCAGCATTCCGAGGATGGCGAACGTCACGAGCATCGAGACGCTCTCACGGTACCAACTGGCGGCCGCGCCATGCGTTCCACGCCCGCACCGCCGGGACCAGGCCGACGACGGCCGCGGCCACCGTCATCGTGACGAGCATCGACGGCGACCGTGCGCCGGCGAGCCCCGCGAGCGGCCCCACCACGTACCCAGCGCCGATGAGGGCCTCGAAATGCCCGCCCGCGTCCACCTCGGCGCCGCCGACGGCCATCGCGTAGTAGAGGCCCGCGTAGTAGATGATGCCGTGCCCCGCGCCGAAGGCCGCGAGCCCGGCGGCAAGCGTGGCCGCGTCGCGGGCCGTCACGGCGAGCGCGAACCCGCCGACCAGGAGCGCGACCCCCGCGGCCACCGCGCCCCAGCGCCCGTGCCAGAACGTGAGGTACGCGAGCGCCGTCACGGTGGCGGTGCGCACGAAGAGCCAGAGCGAGGCCAGCGGCGTGCGCAGGCCCTCGTCGATGCCGATCCCGCCGACGAGGTAGGGCAGGACCGGCCCGAGCACCGAGATGAACACGTAGCTCGTCGGGAGCACCCAGCGCGTGGCGCGCAGGAGGTACGGGTACTGCGGCGCCAGGTGCGCGTGGGCATGTTCGGGTTCGTGCGGCGCGGGCGACGCCGGGAACGCCGCGAGCAGCCCGATGCACGCAAGCGACGCCGGCACCAGCGCAAGCAGGCTCAGGTTCGCGTGGCCGGAGGCGACCAGCGGTCCCATCCCCAGGAGCGCGACCCCCGTGGCCGACATCCACGTGACGTTGAACGCCCCGATCGCGCGCCGCATCGAGCCGCCGTGGCGGCCGCTCGACACGTAGCTCTCCATCACGGGCCAGATCGCGGCGCCCGCGGCGCTGATCGCGAGCCCCGCGACCACCACGCCCCACGCCCCCGCGAGGGCGAGCGTCGACGCGGCGGCCTGCAGCCCGAGGACCGCCGTGAGCCACCCGCGCGGCGTCAGGCCGAAGCGCGCCCCGAGCGCGCGGAGGGTGGGGCCCGAGCGCAGCGCGACGACCACGTAGACCACGCTCTCGGCGAGCGCGAGCGCGAGGTTCTCTCGCTCCGTGAACCCGTACTGGCGCTCCGCGACGAAGGGCACGCCCGACCACAGGATGCCGCTGCCGAGCGAGTTGAGCCACGTCACGCCGAGGAGGGCCCACGTCGGCACCGTGCGTGCGCCGGGGACGGTCGAGGCATGCGATGGACGGACGGGCTCGGTCATCGGGGGCGCAAGCGTAGGGCAGGGACGCCCGCTAGAATGCGTGAGGTCTTCCGTCCGGGAGATCGACAAGTTCTCGTAGCTCAATTGGATAGAGCGCCGCCCTCCGAAGGCGGAGGTTGTGGGTTCGACCCCCGCCGAGAACGCTTCCGAACGCATGCAGCCGACGCCTACGCCGCCGCCGAACGCCCTCCCGCCGATGGCGATCCGCGACTTCCAGCGCCTGATCCACGATCGCTACTACGCGACCGACAGTGCCCGGGGCGCCCCGGCCACGTTCCTCTGGTTCTCGGAGGAGGTGGGCGAGCTCGCGCACGCGCTCGGCAAGCTCCACAGGGGGACGCCGGACCGCGCGAACCTCGAGGAGGAGTTCGCCGACGTCTTGGCGTGGCTCACGACGCTCGCCAACGTCGCGGGCGTGGACCTCGAGCGCGCGATCCACGCGAAGTACCTCGCGGACGGCGGGCCGAAGGGCACGAAGTGACGCACGCCCCGGGGCCCTCCTGCGACATCTGCCGCATCCACGCCGATGCCGCGTGCGCGCCGTTCGAGGTCGCACGCGACGGCCGTTGGGTGGTTCGGCACCACCTGCCCCCGTCCCCGCTCGCGGGATGGACGTTCCTGTGCGCGCAGCGCCACGTGCAGGGCCCCGCGGACCTCGACGATGCCGAGGCCGACGGGTTCGGCCGCGCGCTGCGTCGCGTCTCGCGGGCCGTCCGCGAAGTGACCGGGTGCGACCGCGTGTACGCGATCGCGTTCGGCCAGGGCGCGCCGCACCTCCACGTGCACCTGGTGCCGCGGTTCGACGCCGAGCCCGGGACGGCGGCATGGAAGGTGGCCGACTGGTACCGCGCGGTCGAGCGCGGCGAACGTCCCGCGGCCGACGCGGCGGCGGTCGCAGGCGCCGTGCGGGGCCTGCGCGATGCGTTGGGCGGCGGGCCGCTCGACCGGTGACTCCCTACGATGCCCGCGGCATGGATGCCGCTCGCCCCCCACGATCCGCCCGCGCGACGCGGGGCGCCGCGCCCGCGCGCGGCCTGCGGCTGACCGAGCGCGCGCGC
>CAMDUT010000091.1 GCA_945877905.1 Phycisphaera mikurensis NBRC 102666 | reverse complement strand
GATCAGCCAGTACGACCTCCCGATCTGCCATGACGGCGCGTTCGAGCTGCCGCTCCCCGACGGAGGCTCGAAGCGCATCGGGATCATCCGCGCGCACCTCGAGGAGGACACGGGCAAGCTCGGGCACGAGCTGCCCGGCGGCTTCCGCTACGAGGGCTCGCTGGTCGACCTGAACCGCGCGGGGACGCCGCTCCTGGAGATCGTCACCGCGCCCGACTTCGCGTCCGCCGCCGAGGTGGTGGCCTTCGCGCAGGAGCTCCGCTCGATCTGCCGGTTCCTCGGCGTCACCGAGGGCATCATGCAGAAGGGCCACATGCGCTTCGAGCCGAACGTGAACCTCGTGCTCACGCTCGGTGACGGGTCCACCGTCCGGACGCCGGTGGTCGAGGTGAAGAACCTGAACTCCTTCAAGGCCGTGCGCGGCGCCATCGAGTTCGAGGAGCGCGAGCAGGTGGCGCGGTGGCGCGCCGACGGCAAGGTCATGGGCCCGGGCGCGAAGAGCACCCGCGGCTGGGACGACGAGCGCGGCATGACCGTCCTCCAGCGAGAGAAGGAGGACGCGCACGACTACCGCTACTTCCCCGACCCGGACCTGGTGCCCGTGGTCACCGACGACGCCTGGATCGCGCGCGTGCGTGCGGAGATCCCCGAGCTGCCGGGCGCGCGCCGCGCGCGGTACGTGGGCGAGTACGGGCTTGAGCGCAAGGACGCCGACGCGCTGGTCGAGGACCGCTCTGCGTGCCTCTTCTTCGAGGCGTGCGTCGCCGAGATGGGCGGGTCCGGGAAAGCGGGCTACGCCGCGGGCAAGTTCCTGCTGAACCAGCTGGCCAAGCGCGCGAACGAGCTCGGGTGCGGGCTCGACGCCGCCGGGCTCGCGCCGCGCCAGGTGGCGGGCATCCTCGCCATGCGCGAGTCGGGCGCGCTCGGGGCGCAGAACGTGGACGCGCTGGTGGCCGCGATCGCCGGCACCGGCGCCGACGCGCAGGACGCGGCCGCGAAGGCGGGGCTGCTGGTGGTGCGCGACGACTCCGCGCTCGACGCGTGGGTCGACCAGGCGATCGCCGCGAACGAGCAGGCCGCGGCGGACGTGCGCGCGGGCAAGGGCCCCGCGATCGGCCGCATCGTGGGCGCGGTCATGAAGCTCGCGGGCGGCAAGGCCGACGCGAAGACCGTGAACGAGCGCATCATGAGGCGCCTGGCGGGGGGCGCGTGATGGGGCCGGGCGAGCCGTCGCGCGCGGAGCTCGGCCGCGTGGTCATCGGCGCGGACCGCATCGCGGCGCGGATCCCCGAGCTCGCGCGCGAGATCACCGAGCGCATGGGCGAGGGCCCCGACGACCTCGTGATCGTTCCGGTGATGACGGGAGCGTTCATCTTCGCCGCGGACCTGGTGCGGCACATGCCGATCCGCATGCGCATCACGCTCGCCACCGTGTCGAGCTACCCGGGCACGTCCACGACGAGCCAGGGGGTCCGCCCGCTCGGCGAGCTCCCCGCGCGGCTCGAGGGTCGCCGCGTGCTGGTGATCGACGACGTGCTTGACTCCGGCCGGACGCTGAACTTCCTCCGCGAGCGCTTCATGGCGCAGCGGCCTGCGCGCTTCGCGACCGCGGTCATGCTGCGCAAGGCGATCCCCAGCGCCATGGCCACCGAGTGCGAGTTCGTCGGCTTCGACGTCCCCGACGAGTTCGTCGTCGGGTACGGGCTCGACTACGACGGGTGCTTCCGCAACCTGCCGGACGTGCGTGTCCTCCATCCCGAGGGCCTGCCGCGGTGAACGCGCCCGTGCGCGACGGCGGCGACCCGGCGGCGTTCGCGGCCACGGCGGTGGATGCCGCGGGCATCCCCCTCTTCGCGGCCGCGATGCTGGAGCCTTCCGAGATCATCATCGGCACGTGGCGCCCGCACCCGGCGTGGATCGCGTTCCGCGCCGCGCGCACCTGCCTCTTCGCCGTGCTCATCGGCGCGATCGGCGCGGCGGCCGCGGGCGCCGCGGGCCTCGCGTGGGCGCAGGCGATCTCCCAGGCGGTCGCGCTGGTGGTGGCCGCCCGCGTCGGCGTCGCCGTCGCCGAGTGGGCGAGCCGCATGTACGTGCTCACCGACCGCCGCGTGCTGCGACGGCGGGGCGTGCTCTCGCCCACCGTGTACTCGGCGACGCTCGGCTCGCTGCGGCGCGTCGAGCTCGTGCGCGCGTGGTCCGACCGACCGTTCCGCACCGGCACGGTCACGTTCTCGACGGTCGCGAACCCGGGGTACGAGGCGGCCTGGCTGATGCTCGCGCGGCCCGAGGACGTGCTCGCCGCGATCGACCGTGCGCGGCGCCGCTACGGGCGCTGAACGGGCGCCGGGCGGTTCACGACCACTGCGGGCCGGTGCGGGGGTTCGCAAGCCGCGGCGCGAGCTCCTCGACGAGCCTGCGCCCGTCGGCATCGAGCGACTTCGGCGCCTCGATCAACACCGCGGCGAGGAAGTCGCCGGGCGTTCCCTTGGCGGGGCTGATGCCCTTGCCCTTGACGCGCAGCCGTTGCCCGCTGCGCACGCCCGCGGGCACCTTCATCTGCACGGAGCCGTCGAGGAGCGGCACGCGCACCGTGGCGCCGAGCGTGGCCTCGGCGATGGTCACCGGCAGGTCCATGACGAGGTCGTCGCCCTCGCGCCGCAGCCACGGATGCGGCGACACGCGGATCGTGACGATGAGGTCGCCCGCGGGCCCGCCGTGCTCGCCCGGCGCTCCCTTGCCGCGCACGGCGAGCTTCGCGCCGTCGGCGATGCCGGCAGGGATCCGCACGTCGATCGACTCGCCGCGCACGCGGAAGCTGCGCGTGCCGCCGAGCGCCGCGGTCGTGAAGTCGACCGTTTCCTCGACGTCGAGGTTGCGTCCTTGCTGCGGCGCGTCCTCCTCGGCGCCGCCGAAGCCCCCGAACCCGCCGAATCCGCCTCGCCCGGCACGCCCCCCGCGGGCCCGACCGCCGCCGAACATCGAGCCGAAGACCTCCTCGAAGGTCGACGGGTCGACGTTCTGCCAGCCCTGCCCGCCGCCGAAGGGGCCGCTGCCCGCGCCTGCAGCCGGCCCGCCTCCGGGCCCGCCGGCGGCCGCGCCGCGCACGCCGGCGATGCCGAACTGGTCGAACAGCTTCCGCTTCTGGGGGTCGGAGAGGACGTCGTACGCGTCCTGGATCTCCTTGAAGCGCTCGGCCGCGCCCGGCTCCTTGTTGACGTCCGGGTGGAACTTCCGCACCAGCCCGCGGTGCGCCTTCTTCAGGTCGTCGGCCGACGCCGTGCGGGGCACGCCGAGGATGTCGTAGAGGTCGCGTTCCACGCGGGCGAGTATAGGAGCGGCCGTACCGCCGATTGACTTACGATCAGGGCCATGTCGCCCTGCGAGCCGCGCCGCGAAGCCCGTCCCGTGAGCGTCTCGCTGCCCGTGCTGCCCGCCGCGGTGCCGGGCGCGAAGCGGGCGGCGTTCGGCTCGCGCACGGGCTGGAAGCGCGCGGCGGTGCTCGCGGGGGTCTGGGCGTTCATGATCGCGCACCTGGTGCAATGGCTCGCCATGGGCACGACGCTCGCGCCCATCGAGCCCAGCGAGTCGATGGAGACCGTGAAGAACGGCATCGTCACCGTGGGCGCGATCTTCTTCGCGGCGGCGCTGCTCTCGACCGCGCTGCTGGGGCGCTGGTTCTGCGGGTGGGGATGCCACTGGGTGGCGATCCAGGACGGGACCGCGTGGCTCCTCGCGAAGGCCGGGATCCGGCCGAGGCCGTTCCGGTCGCGGCTCCTCGCTTGGATGCCGCTGTGCCTGGCGATCTACATGTTCGTGTGGCCGCTCTTCTACCGATTCGCCGTGGCGCCGTGGGTGCAGAGCGACCTGCGGTGGCCCGGCTTCAGCGTGCACCTGGTGACGCAGGACTTCTGGGCCACGTTCCCCGGATGGATGATGGGCATCCCGTTCGTGCTGGTGAGCGGCGTGCTCGTGGTGTGGCTCCTGGGCACGAAGGGGTACTGCACGTACGCGTGCCCCTACGGCGGGTTCTTCGCGCCGCTCGACGAGCTCGCCCCGATGCGGATCGTGGTCGACCACGACCGCTGCGAGCAGTGCGGGCACTGCACCGCCGTCTGCACCAGCAACGTGCGCGTCCACGAGGAGGTGCGCGACTACGGGATGGTGGTGGACGTGGGGTGCATGAAGTGCATGGACTGCGTCACGACGTGCCCCAACGAGGCGCTCCGGTTCGGGGCCGGCGGGCCCGCGATCAAGGTCGAGCGCGCGGGCGCCAAGGCGGCCGACGCCGCGGCGCGCCGCTTCGACCTCTCGCTCGGGGAGGAGGTCGCGTTCGCGGCGATCGCGGTGGGCGCGCTTTTCGCCGCGCGAGGCTCGTACGTGGGGGTGCCGCTCCTCTTCGCCTCCGGCATCGCGGCGTGCACGGCGTTCCTTGCGTGGAAGTCGTGGCGCGTGCTGCGCGAACCCTCGTCGTCCTTCCACGGGGCGCAGCTTCGCCTTCGAGGGGCGCTGCGGCCCGCGGGCGCGGCGTGGCTCGCGTGCACCGCCGTGGTGCTCGCGGGGCTCGCGTGGACGGGGTCGCTCAACGCCGCCGCGTTCCTCGCGCGGACGTTCGACGCGCGGGTCGCGATCCCCGCCGAGGCGGTGTTCTCGCCGAGCGGCCCCGAGCCCACGCCCGCGCAGCGCGCCGACGCCGAGCGGGCGCTCGCGCTGTACCGGTGGTGCGCGGCGTGGCCCGAGGGATGGTCGCCGTTCCGCGCCGCGTGGCGCCGCACCGACCTGGAGCGCGCCTACCTGATGGCCGTCCTCCGCGACGCCGAGGGCGCCGAGGCGCTGCTCAGGCGGTCGTGGGAGCGGGACGGCCCCGACGAGGGCGTGGCGATCGTGATCGGCCGCGTGCTGCGAATGCAGATCGCGCGGCGCGACGACGCGCTCGCGTGGTACGACGCGGCGCTCGCGGACCATCCCGCGTGGCGTGCGCTGCGCGAGGAGCAGCTCGTGTGGCTCGATCTCGAGAACGAGCCCGCGCGGCTCGTCGCGAGCGCGCGCGCGGGGGTCGCGGCGATGCCCGAGGACCTCGCTTCGCTGCGCCGGCTGTCGCTCGCGCTCATCGAGCGCGGCGAGTCGCGCGCGGAGGCCGGGGAGGGAGTCGCGCTCGTGCGCCGCACGCTCGAGATCGCGCCCGGGAACGGCTTCGCGCACGCGGCGCTCGCGCGGGGGCTCCTGAAGCTCGGCCTGCGCGACGAGGCGATGGCGGAATTCCGGCGCGCGCTCGAGCTCGAGCCCGCGTCCGAGGCGATCCGCGCCATGGCGGAGGAGGCGGCGAACGCCGAGGTCCCGCCGATGCCCGCCCCGGAGCCCGCGCCGGGGCCTCCGCCCGCGCCGCTGCGCTGAGCGTCAGTTCGCGGCGCCCCAGTTGCCGATCAGGATCCCGAGGTCGATGCCGTTGACCGCGCCGTCGTCGTTGAGGTCGGCGGCGCACGCGAACCCGCACGCGCCCCAGCTGCCGAGCACGACGCCGAGGTCAATTCCGTCCACGGAGCCGTCGCCGTCGAGGTCTCCGAGCCCGGCCGCGAGCCGGGCCGCGCGCACCGCGGCGCCCGCGTCGATGCGGCCTGCGCCGGTGCGGGGGTCGGTGCCGATCACGTCGATGTCGACGCAGGTCTGCGCCAGGAACGGCACGAGGTCCGGCGCGGCGAACGCGGGGGCCGCGTCGCGCATCAGCGCGATGGTGCCCGCGACGAACGGTGCCGCCATGCTGGTCCCGTCCTTGAGGCCGTAGCCCGACGTGCCCACCGCCGAGAGCACGCGGTGGCCGGGCGCGGCGCAGTCCACCTGCGGGCCGACCGCCGAGTAGCTCGGCACCTGGTCCATCGAGTCGAGCGCGCCGACGGCGACGACCTCGGGCCATCGCGCGGGAACCGCGACGCCCGCGGCACCGCCGTTGCCCGCCGCGGCGACGACCACGCCGCCGCGCGCCATGACGTAGGCGATCGCGTCGCGCAGGTACTGGTTCTCGACCGTGTACTGCAGGCTCGCGTTCATCACGGTGGCGCCGCGGTCGCTCGCCCAGACCAGTCCGTCGGCAAGGTCGCGCGTGAGCCCCGTGCAGCCGGTGAGCACCGTCACGGGCATGATGCGCACGTTCCAGGCGAGCCCGGCCATGCCGGTGCCGTCGTCGCCCGTGGCCGCGATGGTGCCCGCGCAGTGCGTCCCGTGTCCCGAGCACTGGTTGCCCGTCTGGCCGTTGCCCGCGGGCACGTTCCAGCCGGGCACCATCCGTGCCGCGAACTCCTCGTGCGGGTCGACGCCCGCGTCGAGCACCGCGACGATCGTGCCGGCGCCGCCCGTCGAGAGGTGCCACGCGCCGCGGGCGTTCACGTCCGCGCCGGGCGCGCCCGCGACGCCGTTGAGCGACTGGCCGATGTTCTCGAGGCCGTATTGCTGCGCGTAGAGCGGGTCGTCGGGGGCCGCCGAGTCCGCGGCGACGCCGCCGATGCCCACGGCCTCCGCGAGCTCGATGACGGCGCCCGCGCGCGCCGCCAGGGCACGTGCGGCCGCGGTCGCGTCCGAGCCCGGGGGAAGCGACGCCTCGACCCAGCGGTCGAGTCCCGCCGTGCGCGCGGCGGCGGCATCGAGCGGCGTGACGGTGCCGCCGCGCGTGACGTTGGTGACGCCGAGGGCCGTGAGCGAGGCCGAGAGCCGTGCGTCCGTGCGTCCGCGCGCGTCGCGCGCGTCGAACGATCCGTCGTCGCGCATCGCGATGCTCGCGCCCGCGCGCAGCTTCAGCATGACCAGGTGGTCCGCCACGGCGCCGGCCGCGGCGGGTGCGGCCGGCGCGCCTTCCGCCAAGGCCGCGTTGCCCCCGACGGCGTCGCCCGCGACGCGGGCACGCGGTGCCTGTGCGGCACACGGTGCACCCATCGCCGCGCACGCGACGGCGGCGAGGGCGAGCATGGCGGGATGGCGGAAAGGGTTGACTGTCACGGCGATTCCTGTACGCGCGCGAGGGCGTCCGGGAGCGGGAGAATGCGGGTTTCCCGAACCGTATCTTCGCTGCGCGTCGAGGCCACCCGAATCGGGCGGAATCCCGCAGATCGTCCGAGAATCCACGTGCGCCGAAGGTTTGCGGCGCGCGCAACGGACCGATAGCATTCCGTGATTCCATCCGATCATCCGGATGGTCGGATGAATCGTCTCGCCTCGCAGACACCGCACCTTCCCGCCACCGGAGCCGACATGCACGACAAGCGCTACCTGTTCACCAGCGAGTCCGTCTCGATGGGCCACCCCGACAAGCTCGCCGACCAGATCAGCGATGCCGTGCTCGACGCCATGCTGGAGCAGGACCCCAAGAGCCGCGTGGCGTGCGAGACCCTCGTGACCACCGGCCTCGCGGTGGTGGCGGGCGAGGTGACCACCAACGCCGTGGTGAACGTCCCCGACATCGTGCGCGACGCGGTGCGCCGCGCCGGCTACGACCACGCCGACAAGGGCTTCGACTGGAAGAGCTGCGGCGTCAGCGTCGTGCTCGGCCGCCAGAGCCAGGACATCGCCATGGGCGTCGACCGCGAGGGCGCGGGCGACCAGGGCATGATGTTCGGCTTCGCGTGCAAGGAGACGCCCGAGCTGATGCCGCTGCCGATCCAGCTCTCGCATGAGCTGGTGAAGCGCCAGGCGCTGGTGCGCGAGAAGGGCATCGTGAAGGGCTTGCGCCCGGACGCGAAGAGCCAGGTCACCGTGGAGTACGTCGGCCTGAAGCCAACGCGCATCGACACCGTCGTCCTCTCGACGCAGCATGATCCGGCGTGGAACGGCGCCGCGGGCCAGAAGCGCCTGAAGGCCGAGGTCATCAAGCACATCATCAAGCCCGTGCTCGGCAAGTGGTGGAACGACCGCATCACCGTGCACGTCAACCCGACGGGCCAGTTCGAGATCGGCGGCCCCCACGGCGACTGCGGCCTCACCGGCCGCAAGATCATCGTCGACACCTACGGCGGCCGTGGCCGCCACGGCGGCGGCGCCTTCAGCGGCAAGGACCCGACCAAGGTCGACCGCAGCGCGGCGTACATGGCCCGCTACATCGCCAAGAACATCGTGGCCGCGGGCCTCGCCGACGTGTGCGAGGTGCAGCTCAGCTACGCCATCGGCGTGGCGAAGCCGACCAGCGTGCTCGTCGACACGCAGGGCACCGGCCTCGTGCCGGACGCGTGGCTCGCCGAGCAGGTGCAGAAGCACTTCGAGCTCACGCCGCGCGGCATCATCGCGTCGCTCGGGCTGCGCCGCCCGATCTACCGCGCCACCGCCACGCACGGCCACTTCGGCCGCAGGCCCGGCGAGGGCGGTCCCGGCACCTTCACGTGGGAGGCGACCGACAAGGCCGCCGCGCTGCGGAAGGCCGCCGAGAAGGCGGGGCTCCTGAAGTCGCCCGCGCGCACCGAGCCCAAGCCCGCCGCGAAGGCCGCCAAGCCCGCGAAGGGCGGGCGCCGCCTCGTCGCCGCCTGACGCACCGACGCAGGACCGCGCATCGCAACGCCCCCGCGCATGACCGACGTCTCGCCTGCCCGCGCGGCCGCCCTCGAGCGGCTCGTGCGGCAGGCGAGCCGCTTTCCCGACCTGGAGTTCGTCGACTCGGGCGGCGCACCGTCCCACGGCGGCGCACCGCTCGACGCGCGCGACGCGGCGCTTGCCCGCGCCATCGAGCATGCGGTCGCGCATCGGTGGCTCACGCTCGCGGCGCTCGCGCGCGCATGCGTCGACCGCCGCTGGGAGAACGTCGACTCGCGCATCCGCGCGGCGCTCCTCGCGGCGGGAGCCCAGCTCTTCCTCTTCGGCAACCAGGCGGACCACGCCGTGGTCGATGACACGGTCGAGTGGACGAAGGAGAAGGGCCAGCGCGGCGCCGCCGGGTTCGTGAACGCCGTGCTCCGCAGGATGATCGCGCTGCGCGGCGGGATCGAGGACGCGCCCGCCGGCGGTCCCGCCGAGTGGCGCAACCGGCAGGACATGATGCCGCTCGGCGACGGTCGGGTCATGCGCCTCACGCAGCCTGCATTCAGCCGAGATGCCGTGGCGCGCGTCTCCGAGCAGGCGAGCATCGGCGAGGACCTGCTGCTCCACTGGATCAACGTCGCGGGGCGCGACGTGGCGTTCGCGCGCACCGTGCACGGGCTGCGCCCGGCGCCCACGGTGGTGTGCGGGCTTCCCGCCGCGGCGTGCGTCGCGGATGCGCCGTTCGCGGCGATGCTCGCCCCGCACGACGACGCGGACGCGCACGTGTGGACCGGCGACCACGCCTCGCTCGTGGCGCTGCTCGCCGCGCACCCCGAGGCGCGCGTGCAGGACCCCGCGAGCGCGCGGCCCATGCGGCTCGCCGACGGCCTGCGGCCCGCCGTGATCCTCGACGCGTGCGCGGGGCGCGGGACGAAGACGCGGCAGCTCGCGGCGCTTCACCCGCAGGCCGAGATCGTCGCCACCGACACCGACGGGAACCGCCTGCGCGCGCTGGCCCTGGCCTTCGAGGGGCACCCGCGCGTGAAGGTGACGACGCCCGAGGGGCTGCGACGCGTCGTGGGGAAGGTGGACCTCCTGGTGCTCGACGTGCCGTGCTCGAACACGGGCGTGCTGTCGCGCCGCCCGGAGGCCAAGTACCGGTTCAACCGGGCGCGGCTCGACTCCGTGGTGCGGCTCCAGAAGGAGATCGTCGAGGACCAGCGCCTGATGCTCGCGCCGGAGGGGTCGATCCTCTACTCGACGTGCAGCCTCGAGCCCACCGAGAACGACGCGCAGGCCGCCTGGGCCGCCGGCCGCACGGGGCGGGCGGTCGTCCGGCAGGAGCGGCACGAGCCCAGGGGCATGCCCGGGGAGCCCGACGGCCGCTACGGCGACGGCGGGTTCGGCGCGCTGCTTTCCCCGCGCTGAGCGTGCGCCCGGGCATTGGTACGATTCCGCGATTCGCCTTTCGGAGCCACGGAGTCCGCCGATGCCCGTCCCGATGACCGTCACCGAGATCCTTGACCCGCAGTGCGTGCTCGTGCCGCTCGCCGCGCGCACGAAGCGCGAGGCGATCGACGCGCTCGTCGACGCGCTCGCAGCGAGCGGCCGCGTGTCCGACGCCGCGGCCGTGAAGAAGGCCGTGTGGGACCGCGAGATGCAGCGCTCCACCGGAATCGGCGAGGGGCTCGCCATCCCGCACGGCAAGACGCCCGCCGCGCACGGTCTCTGCCTGGCCGTCGCGCGGCTCGCCGAGCCGATCGACTACGACTCGATCGACCGCAAACCGGTGCGGCTCGTCGTGCTGCTGGTCTCGCCGCCCGAGCGCACCAGCGACCACATCCAGGCCCTCGGCCGCATCTCGCGCCTCATGACCAACCCGCAGTTCCGCGAGCGCGTGTACTCGGCGGCGGGGCCCGAGGAACTCCTGGAACTTTTCCGCAGCGCCGAGCGCGGCTGAGCCGCGCGCCCGCAGGCCTAGAATCGGGCCCCTGCGAACGCCCGGAAGGAGGCCGCATGCCGGTGGCGATGGAACTGTCGCGCATCCTGATCCGGGAGGACTCCGACCTGCAGCTCATCGAGCTCACCGAGGTCGGCGGGGACCGCACGTTCCCGATCTCGATCGGGCTGCCCGAGGCGATCGCCATCGACCGCCGGCTGAAGGGGATGCCCGTTCCGAGGCCACAGACGCACGAGCTGCTCGCGTCGGTGATCCGCGCGCTCGGAGGCACGCTCCGGGCCATCCACGTGCGCGAGCTGCGGGGCTCCACGTTCTACGCGAGCCTGGTGATCGAGCAGGGCGGCCGGCTCGTCGGCGTCGATTCGCGGCCCTCCGACGCGATCGCGCTCGGCGTGGCGGACGGCGTGCCGGTGCTTGTCGAGGAGGACGTGCTCGCGGCGGTCGCCGCGG
>CAMDUT010000090.1 GCA_945877905.1 Phycisphaera mikurensis NBRC 102666 | reverse complement strand
GACGCAGCCCTCGTCGCCCCGCCGCCCGCGCCGCCCGTGGCCCGCGCGCCGGCGCCGTCCGTCGACGCCGCCGCGCCGGAGCCCGTGGCGCCCCCGAAGCCCGTCTTCGCGGAGCGGCCGCCGCTCCCCGCCTCCGAGCCCGACGTCCGCATCCGGATCGCCGCGCTGCGGTCGCGCGAACCCGTGGTGAAGGTCGCGGCGCCGTCGGGGGCGATGCGCATGCAGGGCGCGGGCCTGGCCCCGCGCGCGCTGCGATCGCCGGTCGAGGCGCGGCAGGTCGCCGCCGGCTGGCGCGTCACCGAGGCGGCCGGCTCGAAGGCGGCGCGTGCGTGGGACGTCGCCCTCGCGGGCCCGATCGAGTTCGTGCCGGATGCGCCCGGCCGGTCGCTGCGATTCGGCGACCTCGACTGCCCCGGCACCGTGCGCGCCGTGCCGGTGGCCGATGCCCCCGGCGCGATCGACGTCGTCGCCGACGTCCCGATGGAGGACTACCTCCCGGGGGTCGTCGCGAAGGAGCTGTACCGCGACTGGGGCCTCGAGGCATTCCGCGCGCAGGCGATCGCCGCGCGCAGCTTCGCGGTGTGCGAGCACGCGCACTGGTCCACGCGGCGCCACTACGACGTGGTGGCCGGAGAGGCGAGCCAGGCGTGGGCCGGCGCGGTGAAGGACGCGAAGCCGCGTGAGGCCGCGGCCTCCACGCGCGGGATGGTGCTGGCCTACGAGGGGCGCGTGGTGCCCGCCTATTACTCGAGCACGTGCGGCGGCACGCCCGCGACCGCGGCCGAGTCGATCACGCGCAACCCGAACCACGACATCCCCCCGCTCGCGCGCGCCGAGGGCGGTGCGCCCGGCGCGGGCCCATGCTGCAGCGCCGCGAAGCACTACCGATGGAAGCAGGACTTCGCGAACGCCGACGTGTGCGCGCAGCTGCGGCGCTGGGCCGCCGAGCAGCTGGCGCCGCCGGACGCCGCGCGCGCCCACGCCATCGAGGCCGAGACCGGCACCGACGCGCCGCTCGCGGAGCTGTCGCGACTCCGGCGCATCGCGTCGATCGACGTCGGCGCCGTGAACGCCGCGGGCCGGCCCACCCGCATCCGACTCGTCGACCAGGACGGTCAGGCGATCGACATGCGCGCCGAGGAGTTCCGCCGCGCCATCGCGTTCGCACCCGAGGGCCAGCCCGCCCCGAAGGAGCGCCTGCGCAGCAGCCACCTCGTGCGCGCGGCGGTGCAGGGCGACCGCATCCGTTTCGAGGGCCACGGCTACGGGCACGGCGCGGGCATGTGCCAGCACGGCGCGCAGGCGCTTGCGGCATCCGGGCGTTCGGCGACGCAGATCCTGTCGACCTACTATCCCGGATCCACGGTGGTGCGGGCGTACGGGCCCGGATCGCAGCCCGTGGCCCCGCCCGCGCAGGCCTCGCGACATGTTCACCGGAATCGTCGAGCACCAGGGCGCCGTCGCCGCGCTGCGGCCTGAGGCCTGGGGCGCACGCCTCGAGATCGACCCGCGCGGGTGGACGCACGTCCCGCGCGACGGCGACTCGGTGAGCGTCAACGGATGCTGCCTCACGGTGGTTGGGTCGCCGGCGGCCGTGGAGACGCTCCGGTTCGACGTCATCCCGCAGACCCTGGGGCTCACCACGGTCGGCGCGCTCGCCGCGGGCGAGCTCGTGAACCTCGAGCATGCGGCCACGGCGGCGACGCTCCTCGGCGGGCACATCGTGCAGGGCCATGTCGATGGCGTGGGCACGGTCACGTCGGTCTCGACCGCGGGCGGTGAATGGCGCACGCGCGTCGCGGCGCCGCCCGCGTTCATGGAGCACGTAGTCGAGCGCGGCAGCGTCGCGGTCGACGGGGTGAGCCTCACGGTGGCCGCTGCCGGGGAGGGGTGGTTCGAGGTGGCGCTGATCCCCGCCACGCTCGCCAAGACCACGCTCCGCGACCGGGCGGCGGGCAGCCGCGTCAACCTCGAGGCGGACGTGCTGGCGAAGATGGTGGCGGAGCGGGTGCGTCGAGCGCTGGCGGCGGCTTCGCCACGCCCATGACCGAGGCGACGAATCCCTCGGGGAACGTCTGCAGCCGCTCGAGGAGCCGTTCGCGGCTCTGGATCTCGAACGTCCTCGACTGGGCGATTCGTGCCTCGGTCTCGGCGAGCTCGCGCTGCAGCCGCAGGAACGCCGCGTCGGCCGTGAGCGCGGGATAGCGCTCGGCCAGGACTCGCAGGATCCCCTGGCTCGCGGCCCCCGCGCGGAGCTCCGCGACGGCCCGCTGTACCAGCGCCTCGTGCGCCGCGGCCGCGCGCGTCACCGTGACGAGCCCGGGAATCAGGTCCGCCCGGCGCTTCAGCTCGACGTCCACCAGCGACGCCGCGCGTTCCCATCGCTGCCGCACGCGCACCGCGCCGTTGCGCACCATGAACGCCCAGGTCAGGGTCGACGCGAGCGCCCACGCGAGTGCGCCGGCGCCGAGCCCGATGGCGATGGCCGGCCCCTCCGGCAGCCCGGTCGCGGCCCTTGCCAGCGGGACCAGGCCGGCGCCGCCGAGCACGGTCGCCCCGCACGCGACGATCCAGGAGATGACCGCGAGCACGCGCGCCCACGTCCCGTGCGACGATTCCCCCGAGAGCGACACGAGGAACACGCCCTCCTCGCCGCCGCCCGCGATCTCGAGCGCATCGCCCGACGGCCCGACGCGCGCGTTGCCCATGATCCACGCCTTCACGCCCAGCGGAACGGCGCTCTCGTGGAAGGTCCGCCGGCCGGTGCTGCCGCGCACCGTGCGGTCGGGCGCCTTCGAGCCGTAGAGCGGGTCGTCGCGGCCCACGTTCCGGTCGAACGTCGTCATGGGCGTCCACCCGGCGCCCGCATGGCGGACGACGATCCCGCCGGTCTCGTCCTGCAGCACGAAGTCCGAGCTCTGCGACCCGCCGTCCACGGTGTCGGCGCCGTGCACGGTGCGGGTCCGCGTCTTGCCCTTGGAGTCGCGGTACGTCTCGGTGCGGCGCCAGTGCTCGCGCACGCTCCACGCGTGGTGCACGCACGGCGTGCCGGTGATGCCCGCCTTCAGGGGGTCGGGATGCACCACCGTCCCCGCGGTCTCCGTGAGGCCGACGAACACGCCGCGCACGGGCACCGTGGGCACGTCGCGCAGGAGCCGCACGAACCTCGACTGGCTCCGCCACAGCAGGAGGAACAGGAACGCGACGAACCACGCGACCGCGGCCACGCCGAGCCCCTCGCCGACGGAGAACGGGATCGCGGGCGGCGCGTCCGCGGCGCCTGCCCACCCGCCGCCGGCCAGCGCACCGAGCCCCGGGTCGACCTGCATCAGGCGCCCCCGCGCGCGGGCGTGCGCTCCACCACGAGCAGCGTCACGTCGTCGGCCTGGTGGACGCTGCCGAACTGGACGTCGATCCGGCGGCCGATCTGCTGCACCAGCTCGGTGGCCGAGGCCGCGCCGCGCACGGCGGCGAACTCGTCGAGGTACCGCTTCGATGGCAGCCGCGCGTGCCGCGACCCCGTGGGGTCGCCCGGGAACGCCTGCTCGAAGCCGTCGGAGTGGAGGAGCAGCCGGTCACCGGGCCGCAGCTCGAACGTCCTCTCGGCGTACTCCTCGCCCTCGAACACGCCGAGCAGGCCGCCTTCGGCCTCGACCGTCTCGAGGGTGCCGTCGGCGCGCATGAGCACCGGCGCCGGGTGGCCCGCGCTCGCGAACCGCACGTGGCCGGTCGCCGTGTCGATGACCGCGTAGGCGGCCGTCGCGAAGCGCGTGGTGCGCCCCTGGTGCGCGATCATGTCGGCGTTGATGCGCGCGAGCGCCTCGGACGGGGGCACGATGCGGTACGTGCCGCCGCCGACGTCCTTCGACGGGAGGCCGCGGCAGATGACCATCGTGAGCAGGGCCGCCGGCACCCCGTGGCCGACGGCGTCGGCGATGAAGACCCCGAGGTGCCGCTCGTCGAGCCGCGCCACGTCGTAGATGTCCCCCGAGACGTAGCTCGCGGGGCGCCAGAAGACGTCGACCGCGAAGTCCCCCACCGACGGGAACTCGCGCGGCAGGAACTCGCGCTGCACCTGCGCGGCGAGCTGCAGCTCCTCCTGCATGCGCGCGATCTCGCCGCGGAGCCCGCCTGCGAAGCGCGAGGCGATGCGGAGCTCGTGGCCCACGCGCTCGAGGTCGCGCCGACGGCCGATGAGCCCGCGGAGCGCGGCGGCCAGCTGCGCCGCGTCCGCGTCGAGCGGCTCGACCGCGCCGTTGCGCGGGTCGGGCCGGGGGTCCGCCGACGTCCCTGCCATCAGCAGCACCGCCGTCCGCGACTCCTCGGCGGCGTCCATGAGCTCCGAGAGCCCGGCCGGCACGTCCGCCGGGTCGAGCATGACCGCGACCGCCTCGATGCCGGGGCGCTCGCAACGCGCCGCCGCGTCCGCGAGCGACATCGCCGTGGCCGCGGCGTCCCCTCCGACCAGCCCCGGCAGCTCGGCCGCGAGCTCCGCCGCGCGCGCGACGCAGGAGGGCGTCGACGCGACGATGATCTCCGCGGGGCCCCTCACCGCGCGGCCGCCACGAGGGCGTCCCGGTCGAGCTCGACCTTCTGCTGCGTCCTCACCCCCAGCTCGGCCGCGCGCCCGGGGCGCAGCTCGATCACGAACTGCGAGGGCAGCACGCTCGAGTAGCGCGGAAGCCGCTCCTCGTACGCGAAGTCGCTCTCGTCGGCCCGCTTCGGGGGCTCCTTGCGCATGGTGTGGACGGCCGTCACGTACCCCAGCGCGTCGAGGTAGACGATGTCCATGTCGGTGAGGCAGTCCTTCATCCAGAACCCGCGCATGCGGCAGTCCGGGAAGACGAAGATCATGCCGCCGTCCGCGGCGATCTCCTTCACGCCGCCGAGCCCGCGCTGGCGCGTGGCGTCGCTCGAGCTGACGACCAGCGAGAGGCGCTGGCCCGCGATCGTCGCGGCGTACGTGCCGCCATCGACGACGCCGCCCGTGCACGAGGCGAGCGCGGCCAGCCCGGTCGCGGCGGCCGAGGCCCGCGCGAGGGCCACGCGCGCCGTCACGATCCGTGCAGCCAGGCCAGCGCGCGTTCGTCGACGGTGTTCGGTGCGGAGCGCGTTCGTGCGTGCCATGCGCGCAGGATAGGTTCATCGAGCAGCGCCGGAAGCCGCGCCGCGTCGACGGGCGCGGGTTCGCCGATCGCCCCGGCCCACCACGCGACCAGCCCGCGCACGCGGGCGGGGTCGACGCCCGCGCCGTGCAGCGCGTCGAGCGATAGGCTGCCGCGCCGCTTCGCGAGGCGCCGTCCCTCGCCGTCAAGCACGAGCGGCAGGTGCCACCACCGGGGCGGCGCGAAGCCGAGCGCGCGGTGGATGCGCGCCTGGATCGCCGCCGAGTGAAGGAGGTCCTCCCCCCGGACCACGTCGGTGACTCCCTGCGCCGCGTCGTCCACGCTGACCGCGAGCTGGTACGAGGGCCAGCCCGCCTTCGTCCACGTGATCACGTCGCCGTCGGTGCGCGCCGGATCGAACCCGTGCGTGCCCGCCACGCGGTCGTCGACGTGCTCGATGCCGGGGTCCATGCGCATGCGGTGGTTGACGTCGCGGCGCGCGAAGCCCCACGCCGGCCCCGTCGCGGGGCGCAGCGTCGCCGGGAAGGCGACGGGCGCGTCGTCCGCGTGCGGCGCGCTGAGCGCCGCCGCGGCCTCCCGAACCTCGGCCCGCGAATGGGGGCTCTCGAAGACCAGGCCCTGCGACGCGAGGACCGCCATCGCGCGTTCGTACGCGGCCAGGCGCGTCGACTGCGACACGGGTTCACCGTCGTAGTCGATGCCGAGCCACGCGAGCTGCTCCGCGACGCCTCGCCCGCCGGCCGCCCGCGCCCGGTCGCGGTCGAGGTCCTCGATCCGCAGCAGCACGCGCCACCCGAGCCGCCGCGCGAGCGCCCACGTCACGAGGAAGGTGCATGCGTTGCCGACGTGGAGCGGTCCGGTCGGCGAGGGCGCGAGCCGCGTGCATCGATCGGCCGGTTGCATCGGGCACGAGGGTATCCTCGGCCCGATGCAGCCACTCGACCCCGCCGCCCTGCACGCCGAGCTCGCCACCTGCCCCGGGTGGAGCCTGTCGGGCGGGCAGATCGAGCGCACGTTCGGGTTCCCCGACTTCGTGCGCTCGATGCGGTTCGTGAACGAGCTCGCCGCCGAGGCCGAGCGCGTGCAGCACCACCCGGACATCCTGGTCCGCTACTCGCGCGTCACGCTCGGCCTGAGCACGCACGACGCGGGCGGCATCACCGGCAAGGACTTCGCGTTCGCCCGCTTCGCCGATCGCGCGCACGCCTGCATGGGCGACGCCTGACCCCGGCGCTCCGCACGCCTCACGCCGCGCCGAACGCGGCCCGCACGATGCGCGCACGCGCGGCGCGCTCGTCGTCGTCTCCCTCGATCGACGGGTCGGCCGCACGCAGGTGCGCGGACTGGACCTCGATCGTCAGGCGGTTGATCACGTCGAGCGACGGCCCGCCGACGAGCCCGGTGCTGACCCCGAGCCGCACGGTCGACAGCTGCTTCATCGCCTCGTCGAGGGTGAGGAGCCGCGCGGCCTGCAGCAGCGCCACGCCGCGGTGCACGCGGTCCTCGACCAACAGCCGCTGCCGCTCGACGAGCGCGCGCCGCGCCTCGCGCTCCCAGTTGACGATCGCCGGCACCACGCGTCCCGCGAGCACCTCGAGCAGCTCGTGCTCGGTGACGCCCAGGGTCCGCTGGTTGGAGATCTGGAACCAGTCGCCGGTGGCGTCGGTGCCCTCGCCGTGGAACCCCCGGTGCGCCAGGTGCAGCTCCTTCGCGGCGCGCTTCACCTTCTCGAGCTCGTTGGTGAGCCGAAGCGCGCGCAGGTGCACCATCACGCCGATGCGGATCCCGCACCCGACGTTGGTGGGGCAGGCGGTGAGGTAGCCGAGCCGTGGGTGGAACGCGAAGTCGAGCCGGGCCGCGAGCGCCGCGTCGACCGCCATCGCGGCGTCGAACGCGGAGCGGAGCGCGTTGCCCGGCCTGAGCACCTGCACCCGCAGGTGGTCCTCCTCGTTCACCATCATCGAGAAGCGCTCGTCCTGCGTGAGCGCCACCGCGCGCGGCGAGTCGCCGTCGGCGAAGGTGCGCGAAACGAGGTGGCGCTCCCACAGGAGCTGGCGGTCGCGCGCCGGCATGGACGGCATGTCGACCCATGCGAGCGCGCCCGTCGCGCCCGCGGCCGCGACCAGCGCACCCGTCGCCCCGGGCGTCCCGCACGCTCCCCGGATCGCCTCGAGCGTCTCGCGCCGCTGCGGGTGCGTGGACCGGCCGACGAAGGGCATTCCCGCCACGTTGCGCGCCAGGCGCACGCGGCAGCTCATGACCACGTCGCTGTCGTCCGCGGGGCGCGGTGCGGCCGGCGCGCTCATGGTGCGCTCCCGCGCGGCGGGGCGGTGTCAGTGCCGCCCGTGCCAGGCGCCCCGGGTGCCTGCGGTCGCAGGGCGTGGATCATGTCGCGGAGCCTCGCGGCCTCCTCGTACTGCTCGGCGGCCACCGCGGTGCCAAGTTCTCGCGACAGCCGCTCGAGCTGCTCGTTCCGGTGCTTCAGCGCGGCGTCGGCCTCGGGCGGGACGCGCCCCACGTGCTGCGTCGCGCCGCCGTGCGCAAGCTCGAGCACGGGGACCAGCGTCGCCGCGAAGGTGTCGTAGCAGCGGGCGCACCCGAGCAGCCCGGTCGACTTGAAGTCATGGAACGTGAGCCCGCACGTCGGGCACGTCGGCCCGCGGGCGCGCGCCGCGCCCACCTGCGCAAGCTGCCCGAGCAGCGCGTTGATCGGCACCGGCCCGACGGCCTCGCCCGTGACCGCCGCCGCATGCTCCTCGCAGAGATGGTGCTCGATGACCTTGCCGTTGACGATGACCGTGTTGTGCACGACCGCCGGCTTCGCGCAGTGGTCGCAGGAACGGAAGGGAGCCGCCATCGGCCGCAATTCTATGCCGACACGGCATCGCGCACGCGCTTCAGCGCGGCGAGCATCGCGGGGACGCGGTCGAGCGGCTGGATCGTCGCGGCGTCGCTTCCGCTTCGGGCGGGCTCGGGGTGGCACTCGAGGAAGAGTGCCTGCACGCCCGCGGCGACCGCCGCGCGCGCGAGCAGCCCGCACCGCTCGGGGCGGCCGGCGGTGGCGGTGCCCGCGCCGCCCGGAAGCTGCGTGCTGTGCGTCGCGTCGAAGCAGACCGGCGCGCCGAGCTCCATCATGTCGCCGAGCCCGACGAAGTCGTTCACCAGGCGGTGGTACCCGAAGAACGTGCCGCGCTCGGTGAGCATGCGGTGCGCGCAGCCGCCCTCGGCGAGCTTGGCGAGCACGTTGCGCATCTCCTCGGGCGCCATGAACTGGCCCTTCTTCACGTTGACCGGCCGGCCCGTGGCGGCGGCCGCGGCGAGCAGGTCGGTCTGGCGGCAGAGGAAGGCCGGCACCTGCAGCATGTCCACCGCCCTCGCGGCGGGTTCCGCCTGCGCAGGTTCGTGGATGTCGGTGGTGACGGGCACGCCGAGCCGGTCGCGCAGGCGCGCGAGCTCGGCGAGCCCCGCGGCGAGCCCGGGGCCGCGCGGGCTCGTGATGCTCGAGCGGTTCGCCTTGTCGAAGCTCGCCTTGAAGACGTAGGCGAAGCCCAGCTCGCGGCAGGCGTCCCGAAGGACGGTCCCGATGCGCTCGTTGACGTCCGGGGACTCGAGGATGCAGGGCCCGGCGATGACCAGGAACCGCCGGGCGGGCTGGCTGAAGTACTCGGGAAGGACGGTGTTCATGGGTGGGGCGGGGACCGCCGTGCCGGGGCCCCGGGGCGGCGCCCGCGGGGGGCGGGGCGCGGCAGGGGCCCTCCCGGCCGCACAGGCGGACCGGCGGAGGCTCGGAAACTTGAATTTACGGGATCGATCCCTCGCCTGCCGGGGTCCCGTATCCGACATTCCGGTCGACCCGCCCCTCACGGAGGGCCGGGACGCAGGAGCACCGACCGCCATGAGCCAGCTGCCCGAAACCCCCGAAGCGTTCTCGCAAGCCGTCCTGGACCTCATCCGCGCCCGTCACCCCGGGCGCGCGGTGGAGCTCGCCGCGACGCTGGTCGTCACCATCGACGGCCGGCACCTGGGGCTCGAGAACCTCTGGCGCACGGTCCACCGCGCTCCGGAAGCATGGCTCGAGACCGTGGAGCACCACGTGGACCGCGTGCTCGAGGGCGACCAGCTGGCCTCGCTCGACATCCCGTTCGCGGTCGCGAAGTCGCGCATCATGCCGCGCATCCAGCCGGGCAGCATCTTCCGCACGCTCGACCGCGAGCAGGTGGCGCACGTCCCGTGGGTGAACGACACCGTCATCGTGTTCGTGATCGACATGCCCCACTACACGGTGTCGATCGGCACCGAGCAGATGATCCGGTGGGGCATGAGCCCCGAGGAGCTCGAGGACATCGCGCGCGCGAACCTCTCGCGCTATGCGCCGAACCTGGACGTCCAGGTGATCCGCTCCAACGAGGGCGGGCGCGCGGCCATCATCAGCATGCACGACGGCTACGACGCCGCGCGGCTGCTGCTCGGCGACCTGCACGAGCGGCTCTCCGCGCAGCTCGGGCGCACGTTCTACGTCGCGGCCCCGGCGCGCGACATGTTCCTCGCGATGACGGGCGACCCCGAGCCGTTCGTGAGCCGGCTCCGTGCGCGCGCCGAGCAGGAGTACATGCGGCTGCCGTACCCGATCTGCTCGGACCTCTTCCTGGTGACGCCGGACGGCGTCGCGGGGACGCGCGCCGAGGCGGCGTGAGCGCGCGGGCTAGACTCGCGCTCCCGTGCTGCTCCTGATCGACAACTACGACTCGTTCACGTGGAACCTCGTGCAGCGGTTCGCGGAGATCGACCCTTCGCTGCGCATCGAGGTGGTCCGCAACGACGCGATCGACGTGGCCGGCGCCGAGGCGCTCTCGCCCTCGCACCTGGTCATCTCCCCGGGGCCGTGCACCCCGGCCGAGAGCGGCGTGAGCCGCGCGATGCTCATGCACTTCCGCGGGCGCATCCCGTGCCTGGGGGTTTGCCTGGGGCACCAGGCGATCGGCGACTGCCACGGGATGACGGTGCGGCGCAACGACGTGCCCGTGCACGGGAAGACGAGCCCGGTGGTGCACGACGGCCGCGGCCTGTTCGCGGGCCTCCCGAACCCGTTCGTCGCGACGCGCTACCACTCGCTGGTGGTGGATCCCGCGACCGTCGGCCCGGACTTCGAGGTCTCGGCGCGCACCGAGCGCGGCGAGGTGATGGGGCTGCGGTGGAAGGCGCCGCCGGGAGCCGCGCCCATGGAGGGCGTGCAGTTCCACCCGGAGAGCTTCCTCACGGTGGACGGCCCCGCGCTCCTGGCGAACTTCCTCGCGATGCGGCCGTCCGCGGCGCTCACGCGCCCGGCGTGAACGTCATCCCGCTCTCGACGTAGAAGTTGAGCATGTCGCCGGTCTGCCACTGGCCCGCGGGCTGCGAGGCCTCCATCGCGATCCAGGCGGGCACGGCGAGGTCGACGAGCGCGGCGTTGGCGTTCACGTCGATGGCGAGCACGCGTCCCTGCACGATGCGGGGCGTGCCCCACACGGGCTCGATGAAGCAGCCGCCGGCGGTGGCGTGCCACGCGCGCAAGGCGCGTCCGCGCACGGTGCCCTTCAGCCGGACCGTGCCCGCGCCGCGCGTCGCAAGGCGCTGCTGCAGCGGGGCCGCGTCGCCGTCGAGCACGAGGTCGAGCCGGTAGGCGGTGCCGGGCACCGTGACACGCACGCGGGCGGGCGCGGTAGCCGACGCGGGCAGCACCTCCTGCAGTTCGACGCGTGCGGTGGCAGGGACGGAGGCGGCGGTGGTCATGGGCGGGGGATCGTAGGCAGGTGCGCGCGGGTCACTTCGGTTCGGCGGCGGGCGCGGGCTCGGCCGCGGGCGGCGTCGCGGGTTCCGCGGCGGGCGCGGGCTCGGTCGGCGCCGGGGCGGGCGCCGATTCCGTCGGGGCGGGGTC
>CAMDUT010000089.1 GCA_945877905.1 Phycisphaera mikurensis NBRC 102666 | reverse complement strand
GTGCTGCAGTGGCCGCGCCGGCACCGCCGCCGGCGCCGGGCGCGCCGGGCTCGGCGACCTGCGCCTGCCGAAGCGATGCGGGCTGCGCGCCGGTCAGGTCGCCGGCGTCGAGGCGCACGGTGAACGTGGTGCCCGCCCCGGGCGCGCTGCGCACGGAGATCGCGCCGCCGAGCATGTCGACGCACCGGCGGCTGATCGCGAGCCCCAGGCCCGTCCCGCCGAAGCGGCGCGTGGTCGAGCTGTCGGCCTGCACGAACGGGTGGTAGAGGCGCGCGAGCTGCTCGGGCGTCATTCCGATGCCGGTGTCGGCGACCTCGAACTCGACGGTGCGGCGCTCGCCCGGCTCGCGGCGCACGGTGAGCGTGACCGCGCCCTGCTCGGTGAACTTCACGGCGTTCCCGAGCAGGTTGATGAGCACCTGTCGCACGCGGGTCGGGTCGGTGGTGACGACGTCCGGAACCTCGCCCTCGAAGGCGAGCTTGAGGGCGATGCCCTTCTGCCGCGCGCGGTCGTCCATGAGCCTGAGGACGTCCTGCACCAGGTCGACGGTCCGCACGCGCTGGCGGTCCACCTTCATCTGGCCGGCCTCGATCTTCGAGAGGTCGAGGATGTCGTTGATGATCGCGAGCAGGTGCCGCGCGTTGCGGCGGATGGTCTCGACCGCCTCCTCGCGCGAAGGCGCCCCGGGCGCGGAGTCGCCGTGGTCGGCGAGCAGGTCGACGTAGCCGAGGATCGCCGTCATCGGCGTGCGGATCTCGTGGCTCATGTTCGCCAGGAACTCGGTCTTCGACCGGCTGGCGGCGTCGGCGTCGTTGCGCGCCGCGACGAGCGAGGCGCGCGACCGCCGCTGCCTGCGCGACTGCAGGAGGAGCGCACCGGAGAGCCCCGAGAGCGCGACGAACGCGCCGACCGCGGCCGTGGTCGCGAGCCGCGCATCGCTCGACTCCGCGGCGATGAGGTCGCGCGAGGCGATCGCCACGACGCACGCGGAGCCGCCGTCGACCGTGCGCAGGCCCTGCAGCGGGTAGGCGCACGCGAGCGCGCCGTCGACCCCGACCGTGGAGTGGGAGACGCCGGACGCGAGCGGCGCGACGAGCGCCGCGAGCTCCGCGCCGCCGAGCGGTGCGCGCCGTGCTCCGCGCTGCGCGGACTCGTCGAGGATGCGCCCGTCCTGGGCCACGAGCATCACCTCGAGGCCGGCGGCGCCCTGCGCGGCGAGCGCGCGCTCGATGCGCTCGAAGCGCGCGCGGGCGGTGACGACGCCGAGCCGCTCGCCGGACTCGCGGTCGCGCACGGGCGCGCTGAAGGCCACCGAGAGGCCCGCCGAGTCCCAGAGGATCCGGGTGAACTCGCAGTCGGACTGGAACTCGATGACGGGTTCCGCATGGCGGCCGGCGATGCACCCGCGCACCACGCCGCGGCCCGAGATGTCGACCGACATCAGCCGATCGATCCGCTCGGGCGGCAGCGCCGCCCCCGACGCGTCGACGGTGCTGACCGCGAGCATCCGTCCGTCGCGATCGAGCATCGCGACGACGTCGATCGATCCGCCCGCGCGGCGCAGTTCCTCGTTGGCGATGCGGCGGAGCATGTGGACGTCGCCGCGCCCGAGCGCCATCGCGACGCCGGGCATGTCCGCGATCAGCGCGGTCCGCTCGGCGGCGGGGCGGACGATCGCGTCGACGGAGTCGCGCGCCGCGACGGCGCCGCCGCGCATGCGGTGCGCGGCATGCGGGGCGTCGGCCTCGCACAGCGCGGGCGCCTCGGCCGGGACCGTCGACTCGGGAGCCGTCGCCGCGAGCATGGCCGCGAGCGCGGTTCCCGCGAATCCCGCCCGGCGCATCCAGGGTGTCGAGTGACGCGCGATCGCCATGGCCCTTCGCCTCCTCGGCCGGGCCACCTGCCGCAACGCACGTTGTCGGTGATCCGGCAGATCTCCGGGAACACCATCGGGAACCGGGCGCCCGGGGTCAAGCCGAACCCAGCGTTTCCCGGTGGATCGCGCGGAATCCCGGTGTTACGGGGCCATGGGGGGCGGAACGGGCGGCATCCCCGGCGCAGCCGGCGCGCCCTCCGCCGAGGCGGACGCGTCGGGCACCTTCGGTGCCTCGCGAAGGCGGCGCAGCGTGTCGGCCTTCCACGACGGCAGCTGGTACTCCCAGCCCGACGTGCGCTGCGCGAACTTCGCCCAGTCGGGCACGAACGGATCGCCCTCGCGCTCGGGCGCCTTCGCCGCGGGGGCGCCCTCCCTCGGCGCGGCGGAGAGGGTGACCCACACCAGGTCGCCCTCGGCGTGGCCGGTCATCGTGAGCGTCGCGGATCGCAGCTCGGCCACCACCGTCCATTGCCGCTCGGGCGCCGCGTCGACGCGGGCGCGCCGCACCGCGTCGAACTCGAGCCGCTCGAACCACGACGGCAGCGACATGCGCGCCGAGTCCTCCTGCTCCTTCGACCACCGGGCGCGCTCGGCGTCGTCGACGGCCGCGGTCCACGGCGCGCGCGGCATGCCCGGCTGCGCGTCCGCGGGCTCGGCGGGACGGCTCACGGCGATGCCGTCGAAGGCGACCGACGTCGTCTCGTCCGCGGGAAGCGACAGCAGCGTGCGGTCGATCCAGCCGTTCGCCTCGTAGGGCAGCTGCACGCGGCCGCGCGCGCGCCACGTCTGGTCCTGGTCGGGCTGCCGGACGAACACCGCGTCCGGGGAGAACCGCTCCTCGCCGACGACGACCTCGGCCACGATCGGGGCGAGCGGGTCCTTGGGCAGGAACCGAACCAGCCGCGCCTTGCCGGACTCGTCCGGCCACGCAAGCGAGAGTTCGCCGTGGCGCTCCTTCTTCGCGGTCATCTTCTCGTCGATCGCGAGGTCGCCCATGCTCGCCACCAGCGCGCGCACCAGCTCGTTGCGCGCGGGGTAGCTCTCGCTGGTCGCGACGATCCAGCTCCCGTCGGGGTTGCGCTCGAGCCGGACGGTTGAATTGCCGCGCAGCACCTCGACCGCGCCGATCTCCTCGGCGCGGTCCTCGAGGGCCGGAAGCATCGCCGATCCGCGCGGGCGCCCGGGCGTCGTGCCGCGTCCCTGCGCCAGGAACCAAGCGAGCCCCACCAGGGCCACGGCGCCGAGCGCCACCTTCGTCGCCATCGTCCGATTCACTTGGATGCCTCCCGGCGGCTCGAACGGCCGCGCACCACGTACCAGGCGAGCGCGGCCGCTGCCACGGCGAGCGGCCACAGCACCGCGTTCAGCACCAGGAGCCGCGTGCCGAGCTGCTCGACGCCCTGGCGCAGCGACAGCTGCACCGCGCGGAGCTCCTTGCGGGCGGCCACCATGCGCTGCTGCAGTTCCTCGATCCGCTTGGCCTGCTCGGGCGACAGCACGATCTGCTGCATGCCGTCGGGCGTGCGCTCGCGCTGAAGCTCGCCGATCTGGAGCTCCGTCCGCTGGATCTCGTCCTGCAGGTTCTTCTCCTCGGCGATGTACCTGGCCTGCGCCTCCTTGCGCATCTCGTCGACCACCGTGAACGGGCGCCGGAACTGGCCGCGCGCGCGGATCTCGGCGAGGGCGGGGTTGCCGGCCGCGAGCTCGACGGCGTTGAGCACGAGCGGGCCGTTGTCGGCGACGGCGCGCTTGCCGACGCTCATGCCCGCCACGCGGTCGTCGATGACCCACGTGTCGTCGGCGAGCAGGTCGGCGTCGGCGATGAGCAGGATGTTGGCCTTGCCCGTCGCCGGCGCGCCGTCGGCGGCCGGGTACGCGGACGCGACCTCGCCGCCGATGCGCGCGGCGATCACGCGCCGCACGCCGTCGGCCTTGAAGTCCTTCAGCAGCTGCTCCGGGTCGCCGAAGAACCCGAGCTTCAGCGTCTGGATCTGCTGCGAGCGGTCGGAGGTCCGCACGAGCGGCTGGAGCGTCGCCTTCGTGCCCTCGATGCGCTCGATCGAGCCGGGGCTCATCATGTTGAGCGACTGCAGGCCCCCGACGAGCGGGTCGTCCTTCGTGAACGCCTCGCTCGTCATCGAGAGCCACGCCGGGTAGTCGAGCTCGCGCACGCCGCCGTTCCTCGAGGGCGCGCGGACGCGCGTGGCGTACGCCAGGTCGCCGACCACCATGTCCTTCGGGACGTCGACGCCCCACGCGGCGAGCAGCGGCCCGAGGTCGTAGGTGGTGCCGCCGCGCTTGGCGCCCATCATCGCGGCGTCGGGCCCGGAGTCCGTCTCCGCGTACGGGTCCGCGAGCACGACCAAGGGCTTGCCGGCGACGGCCCACGTGTCGATCGCGCGCAGCATGCCCTCGGTGAGCTTGCGCGGCTGGACGAGGACGAGCGCGTCGATCCCCGCGGGCAGCGCGTCGGCGGTCGGCTGCACGTCGACCACGTCGGCCTGCTCCCGCAGCTGCTCGATCACCACCGGCGGCCCGCGCTGCGCCATCGGGTTGCGCGGGTCCGTGCCGCCGTCGAGCGGGATGGTGCTCAGGAGCCCCACCTTCGGCTTCGTCGGCCGGCCCACGGACGCGATCGCGCGCATGAGCTCGTACTCCAGCAGCGGCTCGTTCTCGGGCGACAGGTAGGGGATCGTCTCCTTGCGGTCGGTGGGGCCGCGCACGACGAGGCCGAGCGTCAGCGTGCGGCCGCTGCCGTCGACCGCCAGCGCCGGCAGGCCCGCGGTTCGCGCCTCGTCCTCGGCCTCGCTGAAGGGCTCGGGGTCTATGAAGCGGAACTCGACCTTGCCCTTCGAGCGGCGCGCGACCTCCTCGAGGTATTCGCGCACGCGCTGGCCGTGCGCGCGCAGGAGCGGCTGGTCCTTCGACCCCTCCTGCGTCCAGAAGTAGTCGATGCGGACGGGCTCGTCGAGCGACTCGAGCGTTCGGTCGACGCCGCGGCTGGTCGAGTAGAGGCGGTCCTGCGTGAGGTCGACGCGCGCGAACGGCAGCGCGATCGACGTCACCACGTTGAGCGCCACGATCCCGACGAGGACCGCGGCGATGGTCAGGAGGGCGTTGCGACGGGTCTCGGTGCGTGCGGCCATGGGTTCACTCCGCCTTCTTCCATTCGACGACGATCCCGTTGAGGAACAGGAACGCCACGGTGAGCGACACGAAGTAGAGGACGTCGCGCAGGTCGAGGACGCCGCGCATCATGCCCTCGAAGTGGGTCAGCGCGCTCATCGACGAGATGGCCTCGACCGCGATGCGCGGCAGCCAGCCCGACACGAAGTCGAGCACGATGGGGAACCCGGTGACCAGGAGCAGGAATCCCGCGACGCCGCAGAGGACGAACGCGATCACCTGGTTCTTCGTGAAGGCCGAGAGGAACGCGCCGAGCGCGAGGAACGTGCCCGAGAGCAGCGCGCACGCGAGGTAGCCGACGAGGATCGCGCCGTGGTCGGGGTTGCCGAGCCACGCGACCGTGATCCAGAGGGGCACCGTGAGCGCGAGCGCCGCGCACGCGAACGCCCAGGCCGCGAGGAACTTCGCGACCACGAGGTCGCGCACCGAGACGGGCAGGGTGAGCAGCAGCTCGATGGTGCCGGTGCGACGGTCCTCGGCCCAGAGCCGCATGCTGAGCGCCGGCACCAGGAAGAGGTAGAGCCAGGGCTGGCCCGTGAAGAACGGTCGCAGGTCCGCTTGGCCGCGCTCGTAGAAGCCGCCGAGCTGGAAGGTGAAGATCCCGCTCATGAAGAGGAAGATCACGAGGAAGATCCCCGCGAGCGGGCTCGCGAAGTACGCGCCGAACTCGCGGCGGAAGACGGGGCCGATGCGTGCGGGCGCGCTCATCGGGAGCCTCCCCTCGCGCCGGCGGGCTCGCGGACGTCGCTGGTGGTCAGCATGCGGAAGACGTGGTCCATGCGGTTGCGGGTGACCGAGCCCGGGGCCTTCGAGTCGAGCTCGCCCGGGGTGCCGTCGAAGACGATGCGTCCCTCGTTGATGATGACGGCGCGCGTGCACACCGCCTCCACCTCCTCGAGGATGTGCGTCGAGAGCACGACGGCGCGCTCGCCGCCGAGCCGGCGGATGAGCTCGCGCACCTCGTGCTTCTGGTTCGGGTCGAGCCCGTCGGTCGGCTCGTCGAGGATCAGGATCGGCGGGTCGTGCAGGATCGCCTGCGCGAGGCCCGTGCGGCGCTTGTAGCCCTTGGAGAGCGTCTCGACCAGCTGCTTGCGGTAGGGCCCCAGGTGCAGGCGGTCGATCGCGGCGTCCACGCGGCGGCGCGCCTCGGCGGCGTCGTAGCCGCGGGTGCGCGCGACGAAGAGGAGGAACTCCTCGACCCGCATGTCGCCGTAGGCCGGCGCGCCCTCGGGCAGGTAGCCGAACGTGCGCTTGGCGGCGATCGGGTCGTCCGCGAGCGCGATGCCGTCGAGGTGGACGGTTCCCGCGGTGGGCTCGAGGAAGCCCGTCAGCATGCGCATGGTGGTGCTCTTGCCGGCACCGTTGGGGCCGAGGAAGCCGAGCACCTGGCCGGCGGGGACCGTCAGGTCGATCCCGCGCACCGCCTCGAATGCTCCGAAGGACTTCCGAAGGCCCCTTCCGACGATCAGTTCCTTCATGGGGCGGGAAGTATAGGAAGTGGGGGCGCGGGGGAGTCAAGCCGCCCCGGCGCGAGCCATACGATCCGCGCGTGAACCTCGCCGCGCCCGCATCCCCGGCCGTCGCCCGCTGCGTCGAGGCGTTCACGCGGCGTTTCGGCGGCACGCCGGCGACGGTGGCGCGCGCGCCGGGCCGGGTGAACCTGGTCGGCGACCACGTGGACTACGCCGACGGCGTCGTGCTCCCCATCGCCATCGACCGTGACTGCGCGGTGGCCGTGCGGCGCGCGTCCGACGACCGCTGGCGCGCGTGGAGCGAGGACCTTCGGTCGCTGGTCGAGCTGCCCGATCCCGCCGCGCACGCGTCGTCCCCGCGCCTCGTCGGTGACCGTGCGTGGGCCAACCTCGTGACGGGCGTGCTTGCGGGCTTCGTGCGCGAGGGCGTGGCCGTGCCCCCGCTCGAGGTCGCCGTCGCGAGCGACGTTCCGATCGGCGCGGGGCTCGCCTCGAGCGCGGCGCTGGGCGTGGCGCTGGCCACTGCGTTCGCGGACGCCTTGAGCGCGCCGCTCTTCGGCATCCCGCTCGCGCGCCTGGCGCAGGAGGCCGAGTCGCAGTTCATGGGCGTGCCGTGCGGCATGATGGACCAGCTCGCGTCGGCGCTCGGGCGGGCCGACCACGCCCTGCTCATCGACTGCCGCACGCTCGACGTGCGCTCCGTGCCGTTCCCGGCGCCCTCGCGCGCGGCGCTCTGGGTGTTCGACCCCGGCGTGCACCGCGCGCTCGCGGACGGCCGGTACGCCGAGCGCCGCCGCGAGGTCGAGGAGGCGACGCGCGCCGCGGGCGTCACGAGCCTGCGCGACCTCGACGAGTCGGCGCTGCGCGCGCAGAGCGCGGCGAACGCGCTGCGGCGCGAGGACCTCGCGCTCTTCGGGCTCTTCATGGCGCAGAGCCACCAGTCGCTTCGCGATGACTTCGCCGTGAGCACGCCCGAGCTCGACGCGCTGGTGGACGCGGCGCGGTCGATCGGCGAGCGCGGCGGCGTCCACGGCGCGCGCCTCACGGGCGGCGGGTTCGGCGGATGCGTCATCGTGCTCGCCGAGGCGTCGGCCGAGGGCGTCCCCGAGCGGATCGCCGCCGCGTTCGAGCGTCGATGCCGGCGCCGGCCCACGTGGATGCGCGTGGCGGCGGGCCCCGGCGCGTCGTTGGTTCCCCCGCTCCGCTGGCGCGGCGCGTAGCCTTCGCGACATGCGCATCACGCTCCTCGGCGCCGCGGGCGAAGTCACCGGAAGCGGCTACCTCGTCGAGACCGGGCGTGCGCGCGTGCTCGTCGATTTCGGGATGTTCCAGGGCCGGGGGAACGGCAATGGCAAGAACGCCGACATCGACCCCGTGGTCCCCGCGCGGCTCGACGCGGTGGTGCTGACCCACGCGCACCTCGACCACGTGGGCCGGCTGCCGCTCCTGCGCGGGCTGCGGTGCAAGGTGCACGCCACGCGGCCGACCTGCGAGCTCGCCGAGCTCATCCTCATGGACAGCGCGCGCATCCAGGAGGGCGACGCCGAGCGCGAGAACCGATGGCGCGAGCGCACCGGGCAGGAACCCGACGCGGTGCCGCTCTACCGCGCGGAGGACGTGAAGCCCGTCGTCGACCTCTTCCGCGGGCACGCCTACGGAGAGGACGTGGAAGTGGCCTCGGGCGTGTCGATCCGCTTCCAGGACGCCGGGCACATCCTCGGGTCCGCGAGCGTGGTGATGCGCGTGAACGAGGACGGGCGCGAGCGCACGGTCGTGTTCGGCGGCGACCTCGGCCAGAAGTGCATGCCGATCCTGAAGGACCCCGTGCCGTGCCCGCCCGCGGACCTCGTGTTCATGGAGTCGACCTACGGCGACCGCGACCACCGGCCGGCCGACCAGACGCTGGCCGAGCTCAAGGGCATCCTGGAGCAGTCCGCGTGGCAGAAGCGCAAGGTCCTGGTGCCGAGCTTCGCCATCGGGCGAGCGCAGCTCCTGCTCCACGTGCTGGCCGAGATCACGCGCGACGGGAAGACGCCGTCGGTGCCGATCTACCTCGACAGCCCGATGGCGATCCGCGCCACCGAGATCTACGGCAAGTACCCCGACGAGTTCGACCCGGAGGCGAGGGGGCTCGCCCGCAGCGGTCAGTCGCGCCGCGACCTGGGGAACCTGCACCCGATCGTCACGCCGCAGCAGAGCCGCGACCTCAACCAGAGCTGGGACCCCGCGGTCGTGATCGCAGGCAGCGGCATGTGCGAGGGCGGGCGCATCGTGCACCACCTCAAGCACAACCTGTGGCGGCGCGGCGTGCAGGTGCTGATGATCGGCTACATGGCGGAAGGCTCGCTCGGCCGGAAGCTGGTGGAGGGCGCCAAGAGCGTCCGGATCTTCCGCGAGGACATCGTGGTGCGCGCCGACGTGCGCACGGTGGGCGGCCTCAGCGCCCATGCGGGGCAGGGGGGGCTGCTCGAATGGATCGCGCCGGCGATGGCCGGGGCGGGCCCGAAGCCCCGGGTGGTGCTCGTCCACGGCGAAGGACGCCAGCGCGCGGCGCTGGCCGCGAAGCTGCGGGAACGGTTCGGGATCGACGCCGGGGTGCCCGAACGGCTGGCGGTGGTCGAGCTGTAGGGCGCGCGGCCGCCCGAGGCGCACCGACCGTGCGCCCGGCGCCGGAATCAGCTGCATCCCCCCGGGGACGGGGCCCGTAGAGGTCACGTGGCCCCGGGCGCAGGTTCCGCTATCCTGCCCGCCCGCGCGGATGGCCGCGCCGGTCCGGACTCCCGGCCCGCCTTGAAGGAACCACCGACCATGACGCTGTCCCGCATCGTTGCCCCCGTCGCGCTCGCCGTGTCCGCCCTCGTGGGTGGGTGCTATGCGCCCCAGCCGACCGAGCTCTACGGCTCGGAGGACCTCCCCAAGGAGCACTGGTACGAGCTGTCCGAGGGCGACTCGCGCGTGAAGGCGCTGCCCGCCGCCCTCCGGAACGCGCTCACCAAGCAGCGCCAGGACATCGCGGCCGAGCTGGCCAACTCGGGCGCCACCAGCGACGAGAGCAAGAAGAAGATCGCGGACCTCGACGAGTCCTGCAACACGGCGTATGTCGTGTCCTTCGACCGCATCGCGTCGAACCCCACGCCCGACATGAACGGCCAGCTCGAGTCGTGGGACCGTCGCCGCGAGAACGACTCGATGGTCTACAACCAGAACCTGCGCGCGCTCGCCGACGAGTGGAGCCGCATCTGGCTCATGGAGCGCCCGGGTGGCACTCCGTACGACACGGTCAACACCACAGGCCGCTTCTGAGCCCGGGCCCGCGGGGCCGACGAGGAAAACGACCGCGCCCGCCGTCTCGCGACGGCGGGCGCCTTGCTTGGTCGTCGTGATGCCGCTGCGGGGCGCTCAGCCCTTCGTGAAGTACTTGCGGCCCTTCTGCCAGCCCGGAATCCATCCGAGGACGTCGTCGAGCATGCGCGAGCGGTCGCCGTCGGCGTGGTGGCCCATCAGCATCGCGAGCTCGCCGGCGTCGAAGTAGACGCCGCCGCACGACGAGCACTGGTCGACGAGGACCTTGCCCATCGGCTTCTCGGCGAGCTGCCCGCCGCACTTGGGGCACTTCATCCAGTGCGCGGTCTTCTGGCCCGCGGCGGCCGCGGCGGCGCGCTGCTCGTCGAGCTGCGCACGGAGCTTCCGGAGGAGCTCCTGGTCCTTCTCGTGGAACTGCCGCTCGGATTCGTTGTAGCCGATGTTCTCGAAGGTGCTCATGGTGTGTCCTGGTGGGGAGCCGCGGAGGATACGAAATCGCTCACCCGCACGCCCGCACCGCCGCCTCGAGCGCGGCCGCGGGGTCGCCGCGGGGCATGAACTCCTGCGCCAGCCATCCGGTGAACCCGGTCTCGCGGATCGCTCGGCAGATGCCGCGGTAGTTCAGCTCCTGCGCGTCGTCGATGTTGCTCCGCCCCGGGTTGCCCGCGGTGTGGTAGTGCGCGATCCACGGGTGCGATTCGCGGATGGTGCGGATGACGTCGCCCTCCATCACCTGCATGTGGTAGATGTCGTAGAGCAGCCGGAAGCGGTCGCTCCCGACGCGCTTGCAGAGCTCGACGCCCCACGCGGTGCGGTCGCACATGTAGTCCGCGTGGTCGACCTTCGAGTTGAGGAGCTCCATGATCACCGTCACGCCCGCGCGCTCGGCCGCGGGCATGATGCGCCCCAGCCCCTCCGTGCACGTCCGGAGCCCCTCGTCGTCTGCGAGCCCCTCGCGGTTGCCGCTGAAGACGATCATCTGCGGGATGCCCGCCGCCGCCACCTTGGGCAGCAGCTCCTCCGACCGCCTCACGAGCGCGTCGTGGTGCTCGCGGCGGTTCCAGCCCTTCGCGATGCCGCCGGGCCCGTTCGCCACCGCGCACGTGAGCCCGTGCGCCGCCGGCACGGGCCACTGGTCCTCGTTCAGGAGCTCGACGCTCCCGATGCCCACGCGCTTCGCGAGCACGCAGAGGTCGGCGAGCGGCATGCCGCCGAAGCACCACGCGCAGACCGACTGGCGCAGCGGGGGGAGGGCGCCGGAGGG
>CAMDUT010000088.1 GCA_945877905.1 Phycisphaera mikurensis NBRC 102666 | reverse complement strand
CGGTGAGCGGCGTCGAGACGCCCCCCTGCGAGGCGTTCGCGCCGGGCGCGCCCCAGACGGCGCTGCGCGGCTCGGACACGGGGGCGATTCCGGGATCGGCGGTCGGTGCGGGCGGCACGGCGCTCGGCGGCGCGGCGGGACCGGCGGCGGGAGGCTGCACCGGCGAGGTCGGCTGCTGCGCCGCACCCGGCCGCGTCGCCGTGACCAGCATGACGGCGGTGGCCGCCGCGAACGCCGCGCGCGTGAACGCGCGGTCGACGCGGGGGATCGTGGTGCTCGTGCGATGGTGTGCCATGTGACCTCGTTCCGCGGACGCGGATTCACTACCGTCCGAATGGTTCATCGGCGCGCGGTCCCCGGGGCCTTCGATCACGTCATCACGGTGCCTGATAAGTGACGGTCATGTCGCCGTTGAGCGGGTCGAACACGATCAGGGCCGCCTCCGGGCCATCGGGCATGGTCAGCCGGATGGTCGGCACCGGGTCCATAACCCCTCCGAACGGCCCGAAGGCGACCGAAGCGCCCCCGACGATCGCCATCGCGACGCCTGCCGCGGGCGCCCCGCGCCCTGCCCCGAACACCGCTCCCACGGGACCGTTGGGCCCGTCGACCGCGGTGACCATGTCGTTCGCGGACACCACCATGTAGCCCGGCTGGCCGTCCGTCCGCGCGCGCAGGTGCGACGGGTTCGCCGGCTGCGCGAGCGAGCGCGCGCGCGCGAACGCGAGGTCCGACTCGAGGAGCCGCACCGCCGCGTCGAGCCGTTCGTGCCGGGAACCGCCGAACATGTCGGCGGCGAGCGCCGCGATCACGGCGACGAACGCGCACGCGACCAGCATCTCGAGCAGGGTGAACGCACGGACGCGCCTCATCGTGCCGCCTCCGCGTCGAAGCCGAGGCGCAGCATGCGGGACGGGAACATGTCGTCGGGGTCGCCTCCGCGGGACGGCGCGCGGCCCTCGGTGAAGCCGGTCACGAGATCGAGCGCGTGGTCGTAGTAAAAGCTCGCGGTGTCGTAGACCAGCAGGTGGTTGCTGGCGACGCGGCCGTACACCTGCGTCCGGCCGAAGAGGCGGATCGGGTTCGTCGGCAGGAACAGCGAACCGACCACCGACGAGTCCCGGATGTCCCACAGGAAGAAGTTCGAGAGGAACTGCCGCATCGGGTAGAAGCGCACCCGCCACGGCTCCATGTATTGCGGCGAGCTCGGTGCGGCGGCGTAGCAGTCGTCCTGCGTGAACTGGCCGAACCAGTTGCGCCGGTGCGGGTCGCCGTCGTACGCGACCTCGTCGCAGAGGTACTGGTGCCGGGGCCCCACCCAGCAATCGCGCACGTCCATCGAGTAGCCGTTGTAGACCTCGAAGGTGCTGTTGGGGTTGATCTCGACGACCGAGTTCTGCCAGTCGAGGCCGGTGAGCGCCAGGTTCGGGTTCACGACGAACTTCACGTCGCCGTTGATGATGATGCGGCTGTCGCGAAGGACCCACGATCCCCAGACCTCGTAGGTCCCGGAGTTCAGCGTCACCGTCGCGCCGGAGCGGCACTCGAAGTTGCGCGTGAAGAGCTGGGGAAGGAAGGTCGCGCGCACGCGGAACGGGGTCAGCGAGTGCGTCCCGCCGGAGAGAACGTAGTGGTTCGTCCGCGCCGTGAACGGAGCGGCGACGCTCGGCGCGTTCGGCGGCGTCACCATGCGGATCGAGTCCTCGGGGTCCATCCGCTTGGCGGCCACCTGCGACGCAGCGGAACCCTGCACGACGATCCCGGACGCGGAGTGCGGGTAGTAGATCCACGTCGACTTCTGCGAGTCGGGGTCGGCGGGGGCCGCCCCCGCGACGACCGGCTCGAAGCGGCAGCCCCCCTGGAGCCAGATGCCGGTGCCGAGCCAGGGGAACAGCGAGCTGAGCGCCGCCAGGTCGGCCTGCGTCCCGATGTTGACCCGCAGGTTCTGCGAGCTCATCGGCGCGTTCGGCCAGCGACCGATGAAGTTGCTCGAACCGTCGACGATCATGATCTTGTTCGCGAAGATCGCGTACTCGCCCTTCACCACCGTCGGGATGCTCATGTGGGCCACCGACGTCCAGGTCGAGCCCTCCACCGTGCTCTCGACCGTGACCTCGATCTCGGTGCTTGCATTGTCGGGCGCGGCCGCGGCGCCCGTGGCACCCGCCGCACGCTTCGTGATGTCCACCAGGCGGACGGTGACCGTGCCTTCATCGAGCGCATACCCGGAGAGCAGCGTGCCGGCCGAGTGGTTCGCGCGCCACAGCGTCTCGCTCGTGCGAAGCAGGTTCTTGGCGAGGTCCATGCCGGACGCGGCGAGCGACCGCGCCTGCGCGACGGTGCGGGCGTTGCCCGCGATCGCGGTGGTGGTGTCCCGGCTGGCGACGTAGGCGAGCGTGGTGGTCCCGACGACCATCATCGAGAAGAGCGCGAGCATGAGCGCGGCGCCGCGGCGCGCGGGGCGCGCGCGTCGGCGCAAGGCGACGGGAATGCGCCGGTTCAGCCGCACGACGGGTGCTCCAGCAGGACCGCGAGCGCGCCGCCCACCTCGTAGGCGCCGTCGGCGGGCTCGTCCTCGAGCTCCACCATCAGCGACATGCGCCGGTCCGAGCACGGGTCGAAGCCGGACGCACGGAACGACGAACCGGACACGCCGTCGATCACCACCGACCGCTCGAGCGCGCCCTGCGCCGCCAGGGAGTCGCGGATCGACTGCCAGTCGGCGGAGAGCGCCACCTGCGTGCGGTCGCCGCGGTCGGCCGTGCGCTCCACGACCACGGCCCCGGCCGCGGCGTCGAACGACCAGAAACGGAGCTCCTCCCGGTGGATCGCGTCGTACTCCGCGGCGTTCGTCGGCGACGCGTCGAATTCCTCGGAAGGGACCCACAGCGCGCAGAACGCGCCCTCCTGGGCGAGGATCATGCGCGCGCGGAACAGGTGGTCCGCGGCGCGCGCCTGGGCACGCGCGATGCGTGCCGTGGCGCGAGCCGACTCGTCCTGGCCCTCGAGGCCGATCCGCACGGCGCTCATGGTGGTGACCACCGACGCCGCGACGACTGCCGTGACGACGACCGCGACCACGAGCTCGACGAGCGTGAACCCGCGCCCGGGCCGCACCGCGCGGAGCGCGGCACCCGTGGGGCTGCGGCTCACGTGGTCGGCTCCTTCCCGCGGAACCGCACGAGCCGCGCGAGCTCGGCGCCGTCGGGGCCGAACACGCGCACCTCGACGCGCTTGCCGACGACCGAGTGGTTGTTGAGGGTCGCGAACGTGCGGGTCTCCCCCGTGACCGTGGTCTGCCGCGACATCCCCGCGTAGCGCGGCCCCATCGACGGGCGCGCCGCACCCCCCGCGGCCGCGGGCGCGAGCATCGCGCCGCGCTCCTCGGCGCCGGCCATCGCGTCCATCCCCTCGTAGCCCTGCTCGAGCACCGCGCCCATCTGCAGCTCCGCGGCCTGGGTCGCGAGCACGGACATGCGGTTCTCCTGCTCGATGGCCATGCCGACCGCGACCGCGGTCGAGCCCGCGAGCGCCACCATCGAGACGATCACCGTGGCGATCAGCGCCTCGACCAGCGTGAATGCGCGTGCCTGCCCGGGCACGGGGTCGGCGGAGGGGGATTCGGGACGGTTGCGACGCATGCACTCCTCTGAACGACCCCACCATCGGTTTCCCCGGGGCCTCGCGCAAGCGCATTCCGGACCTTGGGTCCGAGTGTGACGCCGGATTTTTCATGCAAATCGCCCTCACTTTGTTGCAGGCACCCCTCCCCGTTTCCGAAGGTGTCCCGTGGCCGGACGGGCGAGTGCCCGGCCCCGAGCCAGGAACTCGCCCCAGCAGCAACGAAGGAGCTGAACATGACGAACTCCAGCAACAACAACACGAAGAAGACGACGACGCTGCGCAAGGGTTTCACGCTGATCGAGATCCTCATCGTGGTCGTGATCCTCGGCGTCCTCGCGGCGCTGGTGGTCCCCTCGGTGACGAGCGCGCTCGACGACGCCAACACCGAGGCCGCCTCGGCCCGCGGCGGCCAGATCACCACCATGGTGACCCGCCTCAACCAGTTCCAGCCCGGCGGCGCGTCCATCACGCTGACCGACGGCGCGACGTACACGACCGCGGACCTGAACGCGCTGGTCACCGCCGGCTACTGCTCGGCCGACGACCTCGCCAACCAGGTCGACTCGACGAAGGGCTGGGTCTGGACCGCCAGCACCCGTCGCTTCACGCCGGAGCCCTGACGCGGCCGGCGCCGCGGTTCCCGGACCGGGAATCGCATGAGTCTGACGAATTCCAGAGGCGTCGGCAGAAGTGCCGGCGCCTCTGTTCCGATTGCGAACCAGGAGCCACGCGCATGAACCCGAACGACCACGACACTCCCCGCAGCCGACGCAGCTGGTTCGGCACGAGGCACCCGGCCGTGGCCGCCGACTTCGGGCGCGGAAGCCTGCGGCTCCTGCAGCTCGACCACGCGGGAGCCGCCTATGCGTGCACCGCCGCGGCCGAGGTCGCGGGATGCGTGCTCGAGGGCGGCACCGCTCCCACCTCGACGCCCGAGGACTTCGGCGACCGCGTGCGCGCGGCCTGCGCGCAGGTCGGCTTCGCCGGGCGCGAGGCCGCGATCACGCTTCCCGCCGAGTGCTTCCAGGCCGACATCGCCCGGCTTCCCGCGATGAACGACGCCGAGCTCTCCGAGAGCATCCGCTTCGAGGCCACCGACCGGTTCGGCATCGCGTCGGACTCGGCGAGCATCGGCCACGTGCGTCTCGGCAGCACCGCGGGCGGCAGCAACGAGGTCCTGATGCTGGCGATCGCCAACGCGACCGTCCAGCGTGCCGCCATGGCCATGGTGCGCGCGGGGTTCCGCCCGTCGCGCGTCGAGCACGCCGCGCTCGCGGCCCTGCGCGCCGTGTCGCGCCAGCGCAGCGCCGAGTGCGCCGATCCCGCGGATGCCCGCGACTTCGCGATGATCCACCTCGAGGACCGCGTGGCGACCCTCGCCGCGGTCCGGGACGGCTCGCTGTCGTTCCTTCGCACCGTGCGCGGCGACTGGGCCCCCGTCGGCATGACCGCGGCGCGGCGCGCCACCGCGATCCGCCTGGCGAACGACGCCATCGAGCTCGAGCCCGCCGCGCAGGAGTCCACCGCGTGGCGCTGGTGCGCGCTCGCCGAGGAGGTGCTTCGCTGCCTGCGCCACTTCGAGCGCACCTCGGGCGGCTGGTGGCCCCGGGCCATCGCCGTGACCGGCCCCGCCGCGAACGACCCGCAGTCGGCCGCCACGCTCGAGAGCGTCTGCGGCGCGCGCACCGGCCTGTGCGTCCCGATCCGCGCGATCGAGCGCGCCGCACCGTGCATCCACGGCAACACCTGGGTCGCCGCGATCGGCGGCGCGTGCACCGCGCTGCGCCAGCTCGACCGCGCCCCGCGCGCCGAGGACGTTCCCGCGCAGCCGGCCCGCGGCGCACCGCGCACCGCCATGGCGCGCGCAGCGGGGACAGGGACCATCGCGCTCGCGCCCGAGCCGAAGCCGGAGACGCTTGCCGCCGCGGGAGGCGCCGCGGCATGAACGAGTGCGTCGTCGACTTCCTGCCGGCCCAGCTCCGCCGCCGCGGCGCGACCCTGACGTCGCGCCGGCGGAACGCGCTGCTCGTGGGGCTGCTGTCGGTCACGCTGGTCGGCGTCGCGGCGCACTCCTGGAACCAGTGCCGCGCCGCCGACGCGCGTCGCGCGGTGTCGATGTCTGTCGCCGCGAGCAGCGGCAAGGTCGACGAGCTGATCGAGCGGCTCGCCGCCGAGCAGCGCGAGCTCTCGCGGCGGATGTCGATCACCGATCGCCTCGCGCTCCCGCTCGAGATGAGCGACCTCGCCGCCACGGTCACCCACCTGATGCCCGCGGGAACCAGCCTGTCCATGCTCCGCATCGAGCGCTCGGAGCAGCGCGCCGCCGCGCGCGCGGCAGACGCCGCGAAGCCGGCGCCCGCGTCGCCCGCCGCGGGAGCGAAGCCCGCGGCGAAGCGCCCGGAACGCTGGCTCGACGTGACCATCCGCGGCTATGCGCGCGGGAACGCCGACCTCTACGAGTTCGAGCGCCGGCTCTCGGGCACCGCGCCGTTCGGCCAGGTGACCGTCTCCGAGAACGCGCCGATCGACGTCCCGGGCGGGCACGTCCAGCAGTTCTCGATCACGTGCCGCGTGTCGCTCGACGGGCGCCGGTGCGCCCAGCCCGACGCGACCGCGGGCGGCACGGTCGCCCACGCGAAGGGAGCCGCCCGATGAGCCGCCTCCATGACCTGCTCGCCTCCGTCCGCGCATCGCTCGACCGCGACACGCTCGCGTGGGGCGTGGTGCCCGCGGCGACCGCCGCGCTGGTCACCGTCGTCTTCGTCGTCCCGAACTACGTGCGCGCAGGCGCCATGCGCAGCGAGACCCAACTGCTCGAGGCGGTCGCGAGCGAGAACATCTCGCAGCGCAACAACCTCGCGAGGATGGAGGAGTCCGTGGCCGCGATGCGCGAGGAGGCCGCCCGCCGCTGCCGCCCGCTCTCGGCCGAGGGCGAGCGCGACGGGCTGGTCGATGCCATGACGCGCCACTCCGACGGGCTCGCCGTGCGCGAGCAGTCGATCCGCACCGGGTCGCGCGAGGCGCTGCCCGCGCCGGTCGGCGGCGTGCGGCTGGCGCGCCGCGAGGTCACGGTCGAGATGACCGCGACCTTCGAGTCCATCTTCGGCGTGATCGACTCCGCGGAGGGCGTCGATCGCCTCGTCACCCCGCGCGTGCTCGAGATCTCCGCGGTCTCGACGCCCCAGGAGCAGGCCATCCTCGGCAACCCCGCCGTGCGCGCGACCATCGTGATCGACGAGTGGTCCGAGGCCGGCGAGCAGGACTCGGCGCAGGTCGGGCCGGCGCCCGAAGCGGGCGCGAAGGAGGCACGGCCGTGAACTCGACCGCCTCCCGCTGGAACGACCTCTGCGCGCGCCTCGGCGTCAAGCCGCGGCAGTTCGCCGTGCTCGTGGGCGCCACCGCCATCGCGGTCGGCGCGCTGGGCGCGAAGTCCGTCATCAACTCCAAGCGCACGCCCCGGGCGCGCCCTGCCGCCACGGCCACCGCCGTCCCGCAGGACCCGCAGGCGGAAGGCGTGGACGGTCCGCAGCCCGGGGGGACGTGGTCCACGGGCGGCGGGCCTCGCGTGCCGACCATGCGCTGCGAGCTGCAGGTGCGGCCCGCACGCGACCCGTTCAAGCCGTTCTTCCTGGTGCAGGACGCGGCGACCGCGGGCTCCGCCCCGGGAACCGCGCCCGGATCGAAGGCGTCCGCGCCTGCAGCCGCGCCCGAGGGGCTCTCGCTGCGCGCGGTGATCGCGGGCGAGTACGCGGTGATCGGCGAGGACACCGTGGGCGTCGGCGGGAGCACCGTGGACGCCGACGGGGTCAGCTGGAGCGTCGAGGAGATCCATGAGCGCCACGTGATCGTCTCGGACGGCGCGCGGCGTGCGCAGCTCGGCTACGGCCAGGTGCGCGCCGCATCGAAGGGAGCACGCAAGTGAGCCACCGCAACGACCACCAGGGCGGCGCCGAGCGCCGGCATTTGAACCTCGAGCTCGCCACCTTCCCGCCGCTCGGCCAGATCCTGGTCGAGGAGGGCACGCTCTCCGCCGACCAGCTCCGCATGGCCCTCGCCGCGCAGGTGCGCGGCGGGCAGCGCATGCTGCTCGGGGAGGTGCTGCTGCAGATGGGGCTCGTCGACAAGGTGGCCCTCCTGCAGGCCGTCGCCAAGAGCCGCGGCGTGGAGTACGTCGAGGAGCCGGCCGCGCTCTTCGAGGAAGGCGCCATGGCGCTCATCCCCGAGGCGATGCGGCGCGAGCACCGCATCTGCGCCCTCTTCCTCTCGGGCAACGAGCTGGTGGTCGCCACCGCGGACCCGCAGAACTACTTCGTCGAGGAGCTGATCGGCCGCGAGACCGGTTTCAAGGTGCGCTTCGTCGCGTCCCCCGACGACCGGATCGACGCGCTCCTCTCGGATCCCACCCGTGCCACGGCCAGCGTCGCGAAGCAGGCCGAGGAACTGGTCGCCGACCTCTTCGACGGCACCGAGGAGTCGGACCTGCGGATCAACGAGCAGGCCGAGGAGTCGATGCCCGGCTTCGACGCCAACGACGACGCCGGCCCGGTGGTGAAGCTCGTGAACTTCATGATCTGCAGCGCCGCCGCCGAGGGCGCGAGCGACATCCACGTCGAGCCCGACGACGGCAGGCTGCGCGTGCGCTACCGCATCGACGGCGTGCTGTTCCACCGCCTCAGCCCGCCGTACCGGATGCACGCGGCGATCGCGAGCCGCATCAAGATCATGTCGAAGCTCGACATCTCCGAGCGCCGCGTCCCGCAGGACGGGGAGATCTCGGTGAAGGTCAAGGGCAAGCCCATCGACCTGCGCGTGAGCACCCTCCCCGGGAAGTTCGGCGAGAAGATCGTGATGCGGATCGTGGACGTCTCGACCGCGAAGCTCGGGCTCGAGCGCCTCGGCTTCCGGCCGGAGATGCTCGGCCGCTTCAAGGGCGTGATCGACCAGCCGCACGGCGTCGTCCTCGTGACCGGCCCCACCGGAAGCGGCAAGAGCACGACGCTCTACTCGGTGCTCGGCACCTTCGACACCGTCGAGAACAACGTCTCGACCGTCGAGGACCCGGTCGAGGCGAACCTCGAGGGCGTGCACCAGGCGCAGGTCAACCCGCGCGCGGGCTTCACCTTCGCAGGCGCCCTGCGCGCCCTGCTCCGCCAGGACCCCGACATCATCATGGTGGGCGAGATCCGCGACGGCGAGACCGCGCAGATCGCGGTGCAGGCCGCGCTCACCGGCCACCTCGTCCTCAGCACCCTGCACACCAACGACGCGCCGAGCGCGGTCACGCGCCTGCAGAACCTTGGCGTGGAGCCGTTCCTGGTGGCCGCGTCGCTGAAGGGCGTGCTTGCGCAGCGGCTGGTGCGCCGCATCTGCCCGCAGTGCAAGCAGGAGTTCGAGCCCGACGCCCAGCAGCTGATGGCGCTCGGCCGCCACGGCGAGGGATGCACCCGCCTGTGGAAGGGCGCGGGATGCCGCAAGTGCCACGAGACCGGCCTCAGCGGGCGGGTCGGCGTCTACGAGCTGATGGTGCCGGACGAGGCGCTCGTCGACGCGATCTGCGCGAACGCCGAGCCCGCCCGCATCCGCGAGATCCTGCGCCAGGGCGGCTTCGAGACGCTCTGGGACGACGGCATCCGCAAGGTCGTCGACGGCCACACCACCATCGAGGAGATCTACGGTGCCTGCCGCCGCTGAAGCCATCGAGGCCGGTTCGACCCGCAAGTGGACCTACCGCGCGCGCCGCGCCGACGGCGGCGAGCTCGTGCGCGGCATCGTCGAGGCCGCGGACCACGGCTCGGCCGTGCGCGAGCTGCGCCGGCAGGGCCTCGCGATCCTCTCGGTGGAGCTCGGCGACCGCGCCTCGAGCGTCGGCCAGGAGGCCGACCCGCAGCGCCGGCGCGCGCGGCTCGCCGCCTCGATGGGCAAGGACGACGTCGTCGCGTTCACGCAGCAGCTGGCCGTGATGCTCCGCACGGGCGTGCCGCTCGCCGAGGCGCTCGAGACCTTCGCCGACCAGGCGTCGAAGAAGGACGTGGCCGAGTTCGTGCGGCTGATCCGGGCCGACGTCTGCGAGGGCGAGGACTTCAGCGCCGTGCTCGCCCGCCACCCGCGCACCTTCCCGAAGGTGCTCACCTCGCTCATGCGCGCGGCCGAGGCGTCGGGAAAGCTCGACGAGATGCTCGCTCGCGTCGCCAAGGACCTCGCCAAGGGACGCAAGACCGCCAAGCAGATCCGCGGCGCGATGATGTACCCGGCCATCATGCTGGCCGTCGCCGTGCTCGCGGTCACCGTCATCATGGTCTTCGTCCTGCCGAAGTTCGGCCCGCTCTTCAAGGCGCAGGGCGACCGCCTGCCCGCGCCGACCAAGGCGCTGGTGTGGCTGAGCGGGTTCATCAAGACCGGCTGGGCCATCTACGTGCCGGCGCTGCTCGCCATCGCGGGCGGCCTGTGGTGGTGGATGCGCACCGAGGCCGGTCGCGTCACGGTCGACACCCTGAAGATCCGCACGCCCGTGCTCGGGCACATGTTCCGCTGCCTGTACCTAGTGCGGTTCTCGAGCACGATGGCGAGCCTCATGGCCGCCGGCGTGCCGCTGGTCGACGTCGTGCGCATCTGCCGCGACGTCACCGGCAACGTCCACTACACGAAGCTCTGGACCACGCTCGAGGAGCGCATCGAGAAGGGCCAGGAGATCGCGCCCACGTTCCGCGAGTTCGACTTCGTGCCGCGCAACGTGGTCGCCATGATCGCCAGCGGCGAGAAGTCCGGCCGGCTCTCCGAGGTGCTCGAGCACGCGGCGGCCGCGGCCGAGGACGACCTCGACATCGCCGTGAAGGGCACCACCAGCCTCGTCGAGCCCATCATGATCGTCGGCATGGGCGCCATCGTCGGCGGCATCGCCGCGGCCATGCTGCTCCCGATCTTCAACATGTCGCGCGCCATGCGCGGCGGGTGAGCCGCGGCGCGGTCAGCGAACCTGCACGTCCACCGCGGCACCCGCGCCGTCGATGGACACCGGGACCCTCACCGTCCCCGTGCCCGAGGCGCCGCCCGCACGGACCGTCGCCGGCGTGCCGTTCGCGCGCCGTGCCTCGAGGACGAGCTCCTCGGCGCGCCACGCACCCGACGCATCGCGGCCGAACACGACCTCGACGGCCCACGCGCCCTCGCCCAGCGCACGGCGCTCGGGGGCCGCGAGCGACAGCGTGCAGCCCTTCGGCATCGGCCCCACCGCGAGCGTGACCACGCGCGGCAGCAGCGCGACGCCCTCGGGCGGCGCGAGGTTCAGGGCCACCAGCCCGCCGTCGCGGCGCCCGGTCCACGTCGTGCGAGCCTCGCCCCAGCCGTCGAGCCGCGCGACCACCGCGCGCGGCGCGCCGTCGGCGCGCGGCGCGATCTCGGCCGAACCGGTGCCGACCGGCACGCCGTCCACCTCGATGCGCGCGTCGCGCGGCGCGACGACCACGCGCGCGCGCTCGGACGCGGCGCCGGACGACGGATCGCCGCCGCCCGCGCCCGCGCCGTCGGTCGCCGCGGCACCCGTGAACTCCCTGGCCCGCGCCACCACCGCGCGCACGTCGACCCACC
>CAMDUT010000087.1 GCA_945877905.1 Phycisphaera mikurensis NBRC 102666 | reverse complement strand
TCTGAAAAGGACCCCGAACTGAAGCATTCGCGCTCGCTTGAGCCCGATCCGGGCCTAGTTTTCAGCCATGAACCGGACCCCGCCCGGAGCCGTATCCACTGGGATGAAGACTGCCATCGCAGGACTTGCCGCCCTCCTCGCCTCCTCGACCGCGCTGGCCCTCCAGGCTCCGCGCGGGCAGTCCGGCGAGCCCGCCGGACGGGAAGACTCGTGCGAACTCGACCAGAGCCTGCTCGCGCACACCCCGTGGATGATCGAACTCCCGGGGCACCTCCCGGCGTCCTTCTCGTTGACGCTCCCGATCGGGGGTGGGCTCGAGGTGATCGAGCTCCAGAGGTTCTCGAACCGCAGCGACCGCTACCGGGTGCTGGTGGACGTCGGCGGCGGCAAGCTCGAGCCGTCCGCGCCCCCGGCGATCCGCACCTACCGCGGCACGCTCGCGGCCCGCCCCGGAACGCTGGTGAGCGGTTCGATCCTGCCGACGGGCTTCACCGGCATCATCCGCCTCGAGGACGGCGACACTTGGGTGGTGCAGCCGATGTCCGACTTCTGCGCGGCGCTGGCGGCGCCCGGGGCGCACGTGGTCTTCAACGCCAACGACGCGATCAGCGACGGGCGCGGCTGCGCGGTCGGCCGGCCCGGCTTCGAGAAGTTCGGCCGCCAGGGCGAGCGCCAACTCGGCGAGGGCGGCGCGGCGGGGCTGACCCCGTCCCAGGTCGAGATCGGCTGCGAGACCGACTATGAGTTCTTCCAGAAGAACGGCTCGAACGTCAACACCACGGTGAACGACATCGAGCTCGTCATGAACAACGTGAACGCCGTCTACGACCGTGACCTGAACATCTTCCACGAGATCGGGACGATCGTCGTGCGGTCCACGGTGGACGACCCGTACACCACGACCACGATCGACGGCCGGCTCAACGAGTTCGGCGCGAAGTGGGCCACCGCCCCCGAGTCGGGCATCTTCCGCGACATCTCGCACATGTTCTCCGGCTACTCGTTCTCCGGCGGCACCATCGGCCTTGCTTACCTCGGCGCCGTGTGCGCCGGGGCGAACAGCATCCAGTACGGCGTCGTCGAGAGCCGCTACACGACGCAGGCGAACTTCCGCACATCGCTGTCGGCGCACGAGCTGGGCCACAACTGGGACGCCACGCACTGCGACTCGGACGGCTCGGCCAACTGCAACATCATGTGCTCGGCGAACGGCTCGTGCGGCGGGATCTCAGGCAGCAACCTGCGGTTCAACACGCGCACGCAGAACGAGGTGAGCGCGCACCTGAACTCCGTGAGCTGCGACTTCGTCCGCCCCGAGGCGGTGACGCTGCCGTTCATCGAGAACTTCGCGTTGACCACCTTCGCGAACGAGCGCTGGACGTACCGCGACGGCGCGGTGATCAACAACGCGGCGGTCGGCGAGCCGAGCGCGCCCAACTCGATGGCGCTCAACTCGACCGGCGCCGCCGCCTACGACGACGACGAGGCCCGCACGAACTTCATCAAGCTCGCGGGCGTCGCGGGCAACGTGCTCGCCTCCTACTGGGTGAACCGCTCGGGCGTGGAGTCGGGCGAGACGTTCGTCGTCGAGTACCTGAACAACGCGCTCGACTGGGTGGTGCTCAACACGCTCACCTCCGACGGCACCAACCCCGCGGCGTTCACCCGCTACGAGCACGTGCTTCCGGCGAACGCCAAGCACGACCGCTTCCGCCTGCGCTTCCGCGTCGACGGCAACGACACGGGCGACACGTGGTACGTCGACGACGTGTCCGTCGCCACCGGCGCCGTTCCGCCGCCGGCCAACGACGAATGCTCCGGCGCGGTGACCGCGGTGGCCGGTGCCAATCCGTTCGACTCGACGAACGCCACCAACGGCGCACTCGCCATCCCGTCGAGCTGCTCGACGAACGCCGCAACGACCATGGCGAAGGACGTCTGGTTCCTGCACCAGGCCGAGTGCGACGGCGAGCTCGCGGTCACGCTCTGTGGAGGCACGGCCTTCGACACGCGGCTCGTGGTGTACGCGGCGGGCGCGACGTGCCCGGGCGCGGGCGCGCAGGTGATCGCGTGCAACGACGACACGGCCGGGTGCGCCGACGGCGCATCGTCGGTCCGGTTCCGGACCGTGGCGGGCGCGTTCCACTACATCCGCATCGGGGGCGCCGCCGGCGGCGGCCTCGGGTCGTTCGACATCTCCTGCCAGCAGGACTGCTTCGGCGACTTCAACGGCGACCGGAACGTCGACGGCCTCGACCTGGGCGTGCTGCTGAGCCAGTGGGGCCAGGCCGGATCGGCCGACCTGAACGGCGACGGCTCGGTCGACGGCATCGACCTCGGCTCGCTGCTCTCGCGCTGGGGCCTGGGCTGCACCTGACGCACGGGCCACGCGCCCGGCGGGCCACCGCCCGTGACCGCCAATCCCATGGCCCGGAGCGTTACGCTCCGGGCCATGTCGCATGACTTCGACCTGACGGGACGCGTGGCGCTGGTGACCGGGAGCACCCGCGGGCTCGGCCGCAGCATCGCGATGGCGCTGGGGCGCGCGGGCGCGAGCGTGGCGATCAACTACCTGAACGACGAGGCGACCGCGGCGCGCACGCTCGCGGACTTCCGGGCGCAGGGCCTGCGAGGCGGCCTGTTCCGGGGCGACGTCGTCGACGAGGCCGACGTGCGACGCATGTGCGACGCGATCCGCGCCGAGCTGGGGCCGATCGACATCGTCGTGGTGAACGCGACGCCCGCGCAGCCGCACCGGCCCATCGAGGAGTACGGCTGGGACTTCTACCAGCAGATGCTCGACTTCTTCGTGAAGAGCCCGTACCTGCTCGCGCGCGAGGTGCTGCCGCACATGAAGGCGGTGCGCCGCGGGCGGATCATCAACATCACGAGCGAGGTCTTCGAGCGCGGCGTCGGGAACTTCAGCGCCTACGTCGCGGCGAAGGGCGCGCAGGTCGGGTGGACCCGCAGCATGGCCACCGAGCTCGCGCCATGGCACGTCACCGTGAACGCCGTCGCGCCGGGGTGGATCCCCGTGGAGCGGCATGCGGACGACCCTCAGCACGCCAAGGACGCGTACGAGGCGCTCATCCCGATGGGCGCGTTCGGCGTCCCCGAGGACGTGGGCGGCGCGGTCACGTTCCTTGCGAGCGATGCGGCCCGCTTCATCACCGGACAGTCGATCCACGTCAACGGCGGGATGACCGTCTTCTGACCCCTACGGCCGCGGACGGAAGGAACACCGATGCGCACCTCGATCGCCATCCTCGCGCTCGCCTGCACGGCGGGCTGCGCAACCCACGGGACCACCATGCAGCATGAAGGCGCGGGCATCTCGATGACCGACTGGGGCACCGTGGACGGGACGCCGGTCCACCTCTGGACCCTGCGCAACGGAAACGGCATGACGATGCGCGTCACCGACTACGGGACGATCGTCACCGAGCTCTGGGTGCCGGACGCGAAGGGCCGCGCCGCGGACGTGGTGCTCGGGCGCCCGACGGCGGCGGACTACGTGGCGCGCACGCAGTACTTCGGGTGCACCGCGGGCCGGTGCGCCAACCGCATCGCGCGCGGCGCGTTCACCATCGACGGGAAGCCGTTCCGCGTCACCGCGAACAACGGCCTCAACACGCTTCACGGCGGCGCGAAGGGCTTCGACAAGGTGGTGTGGACGGGCCACGCCGCCATGACCCCCGACGGCCCCGGCGTGACGTTCACGTACGTGAGCAAGGACGGCGAGGAGGGCTTCCCTGGCACCGTGACGGCCGAGGTGACGTACGTGCTCACGGCGCGCAACGAGCTCGACGTGCGCATGACGGCCACCACCGATGCGCCCACCGTCGTGAACCTGGTGCACCACTCGTACTGGAACCTCGCGGGGCACGCGAGCGGGAGCGTCCTCGGGCATGAATTGGTGCTGCCCGCGGACCGCTACACGCCGGTGGACGCGTCGCTCATCACGACCGGGGCGATCGATCCGGTCGCAGGCACGCCGCTCGACTTCCGCACGCCAAAAGCGATCGGGCGCGACATCGGGAAGTTGCCCGCCACGAAGGACGATCCCGGGGGATACGACCACAACTTCGTGGTGAACGGCGAGCCGGGCGCCATGCGCACGTGCGCGGTGCTGCGCGACCCCGCGAGCGGGCGAACGATGACGATCCGGAGCAACCAGCCGGGCATCCAGTTCTACTCGGGCAACTTCCTCGACGGCATCCCCGGCAAGGATGGCGCCACGTACCGCATGCACGACGGACTGTGCCTCGAGACGCAGGCGTTCCCCGACAGCATCAACAAGCAGGGAATGCCCGGTTGGCCGAACGTGGTGCTGCGGCCCGGGCAGCGGTACGAGCACCGCATGGTGCACGAGTTCAGGTGATCGGGCGGCGCGCGGCGCGCGCCCGTCCGTTCAGGCGGAGCCCGCCCACGCCGCGGCGCGCGCTTCGTGGCGCGCGAAGGCCTCGGCGGTTGCCGCGGCCGCCTCGGGCCGCGGGTGCACGCGCCCGGGGAGCATCGCGGGCGGGTGCGCACGGACGAACTCCGCGACGCGTGCGCCGGACGCGACCGCGGCCGCCTGCATCGCGGCACCGAGCGCCGCGGACTCCGGCTCGGCCGGGAAGCCGAGCGTCGCGCCGAACGCGTCGGCCAGCACCTGGCGCCACACGGCGTTGCGCGAGGCGCCGCCCACCACGCGGAGTTCGCGCGGGGCGACGCCGAGCGCGGCCAGCCGCCGCGCGCCATGGAGCAGCGCGAACGTGGCGCCCTCGAGCGCCGCGCGGTACACGACGCCGGGACGCATGAGCCCCGTGCGGATGCCGAGCAGCGCACCCGTGGCATGCGGCCAGTCGGGCGTGCGCTCGCCCTGCAGGTACGGAAGGAACGACACTCCGTGCGCACCCGGCGGCTCGGCGGCGGCGAGCTCCGTGAGGCGGTCGTGCGGCAGGCCGAACGCCGCACGCACCTCCTCGGTGACGACGGTGCAGTTCATGGTGCACACCAACGGCAGCCAGCGCCCGGTGGCGTCGCAGAACGCGGCGACGAGCCCTTCGGGGTCGATCACCGGAGCATCGGACGCGCCGAACACGGTGCCGCTGGTGCCGAGCGAAACCACCAGCGTGCCGTGGTCGACGGCGCCGGCGCCGAGCGCGCTCATCATGTTGTCGCCGCTTCCGGGCGCGACCGAGATGCCCGCGGGCAGGCCGAGCTCCGTGGCCGCCTCGGCGCGAAGCGTGCCGGCCACCGCGTCGGCCGGCACGATCGGCGGGACCCACGCGTGAAGGCCGGGATCCACCGCATCCATGGCCGCGCGGCCGTACGAGCGCGCCGCCACGTCGAGCCACCCCGTGCCCGAGGCGTCGCCGGCGTCGGTGAACGCTTCGCCCGTGAGGCGCAGGTTGACCCAGTCGTGCGGCAGCATCACGCGCCGGATGCGCGCGAACGCGTCGGGCCGGTGCGTCCGCAGCCACGGGAGCTTCGGCGCCGTGAAGCCCGCGGGCACGCGGCGCCCGAGCGTCGCCGAGAGCGTCGCCGCCTCGGTCGCACACTCGGTGTCGCACCAGAGCTTCGCCGGGTGCACGGGTCGGTCCGACGCATCGAGTGCCACGCATCCGTGCTGCTGACCGCTCACTCCCACCGACGCAATGCGCGCAGCGTCCACGCCCGGGCACGCGACCGCCTCGTGCACGGCGTCGGCGATCGCCTTCCACCATGCGTCGGGGTGCTGCTCGGCCGCGCCGGGGCGCGGCGCGTCCACCGCGAGCGGCGAAGAGCCCCGGCCGACCACGCGGCCCGAGTCGACGTCCATCACGAGCGCCTTCGCGCCCTGCGTGCCGAGGTCGATGCCGAGCGCAAGCCGCATGGGTCAGCCGCGCACGCCCATGAGGTGCTCCATCGCGAGCTGGTCGAGCCGTTCGTACCGGTGGCCGCGTGCGGCGATCGCGTCGGGATCGAGCTCGAGCGCGCGGATGCGCGGGGCGCCCGCGCCGGCCCTTGCCGAGAGCATCGCCGAGCAGCCGAGGGGCTCGTCCGCGAACGCGTTGCCCGCGAGGATGCCGCGCACCTCGGGATCGGCGTCGAAGGCCTTCGCCTTCGCGGCGAGCACCTTGTACGTCCGCATGCACCCGCGCGCGAAGTCCCACACGCCGTCCATGTCCTCGGTGCGGTAGGCGTGCGCGTCGAAGTGGCGCGGGCCCTCGTACGCGGGGCGCCCGCAGCAGCCCTCGAGCATCCGCACGAGGAGGAACGCGCCCTTCAGGTCCTCGCTGCCGAAGCGGAGGTCCTGGTCGAACTTGCCGATCCGCTGCGCGTTCAGGTCGACGTGGAAGAGCTTGCCGCACTCCATCGCCTGCGCCACGGCGTGCAGGAAGCTGAGCCCGGCCATGGTCTCGTGCGCGACCTCGGGGTTCACCCCGCACATCCCGGGGTGGTCGAGGGTCGAGATGAAGTGGAGCATGTGCCCCGTGGTCGGGAGGTAGATGTCAGCGCGGGGCTCGTTCGGCTTGGCCTCGAGCGCGAAGCGAAGGTCCCACCCCTGCGTGCGCGTCCAGTGGCACAGCAGGTTGAGGCACTCGCGGTACCACGCGACGGCGTCGCGCGGGTCGCGGCATGCGTCGGTCTCGGCGCCCTCGCGCCCGCCCCAGAACACCACCGTGCGCGCGCCGAGCTCCACGCCGAGCTCGATGCCGCGCATCGCCTTCTGCACCGCGAACGCCCGCACGCGCGGATCGCTCGACGTGAACGCGCCGTCGCGGAACACCGGGTGCGAGAAGAGGTTGGTGGTCGCCATCGGGACGCACATCCCCGCGTCGGCCACGGCGCGCCGGAACTCCGCCACGATGCGGTCGCGCTCGGCGGCCGGCGCGCCGAACGGGACGAGGTCGTTGTCGTGGAGGTTCACGCCCCACGCGCCCACGCGGCCGAGCCCCTGCACGAGCTGAACCGGCGTCATCGGTGGCCGCACGGGCAGGCCGAACGGGTCGGCGCCGCGGTTTCCGACGGTCCACAGGCCGAAGGTGAATCGGTCGGAGGGCGCGGGGTCGTACGCGTCAGGCATGCGCACGATGGTACGGAGCGAACCGCGCAGGCCGGACCGCGGCGCCGGGATCCGTCACTCCGCGGCGACAACCATGGCGTACGGCGGCACCGTCAACGTGGCGCCGAGCGGATCGCGAGGCTCGGGGCCCGCGCGATCGGCGTCGGCCAGCACGCGCCATCGGCCCGCGGGCACCGCGACCGTCGCGGGCGCCGGCCCGCCGTTGAGCGCCACGAACACCCGCTTCGCCGGGTCGCTCGAGGGCGCCCCCGCGATGGTCCACGCGAGCGCTTCGTCGGGCGCGTCGACCCACCGGATCGCGGCGCGCACCTGCGCGTCGTCGGCCATGCGGAACGCGGGATGGGCGCGGCGGATCGCGATCATCCCCGCCACCCAGTCGCTGACGTCGTCGCACCCGGCCTTCAGCTCCCAGTCGAACCGGTTGGCCGCGTCGCCCGACTGGTACGAGTTGTGGTCGCCGCCCTTGGTGCGGCAGATCTCGCTGCCGCCCTCGATGAACGGAACGCCCTGGCTCACCAGCACGATGCCGATCGCCAGCCGCTGCATCGCGCGGCGCGCGGCCGCGTCCGCGCCGGGCGCGGCCTTCGCGACCTTGTCCACGAGCGACAGGTTGTCGTGCGCCGAGGCGTAGTTCACGCTCTCGGCGGGCTCGGCCGCGAAGTCGTCGATCGAGCCCATGATCCCGCGCTTCATCGCCTCGCGGTCGCCGCCCGGGCCGAAGGCGAAGCCCGTGGCGGTGCCGTCGAGGTCGCCGCGGATCGCGTTGCGCAGGTGGTCGTTGAAGACCGCGACGGGCATGCCGCGCTGCGCGCCCTTGCCGAAGCGGATGGGACCGCCGCCCGTCCATGGCTCGCCGTAGATGGTGGCGTCGGGACGGAGGCGCTTGATGGTCGCCGTGGCGGCGCTCACGGTGTCTCGCACGTGCGTGCCCAGCAGGTCGAACCGGAAGCCGTCGACCTTGTACGCGGTGAGCCAGTGGGACAGCGAGTCGAGGATGTACTTGCGAACCATCGGCCGCTCGTCGGCCACGCTGTTGCCGCACCCGGCGTCGTTGGAGTAGAGGCCGTCGGGGGTCGTGCGGAAGAACCAGTACGGCACCGTGCAGTCGAAGGGGCTGGAGGGGCCGCTCGAGCACGTGTGGTTGTAGACGACGTCGAGCACCACGCGGAGCCCCGCGCGGTGCAACCCGGCGATCGCCTCGCGAAGCTCGGTGATGGGCGCCGCGAAGTCGCCCGCGCGCGTCGCGTAGTTGCCCTCGGGCACGTTGAAGAACGCGGTCCAGTAGCCCCAGTTGTACTGGTCGGCCGGCGTGGGATGGTCGTGCACGGGGAGCAGGTGGACGGCGGTCACGCCGAGCTCGCGAAGGTGCCCGAGGGCGGTCGCCTCGCCCGACGCGGTGCCCGAGTGCACGAGCCCGAGGTACGTGCCGCGGCGCTCGGGCGGGCACGAGGCGTCGGCGACCGTGAAGTCGCGCACGTGCAGCTCGTAGATCACCTCGTCGGTTGGCTTCGCGACGGTCGGCGCGCGGTCTTGCGCCCAGCCAGGGGGCTCGCAGCGCAAAAGGTCGACCGCGATCGACCGCACGGTGTCGGGCGTCGCGGCGAAGCAGTGGATGTCCGCGGCCTCGGAGGCGCTGCCGTAGTGATGGAACCGGTAGCGGTAGGGCACGCCGTGCAGGTCGCCGTCGACCGTCGCCTCCCAGGTTCCGTTGGCCCCGCGCGCAAGCGGGACGGTTCGCGCGGGCGGAGCGTCCGGCGCGGCACCGGGGGCCCACGTCACGAGGTCGACGCGCTCGGCCACGGGTGACCACGTGCGGAACACCGTGGATTCCCGGGTGCACCACGCACCGAGCTTCGCGCGGTCGGCGACGAACGCGGGGTCGTTGAGCACGTCGCGCGCGAACACCGGCACCGGGGCCGAACCGGGGACCTCGAGCCGCAGGCGTCCCACCTCGTCGTCCTGCAGGCGGCGCGAGAGCCGCACCTCGGTGAGCGGGCGCGACGCCCCGGGCGCCTGCGCGGCCTTCGTCGCGGATGCGCGCACCGGCACACCTGGGCCATCGAGGCGCACCGCCAGTCCGCGCGACTGCTTCGCGTCGAGCGGCGCGCTGGTGGCCAGCATCACGCGGTCACGCGCGTCGAGGAAGGCGACGTGCACCTTGAGCGAGCGGTCGACCGTCGGCCGCGACTCGTGCACCTTCGGGTCGCCCGCGACCAGCCACACCTCGGTCACCGGCCGGTCGCCGAGCTTCACGTACCGGTCCTGGTCGCCGTCCTTCTGTTCCCAGTCGCCCTTGCGCACGATGAGCCCGACGCGGTCGGTCCGCTCCTTCAGGGGCACCACCGCGATGCGCCCGAAGTCATCGCGGTCGCCGAACGCGAACGACGCGCCGTCGCGGTCCGCGGGCCACGCCCATAGGTTCCATCCGTCGTATTGGCCGTCGATGCGCGCGTAGTGCACGACGAGGAGCTGCGCCGCGCCCAGCTTCGCGGGGTCGCGCGGCGGCGGCGCAACGGAGACGGGCGCGATTCCGAGCGCCGTGGCGAGGAACATCACCACCATGCCGATAACGGGGAACCGGGGGCCGTTCATGGCGCAATCGTAGGAAGAGCCACCGAATCACTGCGCTTCCGTGGCTTTGCCGTGAAACACGCGCCACATCCGTCGGTAGAGGAACTCGGAATGGCCCTCGGCCCCATCCTGGCCGCCACGCTGTGGCTCGCGACCACGCCTCCCGAGGCGGCGGGGGACGCCGCACCCGCATCAGGGGCTGCCGATCGCGCGGCCAGCGAGGCGGCGCACGGCGAGGTCCTCGAAAGGCGGGCCCTCAAGGCCCGCGACACGTGGTGGAGCTGGAAGCCACTGCAGCGGCCGCAGCCGCCCGAGGTCGCCGACCCGTCGTGGGCGCGGAACCCGGTCGACCGGTTCATCCTCGCGAAGCTCGAGGCGCGCGGCATCGCGCCGGCACCCGAGGCCTCGAGGGCGGTGCTCATCCGTCGCGCCACCTACGACCTCACGGGGCTGCCGCCGTCGCCCGAGGAGGTCCGCGCCTTCGAGCTCGATGCGCGGCCGGACGCGTACGAGCGGCTCGTCGACCGGCTGCTCGCGAGCCCCGAGCACGGCGTGCACTGGGCGCGCCACTGGCTCGACCTGGTGCGCTACGCCGACACCAACGGCTTCGAGCGCGACGGCGACAAGGTCTCGGCATGGAAGTACCGGGACTGGGTGGTGCAGGCGATCAACGCCGACATGCCCTACGACCGGTTCATCGTCGAGCAGCTCGCGGGCGACGAGCTGCCCGACCGAACGCACTCGACGCTGGTCGCGACGGGCTACTACCGCCTGGGAATGTGGGACGACGAGGTGCCCGACCTCAAGCAGGCCGTCGCCGACGACATGGACGGCATCGTCGACGTGACGGCGCGCACGTTCCTCGGCATCGGCCTCGGCTGCGCCCGCTGCCACGACCACAAGGGCGACCCGATCCCCCAGCGCGATTACTACCGGTTCGCCGCGTGGTTCGCGGGCGTGAAGCCCTACAAGTCGAGCCCGTTCAACTCGATCGACGCGGAGAGCGTGCTGAGGATGGTCCGCACCGACTTCGGGACGGTCGATCCCGAGGAGGAGCGCCGGCGCTACCTGGGCACGCGCGACGAGCTGCTGACCGCGATTGCGTCGATCGAGCGGGGCGCCGCGGCCGGCGCGGACGCCCCTCCTGCGGGGTTCGCCGACCGCGCGCCCGCGCAGGGGCTTGTCGCGCACCTGGCGTTCGAGGACGCGAAATCAGCGACCGCACGCAACGGTGCGGCGGGTTCGCGCGTGCCGGACGCGATGGTCCGCGACGCGGGGTTCGGCGCCGAGGGCCGCGTGGGGAAGGCGTTCGCGTTCGACGCCGGCGACGACCGCGTCGAGCTTGCGCGGCCCGTCGCCGACTCGTTCACCGCCAGCTTCTGGTTTCGCACCACGGACGTCGGCGGCGGCAGCGACACGGACCGCCGGTGGTTCCTCGGCAAGGGCCTGGTCGACGGCGAGATCCCGGGCATCGTGCGCGACTGGGGCGTGAGCCTCGTGTCGCACGGCTACGTGTCGGCCGGCACGGGCGCGCCCGAGACCTTCGTGTCGAGCGGCCCGGGCCACAACGACGGCCGATGGCACCACGTGGCGTTCACGCGCGACCGCGGCACCGGCCGC
>CAMDUT010000086.1 GCA_945877905.1 Phycisphaera mikurensis NBRC 102666 | reverse complement strand
GAGGGGCGGCCGTGCGCGGGCTCGGGCGGGAAGTACGTGCCGCAGAAGAACGGTTCGAGCGTGTCCGGGTCGAGGAAGACGTTGAGCGGCCATCCGCCGCTCGCGCGCCCCTCGGTGAGCTGCGTGAACACCTGGCACGCGGTCATCATGAGCTCGTCGACGTCGGGCCGCTGCTCGCGGTCCACCTTCACGGCGATCGCGGCCGCCCGGAGCGCGTCCGCCACCGCGGGGCTCTCGAAGCTCTCGCGCTCCATCACGTGGCACCAGTAGCACGTGCTGTAGCCGATGGATACGAAGAGCGGCACCCCACGCCGGCGCGCCTCCGCGACGGCGTCCGGGCCCCAAGGCCACCAGTCGACCGGGTTCCGGGCGTGCTGGAGGAGGTAGGGGCTGGTGCTGGCGGCCAGTCGGTTGACGGGATTCACGGCGGCAAGGCTAGGCGAGCCGATAGATAGGGAGTGACTTCCACCGGCGATCCCGTGCCCGCACTGGCCGTGACCCTTGCCGAGGCCGCCCCGGCCGGCACGCGCGCCGTGCTGGTCGGCTCAATGATCGTCGGCACGTTGCTGATGCTGTGGGGGGCGAAGCTGCTTCGGCCGGCCGTGGTGCTCGCCACGATGGCGGCGTGCTTCCTGCTTGCCGTGGTCGCGGCGCGCCACGCGCTCCCGCAGGTTCCCCTGTGGGCCGCGGCGGCGGTGGGCGCGGTCGCCGGCCTGCTCGCGGGCGCCCTGCTCCTTCGCCCGGCCGTCGCCGTCGCGACCGCGGTCGTCGCGGCCACGGCCGGCGGTCTCGTCGCATTCGCCGTGATGGCCGGCGGGTCGCTCGACACCGCGCCGCGCGACCTCGGCCACGCGCTGGTCGCCAACCCCCGCGAGGTCTCGCGGCCCGGGGACGGCTCGCGCGCCGGCATGCGCATGCTCGAGGTGCTTGCGCCGCCCGAGGGAAGCACGGGCGACCTCGGCACCCGTGCGCAGTTGGCCGTCGACGCCGCGGCCCCGGTGGCCGAGCGCGCGCTGCGATCGACCGCCGACGCGGCGCGGCGCGGGTGGAACCGTGCGTGCGAGGCCGTCGAGGCCACCGACCCGCCGTTCCGCACCTTGCTGGTGGGTTCAACCGCCGCGGGCGCGGTGTCGGGCCTGCTGCTGGGGCTCCTCTTCACGACGCTGATGGCGCGCGTGCTCACGTCGCTCGCGGGCGCGTGGCTCCTGGTGGCGGGCGCGCTCCCGCTGCTTGCCTCGCACGGCCATGCGCCGATGCCGGACGACCCGCGCGCGTGGCTCGTCGTGCTCACGGCGCTCACCGTGGCGGGCACGCTCATGCAGGCCGCGCTCGGCGGCGTGCCGGCGGCCCCGGCGCGCGCGAAGCGCCCGGCCGCGAAGCCCGCCAAGGCCGCGCCGAAGGCCGCCGCGGACGCGCGGGCCGTCGACGCGCCTGCCGCGGCACGCGCCTAGACTCGCGCGCGCCATGGACCACTTCACGTACGAGGCGGGCGAGCTCCGCTGCGAGGGCGTTCCCGCCGAGGCCATCGCCGCCGCCGCGGGGACGCCGACGTACGTCTACAGCCGTGCCACGCTCGAGGGCCACCTCGCGCGCATCGCCGCGGCGTTCGCGCCCGTCGACCCGCTCATCTGCTACAGCGTCAAGAGCTGCGGCAACCTCGCCGTGTGCCGGACGCTCGCCGCGAGGGGCGCGGGGATGGACGTGGTCTCGGGCGGCGAGCTCTTCCGAGCACTGCGCGCGGGCTGCCCGCCGGAGCGCATCGTCTACGCCGGCGTCGGCAAGCGCGACGACGAGATCGCCCAGGCGCTCGAGGCCGGCATCGGCCTCCTCAACGTCGAGAGCGAGCCCGAGTTCGAGAACATCGCGCGCATCGCGCGCGCGCTCGGGCGCACCTGCCGCTGCGCGCTGCGCGTCAACCCGGACGTCGACCCGCGCACGCACCGGTTCACCACCACCGGCACGAAGGAGACGAAGTTCGGCGTCGACATCGAGCGCGCGCACGCCTTCTTCCGCACCTACGGGCGCGACGCGCACGCGCGGCTCGTGGGGCTCCACCTCCACATCGGTTCGCCCGTCTACGACACCGCGCCGTACGTCGAGAGCGTGGGCAAGGCGCTCGCCCTGCGCGACGCCCTGGCCCGCGAGGGGTTCGCGGTCGAGGTGCTCGACGTCGGCGGCGGGTTCGCGGCCGACTACGAGACGGGCCGCAGCCCCTCGGCCGCCGACTACGCGCGTGCGATCGTCCCGCTGATCGAGCCTGCCGTCCGCTCCGGCCTGCGCATCGTGCTCGAGCCCGGCCGATCGATCGCCGCGAACGCGGGCATCCTGCTGACGCGCGTCCAGTACGTGAAGCGCTCGGGCGACAAGACGTTCGTCATCTGCGACGCGGGCATGAACACCTTGCTGCGCCCGAGCCACTACGACGCGTTCCACTTCATCTGGCCCGTGCGCCCGGGCGCCGGGCACGTCCCCCCGGCGCGCACGCGCGAGCCCGCGATGGCCGGCCTCGTGCCGCAGGACGTGGTCGGGCCCATCTGCGAGACCGGCGACTTCCTGGCGCTCGACCGAGCGATGCCGCCGGTCGAACGCGGCGACCTGCTCGCGGTCTTCACCGCGGGCGCGTACGGCATGTCGATGGCCAGCCGCTACAACAGCGTGCCGCTTCCCGCGGAGGTCATGGTCGACGGAGACGCGTTCCGCGTGGTGCGCCGTCGCGAGTCGCTCGAGGACCTCGTCGCGCACGAACCGTGACGCAGGGCGCGGCGCGCGCGGCGCGGCTCCGCGGGCTCAGCCCGCGAGCGGGCCCACGAGGTGCATGACCACGCTCGCGTAGATCCCGGCGAACACGTCGTCGAGCAGGATGCCCGTCCCGCCCTTCACGCCCTGCAGCCCACGGCACGGCGGCGGCTTCAGGACGTCGAACGCCCGGAACAGCGCGAAGGCCATGGCGATGCCGGCGCACGCGGTCCACAGCCACCCCCATCCCTCGGCCTCGGACCGGAGCGGCCAGCGCAGGAGGAAGAGCGCGATCGCCATGCCGGCCACCTCGTCGAGCACCACGCACGAGGGGTCCTTGATCCCCAGGGCCTCCTCGGCGCGCGCACCCCAGCGCACGCACCCGAGGCACGCGAACGCGATGATCGCGCCGATCACGGCCTGCAGCACCCAGCCAAGGCCCGCAGGCAGCACCGCGCACAGCGCGAGCACCGCCACGCACGGCGGCAGCGAGCCCCACGTTCCCGGCGCGAACCGCGCAAACCCCAGCCCGCCTGCCGTCAACGACCACCGCGGCAGCGCGTCCATCGATGCCATCCGCGCGCGGGCCTCGGACGGGGGGAGCTTCGGTTCACCGAGGGCGGCCATGCCCGAAGATCGGCCTCCTCAGCGGGTTCCCTTCGAAATCGACCGCAGGAGCGCCGCCCCGCGCAGCGCGTAGGGAACCGCGCTGCCGAGCGTCACGAGCGCCATCGTCCACGCGGCGATGTCCTGCGCGGAGCGCCACTCGGGACTTGCCAGGCACCCGGGGTTCACGGTGATGAAGAGCACCGTGGGAATGCCCGCGCTCTGGACGAACATCTTGAGCTTGCCCGACCAGTCGGCCGCGAACGCCATGCCGCGCGCCTCGAGCACGCCTCGCAGGCTCGTGACGAACAGCTCGCGGGCCAGCACCACCACCACCATCCAGCTCGCCACGCCCGTGGCGCAGTTGATGGCCTCGGGCGCGGCCTCGATGCCCCACGCGGCGCTCCACTGCGGCTCGGCGAACTTGGGGCTCGCCAGGTAGACAAACGCCCCGAGCACCAGGACCTTGTCGACGAACGGGTCCATCACGCGACCGAAGTCCGTGACCACCTGCCACTTGCGTGCGAGGTACCCGTCCAGGACGTCGCTCAGCGACGCCGCGATGAACAGCGCGAACGCCACGTTCCCCCACCACTGCCGGCCGGTGGCGTCGGTGGTCGAGAGGCCGAATCCGATGATCCCGAAGAACCCGGCCGCCATGGCCAACCGGGCCACGGTGATCAGGTTGGGAAGCAGTCGGCGCAGCCCGTCGGACATGCCGCGAGGCTAGCCGACTCCGGGCCCGGCGATTCGGTTGCGCGGGCCCAGGTCCCCTCCTATTATCCGACCTTCACCGCCCGGCCCGCGCCGAGGCGGTCGTTCGGTCACCTCACCCCACATCCATGAACGCGAACCTCTTCTATGCCGCCGCCGCGCTGGGTGCCGTGGTGCTGTACCTGATGATGGAGCAGCGCCCCGCGCCGTTCCGGGCCGCGCTGACCGTCGCGGGGCTCGCCGCGGTCGGCCTCATGACCAGCGCCGTCGCACGCAACGCGCCCGCCCCCGACGGGATCGAGAACCCCGGTCCGTTCTGGCTCCACGTGCTGCTCTCCATGGTGGCGGTGGCCGGCGCCGCGCGCATGGTGACGCATCCGCGTCCCGTGTACGCCGCGCTCTACTTCGTGCTCGTCATCCTGGCCGTCGCCGTGAACTTCCTGCTCCTGCAGGCCGAGTTCATGGCCTTCGCGCTCCTCATCGTCTACGCGGGGGCCATCCTCATCACGTACCTCTTCGTGCTGATGCTCGCGCAGCAGTCGGGCGACCAGGGCACGCGCGGCGAGGACTCGGCCTGGTACGACCGCACGCCCCGCGAGCCCGCGGTCGCGCTGGTGCTCGCATTCGTGATCGTCGCGGCCACCGGCGACGCGCTCTTCCGCAAGGACAGCGCGCTGCCGTGGAACGCGTCGCCGGCGCTGGTCGCGCGCGCGGGCGAGCGGGCGTGGGAACGGCTGGCCGACATGCCCGCGCAGCTCGCAGACGAGGCGCGTGCCGTGGCCACGGCGGGCGCGAAGGACGAGGCCGTGCGCGCTGCGATCGCCGACGCGAAGCTGGTCCCGCTCGAGGGCGGCCGCATGCTCCAGGCCTCGCCGGACGGCGCCACCGCGACCGCGACGCTGAAGCTCGCCGACGGGACGACCGTGGACGTGACGCTCGACGGTTCGCGCGCGCCCGACAACTCGAAGGCGCTGGGCCACGCGCTCGTCGCCGAGTTCCCCGTGAGCCTGGAGCTCGCGGGCGTGATCCTGCTGATGGCCCTCTTCGGCGCGGTGGTGCTCGCGCGCCGGCAGATGGAGATGGCCGAGGACGAGCGACGCGCCGCCGCGGGCCTGCCCCGGATCGGCGACGATGACGCGCTGCGGCGCGGAGGTGCGGCATGACGATCCCGATGGCGATCCTCGCCGACGCCGCGCCCGTGACGGCGGCGGCGCCGGCCAACGTGATGGTGACGCTGGTGCTGGCCCTTGCCCTCTTCGGCATCGGGCTCGTCGGGTTCCTCACCCGACGGAACATGATCCTCATGTTCCTGTGCACCGAGCTCATGTTCCAGGCGGCCGCGCTCGCGTTCGTCGCGTTCGGCCGCATGTGGATGGACCTCTCCGGGCAGCTCATGGTGATCTTCATCCTGACCGTGGCCGCCGCCGAGGCGGCGCTCGCGCTCGGGCTGGTCGTGCTGCTCTACCGCCGCAAGGAGACGCTCAGCAACGAAGCCTGGGCGGACATGAAGGAATGACCATGGACCCCTCCGCTCTCGTCCCGGTCGTCCTCGCGATGGCCGACGGCGCCCACGCCGCGGCCGGCGACGGCCACGCGCAGCACGCCGCGGCCTACGCCGACGTCGGCGCCCTCCCGTACGCCAAGGCCGGCGTCGACGCCGGCTACTCGTGGCTCAAGTGGATGCTGCTGGCGCCGCTGGCGTCGGTGGTGCTCTGCGGCGCGTTCGCGCTCCTCAAGGTGAAGGGCCGGTGGCCGGCCGTCTTCACCGTCACGTCGTTCGCGATCGCGGCGGCGCTCGCCGTGCACCTCTACCGCGAGTGGGGCCCGGGCCTCTTCGAGACGGGCATGCCGCTTGCGGTGCCGCTCGCCGACTGGATCACGTTCAGCTGGGGCGACGGGCCGTTCCAGTCGTTCACCGCGAACTTCGGGCTGTACGTCGACGGCATCACGCTGCTGTGGATGCTGTTCGTGACGGTGCTCGCCACGCTCATCGCGCTCTACGCGAGCGAATACATGGAGTCGGACGTGAAGGCCGGGTACGCCCGGTTCTTCTTCGCCGTGAGCCTCTTCGTCGCCAGCATGCTCGTCCTCGTGATGAGCGACAACCTCATCGGCCTCTACATGGGCTGGGAGGGCGTGGGCCTCTGCTCGTACATGCTGATCGGCTACTACGCCAAGCAGGTGGGCGCCACCGCGGCGGCGAAGAAGGCGTTCATCATGAACCGCATCGGCGACCTCGGGCTCGCGCTCGCGGTCTTCCTGATCTGGACCAACTACGGCACGGTGCAGTACGACGGCCTGTTCCAGGCGATCTCGTCGACGGGTTCCGAGGCCGTGCAGGGCTCGTGGACGAAGGCGGCGATCCCGTTCCTCCTGCTGCTGGCCGTGTGCGGCAAGAGCGCCCAGGGTCCCCTCTTCACGTGGCTCCCGGACGCCATGTGGGGCCCGACGCCCGTGTCCGCCCTCATCCACGCGGCCACCATGGTGACCGCGGGCATCTACCTGCTCGCGCGCATGGCGCCCTTCTACACCGCGCAGGCGATCGGCGCGGAGTGGGCCGAGACGGCGCTCCTGACCGTCGGGTGGATCGGCTGCGCGACCGCGTTCATCGGCGCGACCATCGCGTGCGGCCAGTTCGACTACAAGCGCGTCTTCGCGTACTCGACGATCAGCTCGCTCGGGTACATGGTGATGGGCCTCGGCGTCGGCACCGCGTTCGGCGGGGTCTACTACGTGTTCACGCACGCGTGGTTCAAGGCGCTGCTGTTCCTGACCGCCGGCGCCGTGATGCACGGCATGGCCGGCCAGGTGGACTTCCGCAAGCTCGGCGGCCTCATGAAGGTGCCCGGCTTCCGGCTGACCATGGCGTGCATGCTGCTCGGCTGCCTCTACCTGGCGACGGCACCCTTCTCGGCTGCCGCGCTCTCGAAGGACATCATCCTGTACCAGGCCCTCACGAGCCCGGTCGAGCAGGTGCGGTGGATGGGCTGGCTGGGCCTGGCCACCGCGGGCATCACCGCCTACTACGCGTTCCGCGTGTGGTTCCGGCTGGCGCTCGGACCGGTGCACATCGAGCCGGGCCCCGACCAGCACGGGCACGACGACCACGGGCATGACGACCATGGGCACGCGGCGCACGCTGCGCACGGGCATGCCGCGCATGCCCCGGCCGCGCATGGCCACGGAACGCACGCCGGCCACGGCTTCCATCCGCACGCGCCCGGCCTGCGCATCTCGCTGGTGCTCTCGCTCATCGCGGTGGGCTCCGTGCTGGCGGGCCTGCCGAGCTACCTCGAGAAGTCGAATGGCTTCAACTGGATCCAGCGCTTCGTGGAGCGCTCGAGCGCGGGCATCCGCGCCACCGCGGGCCCCGAGCACGCCGAGATCCTGGGCCGGGACGCGCACGGCGCCCTCTTCGTCCTGGCGACGGGCGTGGTGGTGGTCGGCTTCCTGATCGCGTGGCTCCTGCACGCGGCGAACCGCGGGCTGGGTGACCGCCTGCGCGCCTCGATGCTCCAGACCCCCGGGCTCAAGTGGCTGCCGCTCGGCAGCGAGCACGGCTGGTACGTCGACGGCATCTACCACGTGCTCTTCGGCGTGCCGGCCTGGCTCGGCGCGCAGGTCCTGGCCACCGTCGACCGGTTCGTGGTCGACGGCGTCGTCGTGAACGCCGTGGGACGGATCCCCGGCTGGTTCGCGCGCGTGTTCCAGCCGCTCTACACCGGCACCGTGCAGGGGCATGCCCTGTCGATGGCCGGCGGGATCGCGCTCATCGTCGGCTGGGTCATCTGGTGGTGGCTCTCGGGAGGTGCCTCGTGACGCTCGCTGCGCTGCTCATCGTCCTGCCGCTCGTCGGCGCCCTCGCCTGCCTCGCGGCGGGCGGACGCGCGTCGAAGGCCGTCGGCCTGGTCGCCTCGCTCGCCACGCTCGGCGTCGCGATCGCATTCGCCGCCGGGTTCCCGAACTGGACCGACGGCGGGGTCTGGCCGAACGAGAGCGGATGGAAGGTCTTCTCCGCCTTCGGGGTCGACTTCCTGCTTGGTGCCGACTCGGTGGGCGTGCTCCTCATCCTGCTCACGGCGCTCCTGATGCCGTGCTGCATGCTGGTGAGCTTCAGCGCCATCACGCACCGCCCGGCGGGCTTCTACGCGCAGTTCCTCTTCATGGAGGCCGCGGTGATGCTCGCGTTCCTGGCACGCGACGTCATCCTCTTCTACATCGGCTACGAGTTCACGCTGGTGCCGCTGTTCCTGATCGTCGCGATCTGGGGCGGCCAGGAGCGCCGCGTCGCGGCCATCAAGCTGTGGGTGTTCAGCTTCGTCGGCTCCGTGATCTCGCTGCTCGGGTTCGTCTACCTCGGCGCGGCGCATGCGGCGCAGACCGGCGGGCCCATCACCTTCGGGATCGACGAGCTCACGAAGTTCGGGCAGTCGCTGCCGGCCGACGTCCAGTGGTGGGTGTTCCTGTCGATCATGGGTGGCTTCGCCGTGAAGGTGCCGTTCGTGCCCGTGCATTCGTGGCTGCCGCTCGCCCACGGCGAGGCGCCCACCGCGGGGTCGGTGGTGCTTGCCGGCATCGTCATCAAGATCGGCCAGTACGGCGCGCTGCGGTTCGCGTTCCCGATGGCCCCCGAGGGCGGGCTGGCGCTCGCGTCCACGTTCGCGGCGCTCGCGCTCGTCGGCATCATCGCCATGAGCCTGGTGTGCTGGGTGCAGAACGACGTGAAGCGCCTGGTGGCCTACAGCTCGGTGGCCCACATGGGCCTTGCGCTCCTGGCCATGTTCGCCTTCAACGTGGTGGGCATCGAGGGCGGCATCCTCTACATGGTGAACCACGGCCTCTCGACGGCCGGCATGTTCATGTGCATCGGCATCATGTACGAGCGCTACCACACCAAGGACATGGAGGTGGTCGGCGGCCTCATGCAGCGGATGCCCGTGTGGAGCGTCTTCATGGTGCTCTTCGCGATGGCGTCGCTCGCCCTGCCCGGCCTCAACGGGTTCGTGAGCGAGTTCCTGTGCCTCATGGGCGTCTACACCGCGGACGCGGGCATGCGCACCGGGTTCCCCGGCGTGCTCGGCCCCTGGTACGCGCTGCTCGCCGGAACGGCGCTGGTGCTCGGCGCGCTCTACATCCTGCGCATGCTGCAGAAGTTCGTGTTCGGCCCGCTGCGCGAGCCCGCGCACGAGGGTCACGGCCACCACCACGAGGTGCGCGACCTGAACGGGCGCGAGATCCTCTCGATGCTGCCGCTCGCCGCCGGGTGCATCGTGATCGGGCTGTGGCCGAAGCCGCTGCTCGTCGCCATCGAGCCGGTCGCGGCGCAGGTGGCCGCGCCCTACGTGAAGCTCATCGAACGTGACGCTGCCAAGCGCGCCGCCGATGCCGAGGCCGAAGCCGCCCCCGGCCCGTCCGCAACCACGGCCTCCGCGGCCGCCACCGCCACGGGAGCCATCGAGTGACCCCCATGACCGCCCTCCTCGCCAGCGCCGAGCTCGGACCCAAGTTCGCGCTCATCCAGCCCGAGATCGCCGTCTTCGCGGGAGCCGTGCTCTGCGCGGTGCTCGGCGTGTCGCGCTCGGGCGCCGTCCGCGCGTCGGTGCCGTTCATCTCGGTGGCCACGCTCGCGGTGGCCTTCGCGCTGCTCCTGCGCACCTGGACGCCCGAGGCCGCCGTGGCCGCGGAGCTCCCGATGCCCATGCTCGGCAAGTACGTGGTGGCGCTCCTCTGCATCGTGGGCGCCGGGCACGTGCTGGCGTCGGCCGGAAGCGTCGACCGCGCCGTCGAGCGGCAGATCGCGTCCGGGTCCGCGCCCTTCGACCCCGTCCGCGTGATCGGGGGCGAGTTCCACGCGTTCATCCTGTTCTCGCTCTGCGGCGGCATGCTCATCTGCCACGCCACCGACCTCGTGTGGCTGTTCCTGGCCTTCGAGCTCTGCTCGCTGCCGACCTACGTGCTCGTGGCCATCGGCCGCTCGGCCGACCGCAGCATGGAGGCTGCGATCAAGTACTTCTTCCTGGGCGCCATGAGCACGGCGACCATGCTGTTCGGCTTCGCCCTGCTCTACGGCGCCTCGGGCACGCTGGAGCTCTCCGCCATGCGCGAGCACTTCGCGATGCAGGCCGAGCTCGGCGGCATCGACCCGTTCGCGATCGTGGGCATCCTGCTCGCCATCATCGGCATCTGCTTCAAGCTGGCCGCGGTGCCCATGCACTTCTACGCGCCCGACGTCTACGAGGGCGCCTCGAGCCCGGTGGCCGCGTTCATCAGCTTCGTGCCGAAGGTGCAGGGCTTCGTGACGCTGGCGCTCCTCCTGGGCACCGTGGGCTGGGGCGTCGACGGCACGGGCGCGCTGCCCTCCACCGTGACGGCGGTGCTCTGGATGATCGCGGTGCTCACGATGACGCTCGGCAACATCGGCGCGCTGCTCCAGCGCTCGGCCAAGCGCATGCTGGCGTACAGCTCGGTGGCGAACTCGGGCTACATGCTGGTGGGCATCCTCGCGGGCCCGAAGGTCGGGCTCGACGCCACGCTGCTCTACCTCCTGACCTACGGCGTGGCGAACCTGGCGACCTTCGGCGCGCTCGCCGCGATCGAGCGCAACGGCCACGAGGTCGACTCGCTTGACGACCTCGCCGGGCTGCGGGTGCGCGCGCCGCGCGTGGCGCTGGCGCTGGCGATCGGCGCGCTCAGCCTGACGGGCATCCCCCCGCTCCTCGGGTTCTGGGGCAAGCTCGACCTCTTCGTGGCGAGCGCCGAGGGCGGCCAGAAGGCGCTCCTCGTGATCATGGCGCTCAACAGCGGCGTCGCGGCGTTCTATTACCTCCGCCTGGTGGCGCTGCCCTTCGTGCAGGACCCCACGCCGCGCACGCAGGGCGTGACCACGGTGGCCAGCCTGTGGCCGCGGGTCAGCGCGCTGGTGTTCGCGGTGGGCTGCATCGTGCTGCCGGCTTCGGTGAGCGCGCTCAAGACCGAGTCCGTCGGCGCCGCCATGTTCGGGACCCCCGCGGAACCCGCGGCGGACGCGGGAAGCACCGTTTCCCCGAACGCGGTATCATCTCTCCCCTTCCCGGCACGCCCTGCCGGAGGCACGCGACCGTAGCTCAACTGGATAGAGCATCGGTCTACGAAACCGAAGGTTGCTGGTTCGAGCCCAGCCGGTCGCGTTCATGATGCCCCTGGCCCCGCGCCGGGGGCATCGTGCGTTCCGGG
>CAMDUT010000085.1 GCA_945877905.1 Phycisphaera mikurensis NBRC 102666 | reverse complement strand
GCCCTGGTAGAAGCGGGTATAGATGGACTCGTGGTGCTTGCCGCCGTATGGCCGCCAGCCGAGCTCGCGCTGGATCGTCTCCATCGCCTGCTTCTTCTCGTAGTCCACGTAGTTCAGGATCGAAATCGTCCGCAGGCGCCGCACGAGGTTGACCCATGCGAGCCCGGCGAGCGAGATGTGCGGGAACGTGCGGAGCGGCTTCGTGCCAAAGCGCCGGTGAACCGAGCGGATGTAGCGCCAGTCGTAGTGGCCGTAGGACCAGTCGGGTGCGATCGTCGCCTCGGTGGTGAAGTTCAGGCCGGAGATCACGTACCGCACGCGGTGCTTCACCGCCTGGTGCCACATGAGCGAGTAGATGGCGTGGTCCGTCGGGATCTCGCCGTCCGGGACCGAGGCCTTGAGGAACGACAGCTGCAGGTCGCGGAACTCGGGCCAGTCGATGACGTGCGTGACGAGGTCGATGCCGAGCCGCTTCAGCACGTTCTCGACGTTCATCACGGCGAGCTCGGAGTTCCAGCCGTTGTCCAGGTGCACCGCCAGCGGCCGCAGCCCGAGCTGCTTGACGAGGTAGGCGACGTAGGTGCTGTCGACCCCGCCGCTGACGCCGATGACGCAGTCGTAGTCCTTGCCGCGGCCGTCCGCCTTGATCATGTCCACGATTCGCGCGAGCTCCGCCCGCCCGGCCTCGCCCTTGACGACGCGGGTACCGATCAGCGCGTCATAGCGCCGGCAGTGGTTGCAGAGCCCCGCGGCATCGAACGTGATGCGCCGGTCGGCACGGTCATTCATGATGCAGCGGACGCAGGAGCGCGTGGGGGCCTTGTCGGAACCAGCGGTTGCGGTCATCGGAAGATCGCGTCGAGCTCGTCGGGGTTCGGGTAGTTGATCAGCACCGCCCGGTGCCGACCGTGGAAGACAAAGAGGCTACCCGCGGCGGCGGCCGACGCCCCCGCCCTGATCGCTGCCTGAACGTCCGAGAGGCTCCCGGCGCCCCCCGCCGCGACCACGGGGATGCCGACCGCCGAGGCGACCTCGCCCACGAGCTCGATGTCGTAGCCGGTCATCGTCCCGTCCCGGTCGACCGAGTTGATGACGATCTCGCCCGCCCCGCGGCGCTCCATCTCGCGCGCGTACTCCGCGGGAGCGCGCCCGAGCGACCGCTTCCCGCCGCCGACGTGCACCGAGTACTTGCCGAGCCAGGACCTTCGGCAGTCGATCGAGGCGACAACGCTCTGCGAGCCCGCCGAGTTCGCGACGCGCGTCACGAGGTCCGGGTCGTCGGCGAGGACGGAGTTGAGGATCACCTTCTCAACGCCGAGGCCGAACAGGCGCTGCGCCTGCTCCACCGTGCGCACGCCGCCGCCGTAGCCGAACGGCATGAAGGCCTCCGTGGCGATGTCCGCGAGCAGCGCGAAGTTCGGCCCCTGGCCGGTGCGGTGCGCGTCGATGTCGAGGAAGGCGATCTCGTCGACCTCCTTCTCGTTAAAGATCCGGACAGCATTGATGGGGTCGCCCACGTAACGCGGCGACTGGAACTTCACCGTCTTGACGAGCCCTCCATCGCTCAGCAGCAGGATCGGCAGGAGCCGCGGCCTCATGGCGAGAGCCCCGCGAAGCGCGAGAGCATCGTCATGCCGAAGCGGTGGCTCTTCTCGGGGTGGAATTGCGCGCCCATCACCGGGCCGCGCGAGATCATGGCGGAGAACTCGATGCCGTAGTCCGCGGCGGCGAGCCGGTCGGCAGGATCGGCGCACACCGCATGGAACGAATGCACGAAGTAGAACCGGCTGCGCGGCGCGAGGTCGGCCAGCAGCGGATGGTCGCGCGTCGGCCGGATGGGGCTCCATCCCATGTGCGGGACCTTGATCGGGTGCTCCGGGGTGCTCTGGAACCGCCGGCACCGTCCGGCGATGAAGCCGAGCCCGGGCAGCGTGCCCTCGTCGCTTCCCTCGCAGAGCATCTGCATCCCGAGGCAGACGCCCAGTAGCGGCATGCCGCGGGAAAGCACCGCCTCCTTGATCGGCTCGACGAGGCCGCGGTCGGCGAGCGCGCGCATCCCGAAGTCGAAGGACCCGACCCCCGGCAGAATCAGCCGCTCCGCCGATGCGACGCCCTCAGGCGAGCCGACGGGGGCGCACTCGTGGCCAGAGCGGCGGATCATGTTCAGTATCGAGCCGATGTTCCCGACGCCGTACTCCAGGACGGAGATCATGACGGCCCCCCGGGCAGGCCCGCCTCGCGGTAGATGGCTTGCATGCGCTCGGCCGCCTCAGACCAGCGGTAGCCCTTGGTCGCGGCGATGCACTGGTCGAAGACGTCTAGCCGGCGACGGGCCACGTGCTCGATCGCGTTGGCCATGTCCGCGGGATCCCGTGGATCGACGGCCTCGGTGGTGACGCCGTCTTCGAACAGCCCAGAGATCCCCTGCCCGCGCGAGTGGATCGCGGGCAGGCCCTGCGACAGCGACTCCACGTAAGCGACGCCGAAGGTCTCAGAAAAAGAAGGCATCATGAAGATGTGGTGACGCCGCACGATCTCACGGAGCGCCGAGCGGTCTGCCACGTGCGGGATCCACTGGATCCACGGGCGCGGCGCGTGCGGCGGGCTGCTGCGACCGCGCCCGCCGACAAGCGTGAGCTCGATGCGCTGGCCGCGGGCCACGAGCCGGTCGATCGCCTTGACGATTCCCCGCACGTTCTTGTTCCTGGTCATGTCGCCGACGGACAGGATCCGGAGGACGTCCGAGCGGTCCGGCTCCGCAGGCGCCTCGTGCCACTCCGGCGCCAAGCCGTGCGGGATCACATGGATCTTGAACCGGACGCGGCGCCGGACGTCGCTCGGGATCGTTGAGAGCAGCAGGTCGCGCGACCCGGGCGAGAGGCAGATGACGGCCTGCGCCCGCAGCAGGTTCTCGTAGCCCCACGGCATCAGGTCGGGCCGGAGCCGCATGAACGAGTCGATGTCCGTGTGAGGCCGGACCGACACGATGAACGGCATGCCGCGGCGCTCGTGCAGCATGCGCGCCACCTGCCCGTCGCTGAAGAGGAAGTGCGCGTGAACCAGGCACACCTGTGAGAGGTCGTAGGTGCGCTCGACGACCGAATAGACCAGCTCCGACTTCATGCGGAACATGATCTTGTGGTGCAGCTTCAGGATATTCGGCGCGGCGTAGCGAACCAGCGGCTCGTCCTTTGGGCACCGATCCGTCAGCGACTGCTTTCGTGCGGACATGAACACAAACTGGCGGACGCCACGTGCAGCAAGGCCGTCGGTAAGGTGGCGGTAGACGTCCTGCTGCAGATAGTCGTTCGAGAGCTGGAGGACGGTGTCGGCGGCCTGGCTCATACCTTGTCTCCCGAACGCGCGGCGACTTCATCGAGCAGCGCGAACCAGCAGTCGCACGCGAGCCGACGCGAGAAGCGCGACTCAAATCCGGCGCGGGCCCTCGATCCCATGCATGCGACCAGCGCCGGGTCGGCGGCCAGCCGTCCGATCGCGGCGACGAGCTCGTCCGGGCGTCCCGGCTCGACGACGATCCCGCAGCCGAACTCCTCGATCGCGTCGGCGATCTCCGCGCGCCGGGGCCCGACGTACAGCACGGGGCGACCGGCGGCGAGCGCCCCGTAGAACTTGCTTGGGACAATAATCCCCGCGAAGTCGGCGTCCACGCTGACGAGGTGCACGTCGCCGACCGCTAGCGTCGCCGATAGGGCCTCCCGCGGCTGGTACGGGCGGGACTCGACGTTCGGAACGCCGCTCTCGGCCAGGAAGCTGCCGAGCATCGACCGCTTGCGGCCCCCGCCGACGAAGAGCCAGCGGACCGAGGAATCGCCGCGTAGTGACTCCATCGCGTCGAAGATTGTTCGGCCCTCGTGGCCGAGGCCGAAGTTGCCGGAGTACTGGACGACGAACTTGTTCTCTAGGCCCCACTGCGACCGAAGCGAGCTCTCCGACACAGGCTGCGGCTGAATCTCGTTCCCATCAGCCCAAACATGGATGGTCTCGATGCGGCGCACCTGACACCCCTTGCCGGACACTCGCTGGCGCATCCGGTCGCCGAGCACAACGACGGCGTCGGCACGCGACAGACAAATGCGGTCCACGGCCCGGAATGCGTCGCACGCCAAGGAACCCTCGCGCAGAAGGCCGGCCGCGATCGCTACCTCCGGATAGAGGTCCATCATCCAGAGCACGAGCGCTCCGCCGCGGAGGCGGGTGACCAAGAGTCCAGCCACCCCGATGAAGGGCGGGGTCGTGCAGCAGATGATGATGTCGAAACGTGGCTGCCGCAGCGCGGCGACTGTCGAAAGCAGCACGAACGTGAGGAAGTCCGCGCTGCGCGCCAGCACGCGGCGCTTCTCGAAGAGTGAGCGCCCGACCCGGATCACGTGGATGCCATCGACCGTCTCGCGGCTCGGCAGGAGCCCCTCGCCACCGTCGTACCGGCTGCGGCAGGCGATGACCGTGACGTCGTGGCCGCTCGCGACGAGGTGCTTCGCGAGGTCATGGCAGTGCTGCGCCGTGGCCACGTTGTCGGGCCAGAACGCCTGGTTCATGATCAGCGTCCGGGGACGCGCGCGAAACTCCGACTCCAGCGTCTCCTTGATGCCGTCCGCGAGCGTCCTCGGCGGCACGAACCCGAGCCGGCGGATCCGGTCAGCGTTCACCACACTTGTCGCGCAGAACTTCGTGATGCGGACCGCGCTCAGCGGGAAGTTGCGCCGCGTCAGCCTGGCGACGACGTCCAGCGCCCTGCCCGCCGCCATGCCCGCCCACTTCGGCAGCCGGACGCGGGGCGCACGACGCCCGCCGAACCGGCAGATGAGCCCGACCAGCTCGTTCATCGGCAGGTCCGGCTTGTCGGCATAGTTGACGACCTCCGTGCCCGGGCGGTCCATCATGAACAGGATCGCCTCGACGACGTTCTCGACGAACGCCATCGACTTCCGGTTGCGGCCGTCGCCGACCATCAGGAACCGGCCCGACATGACCTGCCGGAAGAGGTTGAAGATGTTGCCCCTGTTAGAGGGCCCGAAGACCGCGCACGGGCGCATGATCGCCGCCGAGCGGCCGCCGCCGCGGGCGAGCCACGCCTCGAGCACCCGCTCGGCCTCCAACTTGCTCTTGCCGTAGTGGTTCGCCGGGGCCGGCGGCGTGTTCTCGTCGCCGTCCTGGGTGTCGAAGCCGTAGATGGCCACGGAGCTGGTGAACATCATGCGGCGGACCCCCGCCTCGTCCATGGCCTCGCAGAGGACGCGAATGCCCTCGACGTTCGTCTGGTAGTAAAGCTCGATCGGGAACACGTCGTCGCGGTGCTGCGCGGCGAGGTTGAGCACAATGTCGACGCCCTGCATGGCCCGGCGGACGGCGACTGGGTCCGCGACGTCGCCCTGGATCGTGCGGGACGCGAACTCCTCGCGGACCACGAGGTCGAGAATGGTCACGTCGATCCCGCGCGACAGGAGACGCCGGACGAGGCGGCTGCCGATGAAGCCGCTGCCGCCTGTTACGAGGGCCTTGTGGGTCGGGGAAGACACGGAAACATGATCGTAGCGAGAACAATGTGCCGCACCGAGTGGCTGAGAGGACCCAGGGCGTTGATCGCCGACCCCGATGCCGGCCCGACCACCGACGGGATAAGCCGCTAACGAGTCGGGCCACCGTCTTCACGAACACCGCGCGGGCCGCGAGGCTCCTCGGCTGGCGCTCGAAGGTCGGGTTCGAGGACGGACTGCGGCGGACTATCGAGTGGTACCGAGCGAATCACGGGCACCGCGCGAGCTGAGACCCGTCGGAGGCGGGTGGCTGAACCGGCAAAGGTCGGCGCCGGCGCACACGCGAGCTAGCATCCAATTGCTGCGTGCCCGCCGTCCCATTGCACATACTCCTGACGTTCGTCGCGCATCAGGCGCCGATATCGGCGGTGGCGGCCGACCAGGCCCCCGCGGCCACCTCCGCACCCCTCCATCCACCCCTCCCCACACCTCCCGCCCTCATCACCCCCGCGGGCCTCTCCTCCACCCTCCTCGCCCGCACCCCCCTCGTCCAGGACCCGGTCTCCTTCTGCATCGGCGACGACGGCTCCATCTACGTCGCCGAGAGCTTCCGCCAGGAGAAGGGCGTCGAGGACAACCGCTCGTCCAAGTTCTGGCTCGAGGACGACCTGCAGCTGCGGACCGTCGACGATCGCCTGCGCATGTACGAGAAGTGGGCCGCCAAGCGCGAGGGCGGCATGGACTACTACCGCCGCCACGTGGACCGGGTCATGCGGCTCACGGACACCGACGGCGACGGCGTGCCCGACCGCGCCACCAACTTCAGCGGCGACATGAACGAGCCGCTCGACGGCACCGGAGCCGGCGTGATGTGGCTCGACGGCGCGCTCTGGTACACGTGCATCCCGCACCTCTGGCGCTTCCGCGACACCGCGGGCACCGGCGTCGCCGACGTTCGCGAGCGGGTCTTCGGCGGCTTCGGCGTCCGCGTCGCGCTGCGCGGGCACGACATGCACGGGCTCGTGCAGGGCCCCGACGGGCGCATCTATTGGTCGATCGGCGACCGCGGCTACCACGTCACCACGAAGGAGGGCGCGACGCTCGCGCGGCCGCACACCGGCGCGGTGTTCCGCTGCGAGCCCGACGGGTCCGGGCTCGAGGTGTTCGCGCACTCGCTGCGGAACCCCCAGGAACTGGCCTTCAACCAGTGGGGCGACCTCTTCACCGGCGACAACAACTCCGACGCCGGCGACCGCGCGCGCATCGTCTACGTGATGGAGGGCGGCGAGACCGGCTGGGACATGAACTACCAGACGCTGGAAGGCGCCAACCAGCGCGGCCCGTGGAGCCAGGAGCGCACGTGGTGGACGTGGGACGCCGCCGACCGCACGCGCCCCGCATGGACGCTGCCGCCCATCGAGCACCTGTCCGACGGACCCGCCGGCTTCTGCTTCTATCCCGGCACGGGCCTTGCGCCCCGGTACGACGATCACTTCTTCCTGTGCGACTTCCTCGGGGGCGACTCGTACAGCCGCATCCTGAGCTTCGCGGTCGAGCCGGCGGGCGCGGGATACAAGGTGGTCGACGCGCACCCGTTCGTCACGGAGGTGCTCGCCACCGACGTCGACTTCGGCTGGGACGGCCGCATGTACGTCAGCGACTGGGCGGGCGACGGGTGGTTCAGCGACCGCACCGGCGAGCTCTACGCCGTGTGGGACCCCACGCGCATCGAGGACGTCAACATCCGCACCGCGCAGAACCTGGTGCGCGAGGGGTTCGCGAAGCACGACGACACCCTGCTCTTCCAGTGCCTGGCGCACCCCGACATCCGGATCCGCCAGCGCGCGCACCTCGAGCTCGCGTCGCGCGGTGCACGCGTCACGGGACGGCTCGCCGAGTTCGCCCGCGACGCGAAGGACGAGACCGCGCCCCGGCTCCACGCGCTGTGGGCGCTCGGGGTGCAGGCGCGGCACGCGGCCGCCGCGGGCGCGCGCAACGCCGAGGCCGACGGCGCAGTCGTGGCGATGCTCGAAGACGCGGAACCCGAACTCAGGCGCCTGGCCGCGCGACTTGCAGGCGACGCGCGTCTTGCGGCCGCCGCCGGGCCACTCGTGAGCCTGCTCACCGACGACGACCTACGCGTGCGCGCCCAGGCGTGCATCGCGCTCGGCAAGCTGCGCCATGCCGACGCCATGCCGAACATCGCCGCGGTCATCTGGGAGAACGAGGACCAGGACCCGTTCCTGCGACACGCGGCCGTGATGGGACTCGTCGGCATGGGCCAGCCTGACCGCGTTCGCGAGCTCGCGTCCGACCAGTTCCCGCAGAACCGGCTGGCCGCGGTCCTCGCGATGCGCCGCACCGCTGACCCGCAGCTTGCGCGCCTCCTGCATGACCCCGACCTGCGCGTGGCCACCGAGGCGGCGCGCGCCATCAACGACCTGCCGATCGCCGAGGCGATGCCCGCGCTCGCAGCGCTGGCCGCGAAGTTCGCGCCCGACGAGCGCGCCATCGCCGACGCCGCGAGCCAGGGGCAGAAGCCCACGTTCGAGCGCCAGCTCTGGTTGTCGAAGCCAGGCTTCACCGCCGCGCAGCTCGCGTCCGACCCCGTGTGGGCCACGGCCCCCGACCGGCGCGAGACCGTCGAGGAGGCCACCGGGTTCGCGAAGGCCGGAAACGACTACGTCCAGCGCGTGACCGGCGCGTTCGTCGCGCCTGCCGAAGGCGACTACGTCTTCGCGGTCGCAAGCGACGACGACGGGCTGCTGCTCGCGTCGGCGGACGGCGACCCCGCCCACTTGAAGCCCGTCGCGCGCATCGAGGGCTACGTGAACCCGGGCGACTTCGAGTCGCAGCCCGCGCAGCGCGGCACCATCGCGCTGAAGTCAGGCGACCGCGTGCTGCTTGAGGCGCGGTCGTTCCAGGGTGGCGGCGGAAACCACCTCGCGATCGGCGTGGTGCACCCCGACGGACGGCGTGAACAGCCGATCGGCGCGTTCGCGGGCGACCTCACGGCCATGCCCCTCCTGCGCCGCGTGATCAACGCGAACCTGCGCCTCGGCGGCCCCGAGCAGGCCGCGGCGCTGGCATCGATGGCGTCGAACCCGGCCCTCCCGACGCCCGCGCGCCTGGAGGCCATGGAGGCCCTCGCCGACTTCCTGCAGCCGTCGCCACGCGACCGCGTGATCGGGCATTGGCGGCCGGTGGATGCGGCCGGGCGCTCGCGCGAGGCGTACCTGGCCGTGCTCAAGCAGCGGCTCCCGAGCCTCGCGACCAACGCCCCCGCAGCGGTGCGAACCGTCGCGCGCGAGCTGGCCGCGAAGCACGGCGTGGCCATGGATTCGGGCGCTGCGCTTGCGGCGGTCATCGATGCCGGCAAGCCCGTGGACGAGCGCATCGCGTGCCTTACGCAGCTGGCGCAGGACCGCGACGCGAACCTCCGCGAGGCGCTCGACGCCGCACTCGCGTCCGACCAGCCCCGGCTGCGGGCGCAGGCCCGTTCGGTGATCGCGCGCACCGACCCGACCCGCGGCGAGGCGATGCTCGTCGACGCGCTCGAGAAGGCCTCCGTGCCCGAGCGGCAGTCCGCCCTCGCGGCACTCGCGACGCTCGGCACGCCCGGCGCCGACGCCGCGATCGGGGCGCGCCTGGAGGCACTCCGCGACAGAACGCTGCCTGCGGCGCTCGCGGTGGACGTGCTTGCCGCGGCGGACGTACGCGAGGCGCTCAAGCCGCGCGCCGAGGCGTTCCGGGCGTCACTCGCCGGCAAGGACGCGCTGGGCGCCTGGGTGCTCTGCGAGGAAGGCGGCGACGCGGAGCGGGGCCGGCAGATCGTGAACTTCCACAGTGCCGCCGCGTGCCTGCGCTGCCACATGGTCGAGGGCACGGGCGGCCACGCGGCGCCAAGCCTCGCGGGCGTCGGCGGCCGCTACGACCGACGAGGGCTGGTCGCGAGCCTCGTCGACCCGAACGCGAAGGTCGCCGAGGGGTTCGGCCCCGTCAGCTCGATGCCGGCGATGGGCTCGATGCTCACCCCCGCCGAGGTGCGGGACGTGGTGGAGTACCTGGCGACGTTGAGGTGATTCCCGGCGCGGCGCTCCCGCCCGGCCTCACTGGTCGTGCCCGGTCGAATCCGGCAGCACGTGGCCGGCGTCGCGCAGCGTCTTCTCGCGCCGCGCGAGCTCGAGGTCGTGCTCGACCATCATGACGGCCAGCGCCTTCACGTCGACCTTCGGCTTCCACCCGAGCTTCTTCTGTGCCTTCGAGCAGTCGCCGAGCAACTGCTCGACTTCGGCCGGGCGGAAGTAACGTGGGTCGATCTCGACAAAGTCGCGGTAGTCGAGGCCCACGTGGCCGAACGACAGCTCGCAGAACTCGCGGACGCTGATCATCTTGCCGGTCGAGATCACGTAGTCGTCCGGCTCGGGCTGCTGCATCATGAGCCACATCGCCTCGACGTAGTCGCCCGCGAAGCCCCAGTCGCGCAGGGCGTCGATGTTGCCGAGGTACAGCTTCTTCTGCAGCCCCAGCTTGATGCGCCCCACCGCGCGCGTGATCTTGCGCGTCACGAACGTCTCGCCGCGGCGCGGGCTCTCGTGGTTGAAGAGGATGCCGCATGACGCGTGCATCCCGTAGCTCTCGCGGTAGTTCACCGTGATCCAGTGTGCGAAGACCTTGGCGCACCCGTACGGAGAGCGCGGCCAGAACGGCGTGGTCTCCCGCTGCGGGACCTCCTGCACCTTGCCGAACATCTCGCTGCTCGACGCCTGGTAGTAGCGGATCTTCTTTCCCGACTGCGCCTCGAAGACGCGCGCCGCCTCGAGGATCTTGAGGGCCCCCAGCGCATCGGTATCGGCCGTGTAGATCGGCATGTCGAAGCTCACGCGCACGTGGCTCTGCGCGCCGAGGTTGTAGACCTCGTCCGGCTCGACCATGCGCATGACGTTCGACAGGTTGTTGCCGTCGTTCAGGTCGCCGTAGTGCAGCTTGAGGTGCGACCCCGCCAGGTGCGGGTCCTGGTAGACGTGGTCGATGCGCTCGGTGTTGAAGCTCGAGCTGCGCCGGATGATGCCGTGGACCTCGTAGCCCTTGGAAAGCAGGAGTTCCGTGAGGTAGCTGCCGTCCTGGCCGGTGATGCCGGTGATGAGGGCCTTCTTCATGCGACACGGATGCTAGCCCACGCACCTCGGCACGACCTCGGGCGCCATGGGACACTTCCCCCGGCATGCCCACGGACCTCGCCACCTCCCGCATCCTCCTCACCGGCGGCGCCGGCTTCCTCGGCCGCGCCGTCGTCGACCGCCTCTCGGCTCGCGGCGCGAAGGACGTGTTCGTCCCGCGCCGGCGCGACTATGACCTCACGCGCGAGGCCGACGTGGTGCGCCTCTACCGTGACGCGAAGCCCGACGTCGTGATCCACCTCGCGGCCGAGGTCGGCGGCATCGGCGCCAACCAGGCGAACCCCGGGCGCTATTTCTTCGCCAACATGGCGATGGCGCTGCACCTCGTCGAGCACGGGCGGCTGCACGGCATCACGAAGTTCGTGCAGACCGGCACCATCTGCGCGTACCCGAAGTTCACGCCGGTTCCATTCCGCGAGGAGCACCTCTGGGACGGCTACCCCGAGGAGACGAACGCGCCGTACGGCGTCGCGAAGAAGGCCGCGATGGTGATGCTCGACGGCTACCGCCGCCAGTACGGGCTGGCCTCGGCGTACCTGCTGCCCGTCAACCTCTACGGCCCGTGGGACAACTTCGACCTGCAGACGTCGCACGTCATTCCCGCGCTCATCCGCAAGTGCGTCGAGGCGCAGGAAGCGAACGCCGACCACATCCTGTGCTGGGGCACCGGCAGCGCGAGCCGCGAGTTCCTCTACGTGGAAGACGCCGCCGAGGG
>CAMDUT010000084.1 GCA_945877905.1 Phycisphaera mikurensis NBRC 102666 | reverse complement strand
GCGGCCGATGGTGGCCGAGGCGAGCCACGGCGAGTCCGTGTCGCAGGCCGCGCTGCGGTTCGTGGCGCGGTTCGGCGATGCCTCGGACCTGCCCGCCGCGCAGGCGCGGTGCGCGCTCGGAATCGCGGACCGGGCGCGGCCGACGGCGGTGGACGCGGTGGCGGAGCTCGCCAAACGCGCGGACGGCGAGGTTCGCGCGACCGCGGAGGCGTTCCTCGTGAAGTTGGTGGAGGACCCGGAGGAGCGCACCGCGATGTCGGCGGGCGCGGCGCTTGGGCAGCTCAGGTGCCGGGCGGCGCTGGAACGACTGCGCGCGATGGCCGACCGCGACCGCGACCCGGCGCGGCGCCGGCGTGCGCAGGCGTGGGTCAAGGAGATCGAGGGGTCGTAGCGGGCGCCCGGCCGCGCATCCGCGCCACGAACGCCGCGTACTGCTCGGGCGTGTCGATGCCCGTGAAATGGGCCTCGCCCTCGGCGCAGAGGATCGGGTGCCCATGCTCGAGGGCGCGGAGCTGCTCGAGGCTCTCGGTGACCTCGAGCGGGGTGGGCGCGAGCGCGACGAACGTCTCGAGGAACGCGCGGCGATACACGTAGAGGCCGACGTGCTTGCGCGGCGCCGCGGCGCCGGGTGCCCGGTCGCGGTCGAAGGGGATCAGGCTGCGGCTGAAGTAGAGGGCGCGGCCGTCGACGCCGACCACGCACTTCACGATGTTCGGGTTGGCCGGGTCCTCGCCTGGCGCGAAGGGCGACACGAGCGTCGCCATCGGCATGTCCGGCCGCGCGGCGAGCGCGCGCACGGTGCGGTCGACGAGCCCGGGCTCGATCTGCGGCTCGTCGCCCTGCACGTTGACGACGAGGTCCTCCTCGACGGTGCGCGCGACCTCGGCGACGCGGCTCGTGCCGTTGGGGTGGTCCGCGCGCGTCATGCGCGCCTCGAAGCCCGCGGCCTCCACGGCGGCGCGGATCCGGTCGTCGTCGGTGGCCACGATGATGCGGCCCACCGTGCGGCACTCGGCGACGCGGTCGAGCACGTGCACGATCATCGGCTTGCCCGTGTCGGCGGCGAGCGGCTTGCCGGGGAATCGCGTGCTCGCGTGGCGGGCCGGGACGATCGCGATGGCGCGGGGCTCGGTCATGGCTTCGTGGCGTCGGGGGCGGCGGACGGGAACGCCTTGCGGGCGGCGTCCTGCGCGCGGGTCGCGTAGGACGCGCCGAAGGCGTACACCTTGCGTTCGTCGTCGCGCTGCAGGCCGCGGTCAAGCGGGTGGAGCGGGGTGGAGAGCGCCATCAGGACGTCGGTGCTCACCCACGGGTCCTCGTGGAAGTAGCTGTGCCCGAGCCAGCTGCCGAACGTGCGCTCGGCGCCCGCGACGTCCACGAGGTCGACGTTCGCGTCGTCCTCGAGGAACTCGACCTGGCGTGGCGTGAGCACGCCCAGGGGCTGGCCGAGCCGCGCGAACCCGGCGATCCAGCTCGCGATGTCGAGCGCCTTGTCGTTGCTGTTCACGTAGAGGGTCACGCGCTCCGGGAGCTCGGTGGCGCCGTCGGCGACGGCGTCCCGGAACTCCCCGAGGTCCATGTCCGGCGCCACCAGCACCAGCCGGCCGAGGCGGTATCGCTCGCGCACCTTCCCGGCGGGCTCCTGGGAGTGCATGAGGCGCAGCTCGAGGAAGGCATCGACCGCGACCGGCGCGCCCGCGCTGTGCGCGAGCACGTGGATGCGGTCCGCGCCCGTGCGCGCGGCGAGCCGGATGAGGAGCTGCCGGAACATCCGCGTCGAGGCCGCGGCCGAGGCCTTGTCGGATTGGTAGCCGAAGAGGTCGCCGCGCGAGGGCCACTCGAAGCAGAGGAACGCGCCGTCGCGCCCGAGGTAGTGGAACATGCAGGCCGCGACCGCCGCGTTGCCGGGGACCGTGGTGTTGAAGCCGTGGACGAAGACGTAGATCTGCTTCGACGCGCTCGCCGCGAGGTCGGCGCCGACCGCCGTCACGAAGCGATCGATCACCTCCGTGTCGGCCGGCTGGTCCTGGGTGATCGCGGCGAGTCCCTGCCAGACCGGGCCGAAATCGTCGATCGACCGAAGCTCCACCTCCGGCCCGTCCTCGCGCGGCCAGGTCCGCGAGACCGCCGCGAGCTCGGGCCAGGGCATCCCGTCGCCCGCGATGGCGACCCCCATCGTCCCCAGCCGGAGCTGCTCCGTGCGCCCGTTCGTGAAGTACTCCTCGGCACGGGCGCCGGCCCGCACGCCGCGGTTCGAGGCCACGAAGAGCCTGACCTCGTCGGTGCGGGCGCTCGCAGGGGTCCGGGCGAAGGGGTCGCCCCCGGCCTCGGAGAACCCGACGGGGGTGGGCATCAGCCGCTCGGCGCAGCCCACGGGCAGGACGGCCAGCACGGCCGCGGCGCACGCACGGGCGACCGTCCGACTCGGGCGCATCAGCCGAGCGTGCGGACGAGCTCGTCCACTTCCTTGCGACGGGCGCGCACGTCCTTGAACCCGATGTTCTTGCGGATGATCGCGCTGCAGATCTCGGCCGCCTCCTTGGCGTGCGCGGAGGACTTCTCCGCGCGCGCGAGCTCCATGAGCGAGAGCATCAGGTCGTAGCGGATCTCGAGCTCCTTGTCGGCCTGCGTCGAGTCGATGGCGGCGAGCGCCTCCTTGAACTCGCTGGCCGCCTCGGAGTGCCAGCCTTCCTTCGCGAAGCAGCGGCCGAGCATCCACGCGCTGTTGACGCGCAGCTTCGGGTCGTCCTTCGCGGACTGGAACGCGGCCATGGCGTCCTCGTAGCGGCCGAGCTCGTACTCGATGCGGCCGAGGTCGGCCTTGAACTCGCGGTTCGTCGGGTACTTGGTGACGCGCTCGCGGAACACCTCGCCCTCGAGGTCGAGCAGCGCCGTGCGGGCCTTGTCGTGCGCGGCCTGCAGCGCCGGGTTGTCGGGGGCCTGGTCGAGCTGCTCGCGCGCGGTGCGCTCGGCCCTGCGCAGGGCGGCGATGCGCAGGTCGTCGGCGCCCATCTTGAAGCGGTACTCGTTGATCGCCTTGTACCCGGCCATGTAGACCTCGATGGCCTTGGCCTCGTCGTCGCCCTGGCCGCGCTTGCGCAGGAGCGTGGCGTATCTGTTGATGGTGTCGGGCGAGGCCGGATTCGCCTCGTAGTCCTGGCGAGCCTTCTCCATCGCGGTCTCGGTGCCGCCGCCGGCGCCAGAGATGCTGTTCGCTGCCTCGAGCTGCCGCTGGCGCTCGGAGTCGCGCACCTGGTTGCGGAAGCCGCCGGCCTGGCCGAAGGTCTTCTCGTAGCCGCCCTGCTTGATGGCCCGCGCCGCGGTGAGCTGGCGCATGGTGTGCTCGAGGTTCGAGTCTGCGGGGTCGAGGCGCTGCGCCTCGCCGCCGCACGCGAACGCCTCGTCGAACGCCTGCGCGGCCTGGAAGATCTCCATCGCCTGCAGCCAGACCTTCTTCTGCGGCTTCGCCTTCATCACGCCGCGGAGGATGTTGAGCGCCTTGGGCGCGATCCACGGGGACACCGCGAACTGCTGCGCCTTGCCGACCTGCTGGAGGAACTTGAGCGCGAGGGTCGCGTTGTTCAGGTCGCGCATCCAGCAGTACTCGGCGACCACCATCTTGTCGACGGGTCCCGGTCCCTCGATCTCGCGCAGGTCCTTCCCGGAGGCGGGCGTGCTGCCCGCGCCGTGGTACTTGCACGCGACCTGGTACATGCCCTCGTGCGCCTCGAGGTTGGCGGGATCGAGCTTCAGCCCGTTGGCCCACAGCTGCAGCGAGTACTCGAGCTGGTCGGCCTCGCCGACCGTCCTCGCGTGCTCGAAGAACTTCCGGGCCTTGTCGGGCTGCGGCTCGAACGCGGCCGCCGCGGCAGTTTCATCCTTGCGCCAACCGAAGATCACGTCCGGGTCCTCCTGCTGCTTGGACTCCGTAGCGTAGCATCGGCCCGCGATGGCAGATCACGCCCCAGCAGGACCCGCGGCCGCCCGCCGGGTGGTGCTGTACCCGGACCCGGTGCTCCGCCGTCGCGCGCTGCCGGTGGCCCGGATCGACGCCTCGATCCGCGCGCTGGTCGCCGAGATGTTCGCGACGATGGACGCCGAGGACGGCGCCGGCCTGGCCGCGCCGCAGGTCGGCGAGTCGCTGCGCATCTTCGTCACCGGGACCTCCGAGCGCGACGTGGCGCGGCGTGCGTACCTCAACCCGGTGCTGGTCGACGTCGCCGGAGACCTCGAGCCGATGGAGGAGGGCTGCCTCAGCCTGCCGGGGATCCGCGGCTCGGTGCGCCGCCCGACGACCGTCACGATCCGCGCGCTCGACCTCGAGGGCAACGAGTTCACCGAGACGAGCTCGGCGCTCGCCGCGCGCGTCTGGCAGCACGAGTTCGACCACCTCGAGGGCGTCCTCATCACGGACAAGATGAACCCGATCGATCGGCTGCGCGTGCGGCGCGCGCTGAAGGACCTCAAGCTGTCGGCGGGCGAGGATGGCTGAGGCCGCGCCGACCCGCAACCCGGGCCACCGTCGCGAGGAGTCGCTGCCCGACGTCGTGTTCCTCGGCGCGGGTGCGTTCGGGCTCCCGACGCTCGGCATGCTGGCGGACGCGGGGCGCGTGGCGCTGGTGGTGAGCCAGCCCGACCGGGCCGCGGGGCGGGGCAAGCAGCTCACCCCCACGCCGGTGAGCGCGTTCGCGCTCGAGCGCGGGCTGCCGCTCCTGCGCACGCCCGACTGCAACGCGCCGGGCGACCGCGACGCGATCCGCGAGGCGGCGGTCGCCGCCGCCGCCCGCGCGGCGGCGCAGGGGCGACCGCAGCCCTCGCCGGCGATGGTCGTGGTGGCGTTCGGCCAGAAGCTCTCGCCCGAGCTGTTGGAGGGCGCGTTCGCCGTGAACCTGCATGGCTCGCTGCTGCCGCGCTGGCGCGGCGCGGCGCCCGTCCAGCGCGCCCTCATGGAGGGCGACCCCGCGACCGGCATCTCGGTCATCGCGCTCGCGGAGCGCATGGATGCGGGCGCCGTGTTCGCGATGGAGCCCTACGCGATCGGCGCCGAGCAGACGGCGGGCGAGCTGCACGACGCGCTGGCGGGGCTCGGGCCCGCCGTCATGGCGTCGGTGCTCGCGGGATGGCGGCATGGCCACGCGGAGCCGCGCGCGCAGGACGAGTCGCGCGCCACGCGCGCACGCAAGCTCTCGCGCGCGGACGCGTGGGTGGACCTCTCGCTGGACGCGCGCCTCGTGCGCGCGCGCATCAACGGGCTGAACCCGTGGCCGGGCTGCGCCATCGCCGTCGACGGAGCCGCGCTCGCCGTGCGCCGCTGCGTCGAGGTCGCCGGCGACGCGCCCCCGGCCGGGACGCTGCGCCCGGACGGCACGCTCGGCTGCGGCCGCGGCGCGGTCCGGCTGCTGGAGGTGCAGGCGCCGGGCGGCAAGGCCATGGCGTTCAGGGACTGGGCACGCGGAGCGAGGCTGGCCGCCGACGCGCGCGTGACGAGCGCGCCGCCCGCGGGCGAGGCCTGAGCCGTGCAAGACCTCCGCGCCGACGAGCTCGACTACCCGTTCGACGAGCGCCACGTGGCGACCGCGCCCGCGCACCCGCGCGACGCCGCACGCCTCATGGTGGTCGACCGCGCGGCCGGCACCGTGGAGCACGCGCACGTCCGGGACCTTCCCCGGTGGATCGGGCCCGGCGACGCGCTCGTCGTGAACCGGACCTCCGTGCTGCGCGCGCGGCTTCGCACCGACGCCACCGAGGGGCTGCTGCTCGAGCCGATGCCCGACGGCACGTGGCGCATGCTGCTGCGGCGGGCGAAGCGCTTCGCGGCGGGCGACCGGCTGCCGCTCGTCGCGCCGCACGGAGCGGCCGCTGGCGACGCGATCGAGCTGGTCGCGCGCGACGCCGAGGCATGGCGCGTGCGGCTCGTGGCCGGCCCGGTCGGCGGCGATGCCGCGGCCGTGATCGAGCGCAGCGGCTGGACGCCGCTGCCGCCGTACATCCTGCGCTCGCGCGAGGACCGGCACGAGGCCGGCGACGACGACGCCGACCGCGCGGAGTACGAGACGGTGTACGCGGACGCGGCGCGCCGCGGCTCGGTGGCGGCGCCCACCGCCGGCCTGCACTTCACCGAAGGCCTGCTCGCGGCGCTCGATGCCCGGGGCGTGCGCCGGGCCGAGCTCATCCTCCACGTCGGCGCGGGCACGTTCCGGCCCGTGGACGCGGCGACGCTCTCCGCGCACCCGATGCACACGGAGCGCTTCGAGGTGCCGCCCGCGACGGCCGCGATGCTCGCGGCACGGCCGCGCCCGCGGATCGTCGCGGTCGGCACGACCACGGTGCGCGCGCTCGAGTCCCTGCCCGACCCGGTGCCCGCGCACGGCGCGGGCGGCGAGACCTCCATCCTCATCGCGCCGGGGCACCGCTTCCGGCACGTCGATGCCATGATGACGAACTTCCACCTGCCGCGCAGCACGCTGCTCGCGCTGGTGGGTGCGTTCGCCGGGCTCGACCGCCTGAAGGGGCTGTACGCGCTCGCGCAGCGCGAGGGCTACCGCTTCTACAGCTTCGGCGACGCGATGCTGGTCCTGTGACGGCTGGCGCGGGCGGCGCGAGCGCGAGCGCGCCGTCCGCGCCGGTCCGTGCGCTCACCGCACCGCGTACTCGAGGCTCACGACCACGCGCATCGTCTTGTCGACGGTGGACGTGTCGTACTCGCCCCAGTCTCCGCCGTCGATCGACCCGCGCGCGAGCACCTGCACCACGCCCTGGCTCGCGTTGAGGAGCGCACCGACGCCGGATCCGCTGCTCGAGGCGAGCGTGCGCGCGCGGTCCATGGCGTTGCGCGTCGCCTGGTCGAGGAGCCGCATCTTGTGGTCCTCGATGCTCGAGATCGTGTAGACGGGCGCCGAGCTGGCCACCGGCACGCCGTCGCGCAGGAGGTCGGTGATCGACCGGGCGATGCGCTCGACCGCCTCGACCTTCGGGGTCTTCACCGCGAGGTGCTGGGTGAGCTCGTGCCGCTCGACCTCGTTGGTGTCGGCTCCCTTCTCGTTCTTGCGCATCACGGCGCGCACGCGCACGGCCGAGACGGTGCACTCGTCCGCCGCGAACCCGTTCCCCTGCACGTACCGCTCGACGCGCTCCATGGCCTCCCTGAGCCGCATGGCGCCCTGGTCCTGCGTCTCGGCCGACACCTGGACCGTCGCGGACCAGCTCGCGAGGTCGGCCTTGACGTCGGTGCTTGCCGATCCCTTCACGCTGATGCTGCTCTGCGACCGCATGGCCACCAGCGCACGCGCGAGCGACTGCGACGCGAACGCCCCGCCCAGTGCGAGCGCGATCCCCAGCATGAACATCCCGAACCCGTTCGACGCGACCAGCCTCCATGGCGATCGCGGTCCCTCCGCCTCGTGTGCAGCCATCCTGGCCTCCCGTGACGTTCCCGGCCCCCCGCGGCCCCGGCGCACGCCGGACGCCGGTGGGCGCGGTCGCGGACTCCGCCGCGGTCCAATGCATCGGCGTTCGCGCATCCTGGGCTGCACTCGCCGTTACGCTTCCTTGATGGACGCGAAGAAGGTCGGTCGGGACGCGATGCGGCTGGCGGAGTGGCTGGCCGAGAAGTCGATGTCGGGCGTGTCGCCGCTCTCGAGCGCGGTGGACCTGGCGGAGCGCTACCGGCTCGACGTCGGGTACCGGGACGACGACGCACGCGTCGACGCGCTCATCAGGTGGGAGACCACCAAGAACTTCACCGCCGGGTTCGTCACGGGGCTCGGCGGGGTGCTGACGCTGCCGATCGCGATCCCCGGCTCGGTGGCGGCATCGTGGCTGATCCAGGCCCGCATGGCGGGCGCCATCGCGTGCATCTACGGCCATGACCCGCGGTCGGACCGGGTGCGCGCGATGGTGCTGCTGGCGCTGGTGGGCGATGCGACGGCGTCGAAGCTCCTCAAGGGCGCAGGCATCAGCCTGGGGCGGCACCTGGCCATGCGCGCGCTCGAGGGCGTGTCGAAGAAGGGCGTCGCCGAGATCCGGAAGGAAGTGGGCACGAAGCTCCTGGTGAAGGGCGCGGCGCAGGGGTCGACCCGAGTCTCGCGGCTGGTGCCCATCGCGGGCGGGATCGTGTCGGGCGCGTTCGACGCGGCGTCCTGCCAGGTGGTGGGCCGCACGGCCAAGCGGGTGTTCCGTCCGGACGAGGGTGCGGACGGGGCCGGGGCAGGCCCCGCGCGCGGGCGGAGCAAGGGCTGACCGATGGTCGCGGCCCTCGTCGTTGCCTTTGCGACGGGGGTGGGTGGCGGCCGGGCGGTCGAGGTCGACCTTCCCGGTGACGTGCGCGAGGTGCTCGAGGCGCACTGCGTGGACTGCCATCGCGGGAAGCGATCGAAGGGCGGGGCGGAGCTCGCGGGGCCGGCGGCCGCGGGTCGCATCGATGAGGGCGTGCTCAGGGCGGTGCGCAGGCGGCTGGCACGGCGCGACATGCCGCCCTTGGACGAGCCGACCCGGCCGGCCGACGCCGCGTATGCCGCCGCGACCCGGGCCATCGATGCGGTGGTCCCGCCGGCGCGCCGAGAGGTTCCCGCGGTCCGTCGCCTCAACCGGGCGCAGTGGGCGGGCGCGATCCGCGACGTGTTCGGCATCGAGCGCATCGATGGCCGGGCGGTCGAAGCGCTGCTTCCCCCCGACGACGTCGGCGAGGGGTTCGACACCACTTCGGACACCCTGGCGCTTCCGACGCTCGCGGTGGAGCGGTTCGTCGATGCGGCCGAGCGGGTGGCGCAGTCGGTGCCCGCCGAGTCGCTTGCCCGAGCGGGCGGCGAGGGCGACGTGCCCGCGCGGCTGGTCGCTGCCGCGCGGGCGTGGGGCGAGGCTTTGTTCCGGCGCGGGCTTGCGGAGCCAGCGGTGCGCTCGCTCGCCGAGCGGGCGTCGGCCGCCGTGGGCCCCGACGTCGGATGGGAGCCCGCCGCGCGGGCGCTCGCGACGATGGTGTTGGTCGACCCGCGGTTCCTGCTTCGGATCGAGGAGCCGGCGCCGGCCGGCGGCCGCGCGCTTTCCGGTGACGAGGTGGCGTCGCGGCTCGCGTTCTTCCTATGGTCGAGCGTGCCGGACGCCGAACTGCGGGCGGCGGCCGCGGGCGGGTCGCTCGCGTCCGAGGACGGGCTGCGCGCCCAGGCCACCCGGATGCTCGCCGACCCGCGGGCTGGGTCGCTCGCCCGGCGCTTCGCGGTGCAATGGCTCGCGGTCGACCGGCTCGAGGGGCGGTTCATCGACGGCGCACGGTTCAAGGGCGTGGACGCGGCACTGCGCACCGACATGCGGTTGGAGACCGAGCGGCTGTTCGCGCGCGTCGTGAGCGGCGAGTTTCCCGTGCGTGCGCTGATCGAGGCACGGTCGACGGAGGTCTCGCCGCGGCTGGCGGCCCACTATGGGTTCGCGGTTCCCGAGGACGCCGCCGCGTCGGGCGAGTGGTTCGCGTGCAGCGTTCCGCCCGAGCGCCCGCCCGGGGTGCTCGGGCACGCCGCGGTGCTGCTTGCGACGAGCAACCCGGACCGGACCAGCCCCGTGAAGCGCGGCAAGTGGGTGCTCGAGGCGATGGCGGATGCCGCACCGCCGCCGCCGCCGCCCGGCGTGCCGTCGATTCCCGAGGATGCGAAGGGCCGGGCAGGTCGTTCGATCCGCGAACTCATGGCCATGCACCGATCGAACCCCGACTGCGCCTCATGCCACGTACGGATGGACGCCATCGGCCTCGCCTTCGAGCGGTTCGACCCCGTCGGCCGGCTGCGCGCGGAGGCCGACGGCCTTGCCGTCGACGACGTGACGGCGCTTCCCGACGGGCGCGTCCTCGAGGGGGCCGGTGCCGTCGCGGCGCTCGTCGGCGAGGGGCTCGGGTTCGAGCGCTCGCTGGCAAGGCACCTGGCCACCTATGCGCTCGGGCGGGGAATGGCCGACGCCGACGATCCGTGGCTCGACGCGCTGGCGGCGCAGGCGCGGGCGCGCGGCCGGTTCGAGGACCTGGTGCATGGCATCGTGACGAGCCGGGCGTTCCGGTTCCGCGACCCCACCCCCTAGACTTCATGCCATGCGCGCCCCGATCGTCGATCGCCGCACGGTGCTCCGGGGGATCGGCGCCACCATCGCGCTTCCATGGCTCGAGGCCATGGCGCCGCGCGGGCTGGCGATCGGTCGCACCGCCGCGGCCATGTCGGCGGCGGTGGCGCCGCCGCGGCGCACCGCGTTCCTCTTCTTCCCCAACGGCGTGAACCCGGCGGCGTGGCCCACGCCCGTCGAGGGGCTCACGACCTGGCACGCGACCGGATCGCTCGAGCCGCTCGCCGAGTTCCGCGGGCGCATCGCCATGCACACCGGGCTCACCCATGCCAACGCCGCCGCCCTCGGCGACGGGCCCGGCGACCACGCCAGGAGCGCGGCGTGCTTCCTCACCGGGGCCCACCCGCGCAAGACGGCCGGCGACGACATCCGCAACGGCCGCTCGATCGACCAGGAGATCGCGGATGCGGTCGCGCGGGGCGCGCGGCCGACGCGGCTGCGCTCGCTGGAGCTCGGGTCCGAGCCTCCCATGACCGCCGGCAACTGCGACTCGGGCTACTCGTGCGCGTACAGCGCGAACATCTCGTGGAAGGCCGACAACCTGCCCAACGGCAAGGAGACCGACCCTCGCAAGGCGTTCGACCGCGTGTTCGGCCGCACGGGCGAGTCGCCCGAGGCTCGCTCCGCGCGCGAGCGCGTCCGGCGGTCGGTGCTTGACGGCGCGGTCTCGCAGGCCCGGGAGCTGGGCGCACGGCTCGGTTCCTCGGACCGCGGTCGCCTGGACGAGTACCTCGACGGCGTCCGTGACCTCGAGCGCCGGCTCGACGCCGACGCCGGGGCGCACCTGGACCCGGGCACCACGCTGCCCGATTTCGCCGACGCGCCGACGACGATGGCCGGCCGGGTCGACCTCCTGGGCGAGGTGCTGGCGCTGGCGTTCCGCACCGACGCGACGCGCGTCGCGACCCTGATGCTGGCGAACGAGGGCTCGAACCGGCCGTACCCCGAGGTGGGCGTGTCGTCCGGGCACCATGACGTGTCGCACCACGGGGGTGACGCCGCCAAGATGGAGGCCTTCGCCCGCATCAACCGCTTCCACGCGGAGCGGTTCGCCGCGTTCCTGCGCGCGCTTGACCGCACCCGCGAGGACGGGGCCTCGTTGCTCGACTCGACCGTCGTCCTGTACGGCGGCGCCATCACGGACGGCAACCGGCACAACCATGACGACCTGCCCGTGCTGGTCGCGGGCGGCCCGGCCACGGGCGTCGCGGGCGGCAGCGTGCTCAGGGCCCCGCACGGGACGCCGCTCTGCAACCTCCACCTGTCGCTTGCCGAGCGGATGGGCGCGCGGCTCGAACGGTTCGGGGATTCCACGGGGCGCGTGGCGCTCGGTTGACGATAGGCATTCCATGAAGCTCGACACGCTCCTCTCGACGTTCATGCCG
>CAMDUT010000083.1 GCA_945877905.1 Phycisphaera mikurensis NBRC 102666 | reverse complement strand
AACCTCCGCGACGCCATCCGCCGCCAGCGCGGCGAGCCGCGCGGCACGGCGCCGAAGGGCGACGCGCGCGCCGCCGCGAAGCCCGCGGCACGCGCACCCGCGAAGCCTTCCGCCAATCGCGCGCCCGGCACGCGCCGCGGCGGTCGGTCGCGATGACGCACGGGTAGGCTCCGGGGCGTGCCGCTCCGCTTCATCCAGCGCATCCAGGACCACCTCGCGTACGACAACTACCGGCCCACCGAGGTGGCCGAGGTGCGTCGCCAGATGCGCGTCGACGCCGACGACGCCGAGGCGTTCGAGCGCGCGGTCGAGATGCTCGTCGAGGAGGGTCGCGTCGAGGTCAGCGGCGACGGCAAGCTTCGGCTGCCGCGCTTCGGAGACGAGGTCGAGGGCCGGCTCAAGCTGAATCCGCGCGGCTTCGGGTTCCTGGTGCCCGACCGATCCACGCGCGAGGGCGACCTTTTCATCCCCGCGGGGATGACGAAGGACGCGCTCAACGGCGACCGCGTGCGCGTGCGCGTCGTGCGCAAGGGCGGCGGCTCCGACCGCCGCGGCGGCAAGGGCGCGCAGGACGGGCCCACGGGCCGCGTGGTCGAGGTGCTCGAGCGCGGGCACTCGCGATTCGCCGGCACGCTCACGAAGGACGGGCGCGAGTGGCTGGTGATTCCAGACGGCCGCTCGCTGCGCGACCCCGTGGTCGTGCGCGACCCCGGCGCCAAGGGCGCCAAGCAGGGCGACAAGGTGGTCTTCGAGATCATCCGCTACCCCACCGATCTCGACTTCGCCGAGGGCGTCATCACCGAGGTGCTCGGCGAGGCCGGCCGGCCCGACGTCGAGACGCGTGCCGTCATCGACGTGCATCACCTGAAGACCGGCTTCGCGGACGAGGCCATGGACGAGGCCCGCGAGGCGACGCGCCGCTTCGACCGCGAGGCGAACGGCCCGTGGGAGGACCGCGACGACCTCACCGGCCAGCTCATCTTCACGATCGACCCGCCCGACGCGCGCGACTTCGACGACGCCATCAGCATCCGCCACGACGCCGACCGCGGCGAGTGGGAGCTCGGCGTGCACATCGCCGACGTCTCGCACTGGGTGAAGCCAGGCAGCGCGCTCGACCTCGGCGCGCGCGACCGCGGCAACAGCACGTACCTGCCGCGCCTGGTGATCCCCATGCTGCCCGAGACGCTCTCGAACGGGATCTGCAGCCTGCAGGAGGGCGTCAACCGCTTCTGCAAGAGCGTGTTCATCACGTTCGACTCCGGCGGCAAGCCCGTGTCGCACCGGCTCGCGAGCACCGTGATCCGCAGCCGCAAGCGCTTCACCTACATCGAGGCGCAGGCCGTGATCGACGGCGACCTCGGCCGCGCACGCGCGCACGCGAGGACCGAGACCGCGTACGACCCGGACGTCGTCGACGCGCTGCGGCTCTCCAACCGGCTGGCCACCGTGCTGCGCGAGCGGCGCCGCGCCGACGGCATGATCTCGCTCAACCTGCCCGAGGTCGACCTCGCCTTCGACGACGCCGGGCACGTCACGGGCGTCGAGCGCGAGGACACGAGCTTCACGCACACGCTCATCGAGATGTTCATGGTCGAGGCGAACGAGGCGCTCGCGCGCACGTTCAGCAGCATGGACGTGCCGCTCCTGCGGCGCATCCACCCCGAGCCGAGCTTCGGCGACCTCGAGGACCTCCGCATGTTCGCGCGCATCGCGAAGTACCGGCTTCCGGAGGAGCCGACGCGCCGCGACCTGCAGGCGCTGCTCCAGGCCACGGCCGAGGGCGAGAGCGCGCGCGCCATCCACTTCGCCGTGCTGCGCACGCTGTCGAAGGCCACGTACTCGCCGGCGCTCGTCGGCCACTACGCGCTCGCGAGCGAGCACTACGCCCACTTCACGAGCCCCATCCGCCGCTACCCCGACCTCCTGGTGCACCGCGCGCTCGCGGCCTATCTCGACGCCACCGACAACGGCAGGTCCACGGGCGGGCGCAGGCGCCGCGACCTCGGCGGCCTGCTGCAGGCCGACGACCGCGTCCTCGACGAGAGCACGCTCGTCAAGATCGGCATGCACTGCAGCGAGACCGAGCGCAACTCCGAGGACGCCGAGCGCGACCTGCGGACCTTCCTGGTGCTGCAGTACCTGAAGGAGCACCGGCTGGCGGACACCTTCGATGCGCTGGTGACCGGGATCAACGGCACGAGCCTTGTGTTCCTGAGCCTGGAGGAGTTCCTGGTGGACGGCGCAGCGCGCGTGGGCGAGTTGCCCGCCGGCGCCCAGCGTGCCGACCGGTGGATCACGAACGAGCTCACCGGCCGGCTCATCGCGCCGCGCAGCGGGATGTCGATCGGGCTCGGCGACCGGGTGCAGGTGACCATCGGGCTCATCGACCTCGCCGCCCGGAAACTCGACCTCGTGGTGACGAAGCTGGCGCCCCGCCGCGACCTCGACACCCTGAGCCCCAAGGACCTGACCAACGTCCGGCAGCAGAAGGCCGGGAACGCACCCCGCGAGGGAGGCGGGTTCGGGCCCGGAAAGGGCGAACGCGGACGCAAGGGCCGGGACCGGTCCAAGTACAAGCAGGGGCGACGGGGCAAGCGGAGCTGGTGAGGCGGGCTGGTGGGCCTGCGTCGCAGGCCTATCCTGCGCGCATGATGACCCACGCGCTCGTGCTGGCGGCCGCCCTGCTCGCGTCACGCCCGGCCGGTCGCGCCGCGCCCGCCGATGCCGTGCCCGCAAATCCCGCCGTCGCCCGTGCCCTGGAGCGGGCGGGCGAGAACGCGCCCGAGATCCGCAAGGCGGTCGATTCCGTCGAACCCGAGTTCCGCACCGACATGGAGTGGCTCGTGGGCACGATGCCCGAGGTGGACCTCCAGTCGCTGAAGGCGGACTTCCTGCTCCGCAACGTGCGCGTGGCCGAGCGCGCCCGGCGCGAGGCGCCGTGGGGCAAGGACCTCCCCGAGTCGATCTTCCGCCAGTACGTGCTGCCGTACGCAAGCGTGAACGAGCGGCGCGACGACTGGCGCCAGGATTTCTTCGACCGCTTCACCCAGGAGGCGTGGAAGCACAAGGACCCGATCGACGCGGTCCGGTGGATCAACGACCACCTGCCCGACATGCTGAACGTGCACTTCCATGCGACGAAGCGGAAGAAGCCCGACCAGTCGCCCTACGAGAGCATGGAGCTGAGCTGGGCGAGCTGCACCGGGCTCAGCATCCTGGTGATCGACGCATGCCGCGCGTGCGGCATCCCCGCGCGCATGGTGGGGTGCCCCGCGTGGAAGAAGGTGCAGGGGAACCACAACTGGGTCGAGGTGTGGTGGGACCGCTGGCACAACGTGGGCGATTCCGGCAGCGACCCGCGCGGCGTCGACTGGGTGGAGGAGCGCTGCCGCACCGAGACCGACCCGGACGACTGGGTGCACGCCGTCTACGCGGCGGTGTGGCGACCCACCAACGTGAAGTACCCATTGGTGTGGGCGTTCGAGATCGAGTGGGTGCCGGCGCTCAACATCACCCGCTTCTACACCGACCCGGTGGACCACGCGGTGCAGGTGCCGGGCGGCGGGCCCGCGGCGATCGAGGTCGCGTGGGGCGGCGAGCTCGTCGCGCGCGCGAAGGCAGGCGCGGACGGCGCCGCGAGGCTGCCGCTCGCGCGGGGCTGCCAGTTCGAGGTCACGTTCCGCAAGCCCGACGGCTCGGCGGTGACGCAGGTCGTGAAGCCGTGAGAATGACGCCGGGGGTCATTTTCACCCGGGCCACGGGCAGGAAGTGACCTTCGTCGCCCACGCCGGTCCGAACACCTCGGCGAGGAAGTCCTTCGTCATCGCGAAGCTGCGGGCGTCGGCCAGCGGGTTGAACTGCATGCCGGACTTCGCGTCCTGCGCGGCGGGATTCGTGAATGCGTGGCCACAGCCGCCGAACGCGTGCAACTGCCAGTCCGCGCCGTGGTCGTGCATCTCGCGCGCGAAGGCAAGCACCGCGTCCGGGCGCGCCATCGGGTCGTTCCATCCGTGCAGCGCGAGCACGCGCGCGCGCATCGCCTTCGGGCGGTCCAGCTTCGCGGGATCGGGCGCGCCGAGCAGGCCATGCAGGCTCACCACGCCGCGGACGCCTTCCATGCCCGCGCGCGCCACGTCGAGGACGCACAGTCCGCCGAAGCAGAACCCGATCGCGGCCACGCGGTCGCCGTCGACCATCGGAAGCGAACGCATGTGGCGGAGCGCCGCCGCGGCGCGTGCGCGCAGCATGGCGCGGTCCTGCACCAGGGGCGTCATGAGCGCGCCGTTCTCATCCGGGTTCGAACCGCGGCGTCCCGTGCCGTACATGTCGACCGCGAGCGCGACGTATCCGAGCCCCGCGAGCCACTCGGCCTTCTCGCGCTCGAAGGCCGAGCATCCGGACCACTGGTGGAACACGAGCACCGCGGGCCGGCGCACGTTCGCGGCGCCGTCGAACGCCAGGTATCCCTCGAACTCCGTGGTGCCGTCGCGGTAGGTCTCGTTCGCTGCGTGCATGGTCGCTCCGTGCGTGGCGTGCGGTGGTGCGCGGGGCGCGCGCCGCGCGGCGCGGCGCGGCGCGGCGCACGCCCTTGCGAGGGCGCATGGTAGGAACGGGCGCGCACCGCGGCGGATCCGGTGACGCGGGCTTCGGCCCGCACATTTGCGGGAATCCCGCACGAACTTCCGCCCGATTTCCGGGGACCCGCCCGAGGCATGGCCACCATGCACGGCATGGAACACCTCAATGCACCGATGGCGTGCGCCATCGCAACCTCCGCCGGCGCGTGGATGCACGCCACGACGCTCGTGCCGCCGTCCGCGCAGCCCGGCACGTTCGGGCACGCCGTGGCGTGGGCGGGCACGCGGCTTGTCGCGGGCCCGGCACGCGACCAGGACGTCGGCGACGGCCCCGCGGCCGTCACCGTCCTGCGGCCGCATGCGCCCGCGGAGGCATGGACCGCGCTCGCCGAGCCCTCGGGCTCGCGCGGCGCGGGATTCGGGCTCGCGCTCGCCGCGGCACAGGGCATCTGCGTGGTGGGTTCACCCCACGCAGGCTGCGGCGAGCACGGCTGCGACACGGGGCAGGCGCACCTCGCATGCGTCGACGACGACGGATCGGCGTCGCTGGTCGAGGTGCCCTGCCCCGGACCGGAGGTCGCGTCGCAGTACGGCGCCGCGGTGGCCACGGACGGCCGCTGGGTCGCCGTCGGATCGCCGCGTGCCGACGAAGGCGCGTTCGACGCCGGTGCGGTCGACGTGTTCGAGGTCTCGGCGCGCACCGTGCGCCACGTCGCGCGGCTCCGCGCCCCCGCGCCGTCCGCCAGCGCACGGTTCGGCACGGCGCTCGCCGTCGACGGCGGCTGGCTCGTCGTCGGCGAACCGGGCACCGGCGACGGAACGCCGCGCGCGGGCGAGGTGCACGCCTACGCGTTCCGCGACGGCCGATGGGTGCTTCACGAATCCTTGCGCGCACCTGCGGGCGCGGTCGGTTGGCACGGTGCCTCCGTCGCGCTCGCAGGTGCGGAATTGCTGGTGGGCGCGCCCTTCGCACGCCCCCACGGCGAAGACGGCGCGCGCTGCGGGGCCGTCGCGCGCTGGCGGCGCACGGGCGAAGCCTGGGGCCTCGCGCGCGTGCTCGCCCCCGCCCCGTCCGACGAACCGCGGCACGGCGACGGGTTCGGGTCCGCCGTCGCGATCGCGGACGGCTGGGCGTTCGCCGGCGCCCCGGGGGACGACCTCCTCGGCGAGGACGCCGGATGCGCGTGGGCCGTCGACCTGCGCAGCGCCCGTCCCGAACGCCTGCTGCCCGAGCACGCGGGCGCGGGCGACGGCTTCGGCGCGGGCCTGGCATGGACGCCGGGCCCGCGTCCCGCCCTGGCGGTCGCGGGCCGCGCGGACCCCGAACGGCCGCTCGTCCCGGGGGCGATCGAGCTGTTCGAGCCCGCGGGCCCGCGGCCGCTGCGGTTCAGCCGCACGCGCCGTCGGCGGGACCGCAGTCCGTGTCCGCGTCCTCCATCGCCGCCGCCGTGCTCGCGTCGGTGACCACGGCGGGCGCCCATCCGTCGTTCGCGGCGCGCGCCTCGGCCAAGGCGCCGTAATGACGCTCGATGACACCGGCCCACTCCTCGCTCGTCTCGCAGCGGATGAAGTCGGCCTTGACCTCGGCCGCGCGGGGGTGGTGCCGCGCGAACTTGATGCCGAACTTCCTCATGTGGCGCCCCGTGCGCCGCGCGCCGTGGATCACCTCGCTGAAGCGGTAGTGCTGCAGCAGCACGTCGCGCTGCTCGGCGATCGATGGCCCCACGGGCGGGCGCCCCGCCATCATCTCGCGCGCCTGCCGGAAGATCCACGGGTTCCCGATGCATCCGCGCGCCACGCTCACGCCCTGCACGCCGCATGCGTCCATCATCCGGAAGATGTCGAGCACCGTCCAGACATCGCCCGAGCCGAACACCACGCGGTCGCGGTGGCGTGCGCACAGGTCACGCAGGAACTCCCAGCGCCCGGGCCCCGCGTACCGCTGCTCGACGGTGCGGCAGTGCACGGTCGACCACGCGTACCCGCACTCGTACGCCGCGTCGAAGATCCGCTCGAACGCATGCGCCATCTCGGGCGTGTCGTCGTACGAGCGGCGAAGCTTCACCGTGCACGCGATCGAGGCCGGCACCGCCGCGCGCACGGCGCGCAGCAGGTCGATCGCCGCGTCCGGGTGCGCCAGGAAGTGCCCGCCGCGCGCGCGCCGGCGGATCTTCTTCACCGGGCAGGCGAGGTTCAGGTCGATGACCTCGTAGCCCATGCCGGCAAGGATCTCCGAGCCCCGCGCGATCTCGTCGGGCTCGCTGCCCATGATCTGCCCGGCGATCGGGTGGTCATCGAGGCCCACCGCGCGGTTCTCGTCGAGGTCGCCCATGCCCACCTCGCTCGCAATGAGGTCGGGGTCCTCCTTGCGCCGGCCCTTGCCGCCGTTGATCAGCGTGCGGTCGAGCAGCGCCTCGGTGACGCAGAACGGCGCGCCGTGCGCGCGCGCCACCAGGCGCATCGCGCCGTCGGAATAGCCCGCGAGCCCGGCCTGGAAGAACGGCGCGTCGAACCCCGGCACCAGCGCCGTCACGCGCGGGTCGGCGCGCACCAGGCGCGCGGTCTCCTCGACCGGGCGCGACAGCGCCCGCGGGGGGAGTGCGGATGGTTCGAGTTCGACGCCCATGTCGCGCGGCCGGGGGCCGTTTCGTGGATACTACGCAGCGATGCAGCGCGACCCGCACGCCGTCCCGACCGCGGCCCGCCCGCTCGCCGCGGCGCTCGCCGCCGCGCTCCTCGCAGCGGGCTGCCAGAACTACCCCTACGACCCGACGAAGGCCAGCCGCGCCTACCCGTTCCAGCTCGGGCAGGGCTCGCTCGTCGACGTGCAGGTGATCCCGAACCTCGAGACGGGCACCATCCTGCTCGTGAACGCCACCGCCACCAGCTACGCGAACTTCGACCTCTGGCTCAACCAGCGGTACGTGCGCCACGTGGACCACCTCAAGGCCGGCGAGAGCGTCGAGCTGCACGTCGACACCTTCTGGGACGAGCGCGGAGAAGGACCGTTCCCCGGAGGGTGGTTCCGGTACTACCAGCCGACGCCCATCGTGCTCGTGCAGATCCAGACGGCGCCGGACGCGCCCCTCGTCGGGCTGATCGCGAAGCCACCGGACGTCGACCGTCGCTGAGGCGCGTGGGTCACATCCCGAGCCGTGCGCGCTTCGCCTCCCACTCGGCGACCTCGCGCTTGTTCTCGGTGGCGAGCGGCTTGCCGCTGCGCACGGCCTCGATCTCGAGCTTCGTCAGGTGCATGGCGTCGAGGCGGTAGTCCTCGAACGCCTCGCAGCTCACGGGCACGATCGGCTTCATGAGCTCGTACATCGCGCGCGCGAAGACCTGGATCTCGAGCTGCGCGTGGGGGTCCATGCGCAGCGAGAGGAAATGATAGATGTTGTGCAGGTCGCACTTCCAGTACCACTCGGTGTAGACGCTCACGGGGAGCGCCGCGCGCGCGAGCTCGCGCGCCACGCCCTTCTCGGTGAGCGCCAGGTACTCCTTGTAGTGCGCCTCGGCGCGCTCGAGGAGCCCCAGGAACTCCTCGGCCGTGCCCGCCTCGATCGGCTCGTCGCCGCCCTGGCGGTTCGACTTCGACTGCTTGCGGACGCTCTCGACGTCGGGCCGGTAGAAGCGGTCGGGCACGATGGAGTAGCGCGCGGAGTACTCGTTGACGTTCGCGGTGCGGTGGCGGATCCACTGGCGCGCGACGAAGATCGGCATCGCGATGTGGAACTTGAACTCCACCATCTCGAAGGGCGTCGAGTGCCGGTGCCGCATGAGGTAGCGCACCAGGCCGCGGTCCTCGCTCACCTGCTTCGTGCCCTGCCCGTAGCTCACGCGCGCGGCCTGGACGATCGCGAAGTCGCCGGTCTTGCCCTCGGGCACCAGGCGCGGCATGCAGTCGACAAGCGCCACGAACCCGTGGTCGAGGCACGGGATCTCCCAGCGCGCGTCGCCGCCCATGACGTCGCGCATCGGCGCCTCGGGCGCCACGCGCTTCACGGGTGCGACCGCGACGGGCGCGGGGGCATGCGGGGACGCGGGGGGCACGGTGCTCACGGGGTGTTGCTCCTCTTGGGCGTCGCGCTCCCGCCGCGCACGCGGTCGCGCGCGAACTCGGCGAGCCATCCGTTGACGGCGGCCTCGGTTCCCTTGCCGCTCGGATTGCCCTTGGTGTTCAGGTTCGGGACCACGTCCGGCGTGGTGCCCCAGGTGATGCCGACCACCTGGCGCGCGTCCGCGAGCGCGACGGGCTCGAGCCCGCCCAGCGCCGACTCGCGCGTCGAGGGCCACGGCTTGCCCGCGGCGAGCGTCGCGCCCGCGGCCGGCTCTGCGAGCCCGCCGTCGGTGGTCGGAAACATCCCGCCGTTCGCCTGCGCGTGGCAGAGCAGCGCCCACGCCACCGAGCGCAGCGCGGCATCGGTGCGCTTGGCCGTGTCGCGCGAGGCCTGCGTGACGGTGAGGCCCCACGCGAAGACCGCGACGCTCACGATCACGAACACCACCGCGATGGCGACGATGATGCGGCGGTTGCGCGTCGCCTCGGCCTCGGTCAGCGGGCGCGTCGGGTCGGCGATCATCGTTCGATCTCCTCGGCCAGCATGCGCTGCCGCTCGCGGCGCTTCTCGGCGTCCACGCGCGGGTCGCACTCCGGCACCGCAAGCAGCAGCCGCCGCGTGTACGGGTGCCTCGGCGCGCCGATCACCTCGTCGCGCGTCCCTTCCTCGACGATCTTCCCGTCCTTCATCACCGCGATGCGGTCGCACACGTGGTGGATGACGGCCATGTCGTGGCTGATGAAGAGGTAGCTCAGCCCGTACTGCGCCTGGAGGTCGGCGAGCAGGTTGAGGATCTCGCTCTGGACGCTCACGTCGAGCGCGCTGGTGGGCTCGTCGCAGACGATGAGCTTGGGCTGCAGCGCGAGCGCGCGCGCGATGCCGATGCGCTGGCGCTGGCCGCCGGAGAACTCGTGCGGGTAGCGGTCGGCCGCGGCGCGCCACAGGCCGCAGGTCACCAGGAGCTCCTCGACGCGCTCGCGCAGCTCCTCGCCCTGCGCCACGCCGTGCACCTCGAGCGGCTCGCCGACGATGCGACCGACGCGCATGCGCGGGTTGAGGCTGCCGCCCGGATCCTGGAAGATGATCTGCATGTCGCGGCGCATGCGCCGCAGGCTGGCCGCGTCCTGCGCGTAGACGTCCTTGCCCTCGAACGTCACGCGCCCGCCGGTCGCCTTCTGGAGCGCGAGGACCGTGCGGCCGACCGTGGTCTTGCCGCAGCCGGATTCGCCGACCAGGCCCAGGGTCTCGCCGCGCCCGATGCGGAACGAGACGCCGTCGACCGCCTTGTGGTGCCCCACCACGCGCTGGAGGATCCCCTTGCGCACGGGAAAGTGCACCTGGAGGTCGCGCACGTCGAGGATGGGCGCGTCGCCGGCCGGGGCGGGCTGCGCGCGGGGGCTCACGGCGGGGGCGGACATGGGACGCGAATGGTAGCCGAGGGGGGCCGCGACCCGGCGCGGGCGCGGGTTGCCGAGGGCACGCGCGGCGCGGCCGCGCGCCGCCGTCAGCGCAGCGCGAGCTCGACGTCCCGCTCGGTGCCGTCGGGGCGCACGATGGTCAGGAGCACGCTCGGCTCGGACGCGAGCCGCACGCGCCCCACCGCGCTGCGCTGCAGGCGGATCCACAGGTCGTCGAGCGACGCGACGCGCATGCCGTCGAGCGCCACGATCAGCGAGCCCGCGGGCACGTCCTCCGCGACCGCGCCCTGCGCGCGCCGCACCTCGACGCCGCGCCGCCCGTCGCGCATGCCGTCGGCGAGCTCGGCGAGGCCCAGCCGCTGCACGAACTGCACGATCGGCCCCGCCGCGCGCGAGGGGTCGAGCGTCGCGAGCGTCACGCGGAACGGGATGCGCCGCTCCACGCGGTCGTCGGCCGCGCCGGGCTCGCTGCGCCACACCTCGAGGTCGAGCGCGGTGCCCGGCCGCTTCGTGCCGATCTCGCTGGTCACCTCGTCGACCACCTCGATGCGCCTCCCGCCGATCGAGACGATCACGTCGCCCGGGCGCAGGCCCGCCCCCTCGGCGGGGCTTCCGGGCGTCACGCTCGAGACGATGGCGGGGTCGTCGGGGAACCGCGCGAGCGCCGCGACGATGGCCGGGTCACGCGCGCCCATCAGGCGCAGGCGCTGCGCGTCGAGCATCTGCACGCCGAGGAACCCGCGCGAGACGGTGCCGTGCTCGATGAGCTGCCCGACCACGTTCTCGACGATCGACATCGGGATGGCGAGACCGATGCCGGCGAACTGCCCGCTGCCGACGGTGCTGCCGCGGCCGGTCGCGATCGCCGTGTTCATGCCGATCACGTCGCCGCGGATGTCGGCGAGCGGGCCGCCGGAGTTCCCGGGGTTGATGGCCGCGTCCACCTGGATGAAGCTCTCGTACTCCACCTCCTCGAGGCCGGCGCTGCGGCCGATGCCCGAGACGATGCCGCTCGACACGCTGAAGCGGAAGTCGAAGGGCGAGCCGAACGCGAACACGAGGTCGCCCTGCGAGGGAAGATCGGCCGAGCGCCGCGCGGGAAGCAGTCCCGCGGCGTCGATGCGGAGCACCGCGACGTCCGTGCGCGGGTCGAGCCCCACCAGCGTCGCGCCGTGCAGCGACCCGTCGTGGAGCTGCACCTCGAGCTCGTCGGCCGAGTCGACAACGTGCGCGTTGGTCACGACGTGGCCGTCGGCGTCCCAGACCCAGCCCGACCCGGACTGCGTGAAGGCGCGGGCGCCGAGGCGTCCCTTCGCGTTCCCGGCGACGCTGACGTGCACCACCGCGGGCTCGACCGCGCGCGCCACGTCGCGCGCCGCGCGCGAGTAGGCGGCCAGCACGTCGGTCGCGGCGAGCCGCTCGCGCGCGTCCTCGACGTCGCGCTCGGTGCGCACCTGCTCGGCGGTGCGGATGAGGGCGGGGATCGTCCAGAGCGCGGTCGCCATGGCCGC
>CAMDUT010000082.1 GCA_945877905.1 Phycisphaera mikurensis NBRC 102666 | reverse complement strand
GGGCACCTCGGGCACCTGGACCGGTTCGATCACGCTGTTCGGCGTGAACGCGGTTCCGGCCCCGGGCGCGGTCGCGCTCCTCGGCGTCGCGGGCCTCGCGGCCGGCCGTCGCCGTCGCGCCTGAGTCACTCTCTCACCCCACGGGTGAGTCGAAAGCGATGACACCTGGGCGGCCTTCGCGGCCGCCCAGGTGCTCGCGCTTTTGGGACGCACGAAAATGCGCCGGGGGTCAGTTTCTGCCGAAAATGACCCCCGGCGCATTTTCGAACCCGCCGACCACGGGTTACGTTGGAGGGCCACGTGTGGTGGCTCGGTCCCTCGGGAAAGCCATGGGTCGCATGACCTCCAGATTCGTCGTCGTGCTGCTGGTGCTGTCCGCGCTGGCGGGGACTTCGCGCGCCCTTGCGCAGGCAACGGAGCCGTCGGTCGCCCGTCGTTGGAATGACCTGCTCCTGGCCTCGATCCGGCGTGACTTCGGGCGCCCCACCATCCACGCGCGCAACCTGTTCCACGTGAGCGTCGCCATGTGGGACGCGTGGGCCGCGTTTGATGAACGCGCGCAGCCGTGGGTGTGCACGGAGCGCCACGTGTCCCCGGACCGCGAGGCCGCGCGACGCGAGGCCATCAGCCACGCGGCGTACCGCGTGCTGCTCGACCGCTTCTCGACGAGCCCCGGGTTCCCCACCATGCAGCCGCAGTACGCGGCGCTCATGACCGAGCTCGGCTTCGATCCAACGAACGCGAGCACCGTCGGCGATTCCCCCGCCGCCATCGGCAACCGGATCGGCGCCGCCGTCGTCGCGTTCGGGCTGGCCGACGGCTCGAACCAGGCCAACGGCTACGCCAACCAGGTCTACCAGCCGGTGAACCCGCCGCTGGTCGTCAGCCTTCCGGGGAACCCCAACGTGGTCGACGCACGTCGGTACCAGCCGATGGCGCTGAGCTTCTTCGTCGACCAGAATGGGTTCATCATCCCCGGCGGGTTCCCGCCGTTCCTCTCCGCTGAGTGGGGAAACGTTGCCCCGTTCGCGCTGACCCCCGCCGACCGCGTCGAGCGCGTGCGCAACGGCACGACCTGGCGCATCTACGACGACCCGGGTGCGCCCCCCGAGCTCGGCGGCGTCGGTGACCAGCTCTGGCGGCGCGGCCACGAGATGGTGGTCACCTGGTCGAGCCACCTCGACCCGTCCGACGGCGTGACCTGGGACATCTCCCCGGGCGCCATGGGCAACGTCACGGCCCCCACGAGCGGCGACTACGAGCCGTACTACCGTCCGCTCGACGGCGGCGACATCGGCACCGGCTACCCGCTGAACCCCGTCACCGGGCTGCCGTACGCGCCCCAGCTGGTCAAGCGCGGCGACTACGCGCGCGTGCTCGCGGAGTTCTGGGCCGACGGACCCAGCTCCGAGACCCCGCCCGGCCACTGGTTCAGCATCCTGAACTACGTGCGCGACGACCCCCGGTCAAACCGCCGGATCGGCGGGAAGGGCCCCGAGCTCGACCCGCTCGAGTACGACGTGAAGGCGTACCTCGCCCTCGGCGGCGCGATGCACGACACGGCCGTCAGCGTCTGGAGCGTGAAAGGCTGGTACGACTGCTCCCGGCCGATCACGGCGATCCGCCGCATGTGCCAGCTCGGGCAATCCTCGGACCCCAACCTGCCGAGCTACCACGTCGACGGCATCCGGCTCGTGCCCGGGTTCATCGAGCTGATCACGGCCGAGACCACCGCGACCGGCGGCCGGCACGCCGCGCTGAAGGGCTACGAGGGACTCGTCGCCGTGCGCTCGTGGCGCGGTCCGAGCGCGATCGGCAACCCCGCGACCGACGTCGCCGGCGTCGACTGGATCCTGGGCGTGCAGTGGATGCCCTACCAGCGCCCGACCTTCGTGACGCCCCCGTTCGGTGGCTACACCTCGGGCCACAGCGCGTACAGCCGCGCGGCCGCGCGCGTCCTCGAGCGGCTCACCGGCAGCCCGTACTTCCCCGGCGGGCTCGGGGAGTTCCGGGCGAACCAGAACCAGTACCTGGTCTTCGAGGACGGCCCGAGCACCGACGTCGTGCTCCAGTTCGCCAGCTACTACGACGCCGCCGACCAGAGCGCGCTCAGCCGAATCTGGGGCGGCATCCACCCGCCCTTCGACGACATCCCGTCCCGCGGAATCGGCGACCGCACCGGCCCGCGGGCGTTCGAGCGCGCGCGCCAGCTGTGGGCGACGCCCGCGTGCGAGGGCGACATCAACGGCGACGCCTCGGTCGACGGCGTCGACATGGGCCTGATGCTCGCGCAGTGGGGCTCGGCCGGCGACGCCGACCTCGACTCGAGCGGCGCGGTCGACGGCGTCGACCTCGGCCTGCTGCTGGCGGCGTGGGGGCCGTGCGCGCCGTGACGGCCGCGCGCACGAGCGCCGTGCGCACGCTCGCGGCGTGGTCCGCCCTCGCGGCCGCCGGCCTCGGGGGGAGGGCGTCCGCGCAGGGCACGTTGGCGCCGTTCACGTCCGAGCACTCCGCCCGAGGCGTGACCTACAACATGATGCTCTCGCCGCCGATCGACAACCTCGTCGACGGCTTCGGCATGGCCGCCGCGGACCTTGACGGCGACGACGACCTCGACTTGGTGCTCACGGGCCGCATGGACGGCCTCGTCGGCGTCTACGAGAACGGCGGGACGGGCACCTTCGCCAACCGCAGCGCCGCGAGCGGCATCGCGACCACGCCGGCCGCGAGCGGCATCGCCGCCTTCGACTACGACCGCGACGGCGACCTCGACCTCTACGTCGCGCAGCGCAACCACCCGACGCGGCTGTGGCGCAACGACGGCGCGTTCCGCTTCTCCGACGTCACGTCGGCCGCCGGCGTCGGGTTCACCGCGCCCGCGACGGGCGTGAGCGTCGCGGACTTCGACGGCGACGGCTGGCTCGACGTGTACGCGTGTGTCTATTCGACGGTCGCGCGCAACCGGCTCTGGCGCAACCAGGGCGATGGCACGTTCATCGACGTGGCGCCGGCGCTCGGCGTCGATTCGCCGGGCCTCAGCTACCAGTCGGTGTTCACCGACTTCGACCGCGACGGCTGGCCGGACCTCTGCGTGAGCAACGACCGCGGGTTCGGCAACGTCCCGAACCAGCTGTGGCGCAACGCGGCGGGCTCCTTCGTCGACGTCGGCGCGTCGAGCGGACTGTCGGTGGCGCTGTGCTCGATGGGCGTCGCGTGCGGGGACCTCAACGGCGACCTTCGCCCGGACCTCTATTTCACGAACGTCCCGGACCCGACGCCACCGCTCCTGGGTGTGAATCCGCTGATGCTCTCGAACGCGGCGGGCGGGTTCGACCGCGGCGAGGCCGCATGGGGCGTCGAGAACCGGAAGTTCAGTTGGGCGGCGCATCTCTGGGACTTCGACAACGACGCCGACCTCGACCTCTACGTGGTCAACGAGACGCTGCCGAACGCGCTCTTCCGAAACCCGGGCGCACCCCCGATGGCCGATGTCGCCGCGGCGGCCGGCGTCACGGGCACGACGACGGGAAGCTACGTGTCCGTGATCGGCGACCTCGACCGCGACGGCGACCAGGACCTGCTCCTCAACAACTACGCGGGCCCGGTGCGGCTCTACATGAACCAGGAGGGCGACGACCGTGCGTGGCTTCGCCTGCGCATCGCGGGCGCCGGGCGCGTGCGCGACGGCATCGGCGCCTCGGCGACGGTGGTCGCCGCGGGTGCGGACGGGCAGCCGCGCGCGCCGCAGTGGCGCGAGGTGCTCTGCGGCGGCAACGGGTTCCAGGGCCAGAACGAGATGGGCGTCCACTTCGGGCTCGCCGACGCCGTGGCGGTGCCGCAGGTCACCGTGCGGTGGCCCGCGGGCGGGGGAACGCGCGTGCTGACGGGCGTTCCCGTGCGAGCGGCGTGGGCCGTGTATCCGCCGTCGCGCCTCGGCGACGTCGACGGCGACGGGTCGGTCGGCGCCGGCGACTGGGCCCAGTTCGCGGCGTGGGGCCTCGGGCCCGTGGTCGCCGGTCGCGAGATGCTCGACTTCGACGGTGACTTCGCGCTCACCGAGGCGGACGTCGCGGCGTTCTGGCTGCGCGCCGACGTCTCGCGCGGCGACCTGAATGGCGACGGCTCGGTCGACGGGATCGACCTCGGCCTGCTGCTCTCTGCGTGGGGCGCGTCCGGTGCCGCCGACCTCACCCTCGACGGCACGGTGGACGGAGTCGACCTCGGCGTCCTGCTCGCCGCGTGGGGCTAGCGCCGCCCGCCGCCCTCGCGTCCATCACGCGAGCCGCGCCCGTCGTCGCGCCCGCCCCACTCGGTGCCGCGCACGCCTTCGCCCGCCCAGCGGTCGTAGGTGCCCCAGCCGCCGTGGTCGCCCGCGCCCGCGGGCGTGGAGTAGGGGCCCGCGTTCGCGCCCGTGCGCGGTGACATCCAGTATGAACCCGGCGCCGCGAATTGCTGCGGCGGGTGGAACCCGTTCGGCCGCGCCAGCGGCTCGTAGCCCCAGTTGCCGCCGTAGAGCGAGCCTTCGCCCGTCCAGGGCCGGTACGCCACCGGGTCGTAGCCGCCGTACTCGTTGCCGGGCCCGCGGAACGCCGCGGGGGCGTCCTGCGCCACGCCCTGGTACTGGCGCTGGACCGCCTCGTTCGTCTCGCGCGCCGCGGCCGCCGACGCGTCGCGTGCCATCGCGGGCTTCGCGGCCGGACGGAACGAGCCGGGCTTCGCGGCGGCCATGTCGCCGCGCGAGGCCGGCCAGGTGCGCGACCCCAGGGGCTGCGTGCGTTGCGCGGTGCGCTGCGCCGCGTCACGGCGGGTCTGCTGCTCCCAGGCCGCGTGCTGCCCGTTCCACCGGTCGTAGTACGGGTGCCAGTGGTTCATCCATCCGCCCCAGTGGTCCCACGCGCCCCAGGCGCCGTAGCCCCAGCCCCACGCGTTGTTCCAGCCGCAGCACCAGCCGTACCCGGTCCAGCCGCAGTCGCCGGCGTACCCCGGCCACATGTCGGGCGCGCCGTACCACGTGCCGCCCACGGCGTTCACCGGCGGGCAGAACGTGCCGGTCTGCGAGTCGTACGCCGGGTCGCCGAGGTACGTCTGCGGATACGCGTCGTACGAGTCGGACGAGGTCTGCGGGTACGCGTGCCCGGTGCCGTGCACCGGAGTGCCGTCGACCACGTAGGTGCCGAGGTATCCCGGGCTGAAGGCGAACGACACGCTGTCGGCGGTCGAGCCCACCACCCAGACGTACGTGCACGGGTAGATCGGGCAGGACGCGGGGATCGAATACACCTCGTCGGGCACGCGGTCGCAGAGCTTCCACGGACCCTTCTCGTTGGGCGCCTCGAACCACGCGCCCGACTCGCACGCGTACACGATGCCGCCCGAGCGGACGGCCGGCTGCGACGCGTTCACGAGCCACGACACCTGGGTGCCGGGGATGACCGTCCACTCGGCGGCACCGTCCACCGTCATCGCGGGCTTCGCGCCGGCGCGCGCCAGCGTCACCGTGCGCAGTTCGCGCGCCGCCAGCGTCGCCTCGTTGGCCTCGGCCGTGCCGGGAACCGATGCACGCACGTGGTCCCAGCGGCGCGTCGAAGGAAGCGACGCGAACGACGGCGGCACGTTCGCGGGCTCGACGTAGCTCCACGATCCCGTTCCGAGGTCGGCGGTGGTGAACCACCGGCCCGCGGCAAGCACCCAGAACGCGCGGCCATCGGTCGTGAGCAGCGTCGCGGGCGTGTTCGACACCGCCTGCACGCCGGGCGCGGCGTCGGCGAGCTTCGGCGCCCCGTCGATCGCCACCAGCACGGTGGGCTTCGTCGCGACCATCACCGTGGCGGGCGAGGGCTTCGGCGCGCCGACCGCCGGCTTCACGTCCTTCATGCCGGCCGGCATCGCGGGCGCGGCGCCCATGGCCGCCGTCACGTCCGTGGGCGGGGCAGGGCAGTCGGCGTACCCGGACGCGAGCGACTTCGAGGACTTCCATGCGCCGCTGACGCGCGTCATCCACGTGCCGTCCGGCGACTTGAGGAGCAGCGACGGCGTGTTGGCCGCGCGCATCCAGCCCGTGTTCCCGAGCGCCACCATGCGCGGCTCGCCGTCGAGCTGCACCAGCACCGTGGGCCGCTGCGTGACCACGATCGCGGGCGCGTCGTTGCTGAGGCCGGGGGTGGAGCTCGCGCGCGGGTTCACCAGCCTGACCGACCGCGCCAGCGCCGCGCGGTCGCTCGTCATCGCGGCGAAGTACAGCGCGTCGGACAGCGCCTTCGACTCGGGCGAGGCGGCGTCCATCGCCTGCCCGTCGAGCGTGAACTGCTTCACGGCGAAGTGGTTGATCTCGACCTCGCCGGGGATGTCCGCGGCCATCACCTCGGCCGCGAGGCGCGCCTCGCCGACGCGCGCCTTTCCGTCGGACCCGGTCATCGAGACGTCCGTCACGAAGTACGCACGGCTCGCGTCGATTCCCGTGAGGCGGGGCTGGAACACCTGGTAGGTGATGCCTCCCGAGGTCACTTCCTGCGGCCAGCCGCGGCCCGCAACCGGGTCCTTCGCCTTGGGCGCCGCCTGCGCGGGGGTCGTTGCGGGGGTCGGCGCCGTTCCCGGTTCGGAGGATGCCGCGACGGAGAGGGACGCGAGCGTCCCGGCGAGGCTGGCGGAGGCGAAGGAGAGGACGGCGCTGCCGAGTGTTCGCATCGTGGGGGTGACTCCGTTCCCCGTTCGGGGAGGTCGGAGTCTACCCCCGCGACGGAATCACTTGTCCGCGGGCGCGATGCCGAAGCCCTCGCGGTTCGGGTACGCCGGCCGCGACGGGTGCTTCACCGGGTTGCGCTCGAGCTCGGCGAGCAGGAGCTCCACCGCCTTGTCGAGCTGCGGGTCGATGCCGCCGTTGTGCGGGCCGCCCTTCATCACGCCGGGGTCGTCCATCACCTCGAAGTCCGGGTCGACGCCGTGGCCCTCGATGCCCCACGTGCCGTCGGTCTCGTAGAACGCGAACACCGGGACGCGCACGCTCGAGCCGTCGATCATGCCGGGGTTCCCGCTGATGCCGACGAGCCCGCCCCAGGTGCGCGTGCCGACGAGCGGCCCGAGCTTGTTGTGGCGGAAGAGCCAGGGGAACATGTCGCCTCCAGAGCCCGCGAGACCGTTGATCAGCATGGCCTTCGGTCCGACGTGGCTGTCCGGGGGCCAGATCCAGTCGTGCTGGTCGCGCCGCGCCCAGTAGTTGGTGACCGGCCGGTTCAGCATCTCGATGAAGCGCGTCGGGATCTGCCCGCCGCCGTTCCAGCGGTCATCGATGATGAGGGCCTTCCTGAAGCGCTCGCCCTGGAACTGGCGCACCAGGTCGGACTGGCCGTCGACGCCCGTGTTCGGCACGTAGACGTAGCCCACCTTGCCGCCGGACTTCTCGCTCACGTACCGGCGGTTCGCCTCGATCCAGTCGCGGTAGCGGAGGTTGTCCTCGCTGCCCATCGGCTTGATGACCACCTCGCGCACCTTGTCGTCGATCGCCGGGTTCGGGCCCACGGTGAGCGAGATGGTGCGCCCCGCGAGGCCCTTGAAGGCGGCCCACGGGTCCTTCGATGCGTCGATCGGCGTGCCGTTGACGGCGAGCACGTACTCGCCCGCCTTCACGTCCACGCCGAGGTCCTCGAGCGGGTTGCGCGCGTCGGCGTCCCACGGCGCGCCGGACACCACGTGCTTCACGCGGTAACGCGACTTCCCGTCGGGCCCGATGCCGGTCTCCCAGTCGACGCCGAGCATCCCGGTGCCCGGGCCGCCCGCGCCTCCGAAGCCGTCGTTGCCGTTGTAGTACGCGTGGCCGACGTTGAGCTCGCTGATCATCTCGCTGATGATGTAGCTCACGTCCTCGCGGCTGTTCGCGTCGTCCACCATCGCCAGGTAGCGGTCGCCCACCGCGCGCCAGTCGACGCCGTGCATGGTGGGGTCGTAGAAGTAGTCGCGGAAGATGCGCCATGCGTCGCGCACCACCTGCCTCCACTCGCGCCTGGGGTCGATCTCGGCGAGCATCGGCTGCGTCACGACCTCCTTGCCGGACGCGCCCGGCGCCGCGTCGAGGATCTGCAGGCCCGCGAGCATGCGCTTGCCGTCGGCGGTGAGCTGAAACCCCATGCCGTCGGTGACCTTCTTGACCTCGCGCTTCTTGTCCTTGATATCGAACAGCTTGATTTGCCCGCCCTGGTTGAAGATGAGCTGGTTGCCCGCGTTGACGGCCATGCCGCCGATCCGCTGGGTGCCGAGCGGCAGCTCGATGGCGCGCCCCTCGAAGCCCTCGTACTCGATCACGAAGGGCTTCTTCTCGTCCTTTTTGGGCTCGTCCTTCTTCTCCTCGGGCTTCTTCTCGCCCTCGGCCGGCTTCGCCTCGGCCGGCTTCGCCTCGGCCGGCTTCGCGGCCTCCTCGGCCTTCTTGTCACCTTCGGCAGGCTTGGCATCCGCGGGCTTCGCGTCCGCGGGCTTGGCCTCTTCCGGCTTCTTCTCGTCCTTCTTCTTCTCGTCCTTGGCCTTCTCCTCGTCGATCTCGACGGCCCACGGGTTCTTCACGTCCTTGCGCAGCGGCACGGCGTAGCCGCGCGTGGTGTCCTGGTACGCCCACGACGTATCGAGCTCGCTGTACTCGGCGTTGCCGAAGCCGCGCTGGCTGGTGAAGTAGAGCCACTCGCCCGCACGGTCGAACGTGGGGCTCGAGTCGGCGAACATGCCGCTCGTCACCTCGCGGGCCTCCTTCTTTGCGACGTCGTAGATCCAGATGCTGCCGTTGCGGCGCTCGGGCATCGACTTCGAGTACGCCAGGTACGAGCCGTCATGGCTGATCGAGATGTCGAACCCGCCGTCCCACGGCTCCTTGTCGACCAGCGTGCGATCTCCGGACTCGAGGTCGACGAGGTACGCCGAACCGGTCTTGTCCTGGTAGACCAGCTTCTTCGAGTCGGGGAACCACTGGATGCCCGTCTTGAACGGCCCGTTGTCCTTGGTCAGCTGCCGCGGCTCGCCCTTGCCGTCGGCGGGCATGGCCCACAGCTCGTACTCGCCCGTCGCGTCGCTGAAGTACGCGATCCACTTGCCGTCCGGGCTCCATGCGGGGCTGCGCTCGGCCACGCCGTCGGTGCGGGTGAGGTTGCGCGGCACGCCGTTCTCGGCGGGAGCGGTCCAGATGTCGCCGCGCGCGGCCACGGCCACGCGCTTGGCGCCCGGGCTGATGCTCGAGCCCTGCAGCTCGTCGCTCACGTCCTCGGTGCGGACGCGCACGGCCGGGCGGTCGCCCGGGATGCGCACCTCGACCGCGCGGGAGCGGCCCGAGCCGAGGTCGAGCACCATGAGCTTGGTGCCCTTCTGGAAGACGATCTCGCCGTCGCCGATCGCGGGCCACTTCACGTCCTCGTCATTGAAGGCCGTGACCTGCTTGCGCGCTCCGGACTTGGAGTCCCAGCTCCAGATGTTGAGCTTGTGCGGGGCCTTCGGGTCGGTGGTGGCGTCGCTCAGGTAGAAAAGCGTCGTGCCCTGCCACATCGGGAGCGTGTCGATGCCCTCGTGGTCGGTCACCCGCTTCGACTCGCCCGACTTCAGGTTGTAGACCCAGATGTCGGTCTGCATGCCGCCGCGGTAGCGCTTCCACGTGCGGTTGTCGATCGAGTGCGGCGTGTACGCCAGCCACTCGCCGTCGGGGCTCACGGTGCCGTTCGTGCCGTAGGGCACGGGCAGCGCCTCGGGAAGGCCGCCCGCCTCGGGCACGCGGTAGAGACGCGCCGCGCGCGCGATGCCCTCCATGCCGCTCGCGGTGAAGACCAGCCGTCCGTCCGGCGCCCACTCGTAGACGACCTCGGACGCCGGGTGGTGCGTGACGCGCTGCGGGTTGCCGCCGCCCGCGGGCATCACGTAGATGTCGCGCCCGCCCTCGTAGCTGCCCACGAACGCGATGCGCGAGCCGTCCGGCGAGAAGCGCGGCATGACCTCGGCGCCGGCCGCGCTGGTGAGCGGACGGGCCGTGCCGCCCTCCTTCGGGACCACCCAGAGGTTTCCCTGGAAGACGAACACGATCTCCGACCGCCCGATGTCGGGGTAGCGGAGCATGGTGGCGTCCGGGACGGTGGGCGGTGCGATCGAGGCGACGGCCAGCGCGCTGATGAGGGCGGTGAGCATTGGAAATGGGGGGTGTACACGGACCGCCGCGGCCCGGCAGGGCCACCGGGCGAACGTGTCGCGTTATTCGACTGTAGGCGCTCAGCCCGCCGGGCGTTCTTCCAGCGCACCTTCGTCGCGCAGGATCTCCCGCAGCCGGATGAGGCCACGGCGCGCGTGCGTCTTCACGGTGCCGAGCGGCAGCCCCGTGGTCCGCGAGATGTCCTCGTGGGAGCAGCCGTGGTAGATCGCCAGCTGGAGGACCCGCTGCTGCTCGGGCCGGAGGAGCTCGAACGCGGCCGTCGCGCGCGCGGCATCCTCGGAGCGCTCCGTGCGGTCCGCCTCGGGCGCGGCCTCGGGCTGCAGGGCGTCGGGGAGGCTCGCGGCATCGGGGCGCCGCTTCCTGCGCCGCCCACGGTCGATGAGCCGGCGCCGCGCGATCATGGCGACGAAAGTGGTTTCGCTCGCGATCGAGGGGTCGAACCGGCCGGCGCTCTTCCAGAGGTCGATGAAGATCTCCTGCACCGCGTCGTCGGCCTCGGAGGCGCTCGTGGTCACGCGGCGGGCGAGCGACCAGACGAGGCCCCCGAACCGTTCCATGCACTCCCCCATCGCCCGCGGGTCGCCCGAGGCGACCTGGTGCAGGATGGAGGGGTCGTGGACCACGTGCCGCAGTGTACGGGTGCGCGCCGCCCCGGCCTCAGCGCATGTCCTGGGGCCGCGGGAGCGCGATCGTGCGCCGCTCGCCGACCGTCTCGTGGATCGCGAACGCGTCCCCGTCGAACCAGAAGTACGCGCGCTGGCCGTGGAGCTCGGCGAGCGCGTCGGCCTCGCCCACGCTCGTCGCGACGGCGAATCCCTGCTCGCTCCACGTGCCGTCGGGGCTGCGCCCGGTGACGGGCACGTGCGCGAGGCGCGCGTTGCGAAGCTCGAGCCCGAGCACGCTTCGCCGAAGGACGTTCGCCTGCGGCGAGTCCGGCGCGCTCATCGGGTTGTCGGAGGTGATCACGGCGAAGTGCCGCGACCGCAGCTCGCGCTGGACCTGCGCGAGCGCGCCGTGCGCGAGCGGCGCGTCGAGCCGCACCTGCGTCCCGCCCGCGAACTCGAGCACCGCCGTCGCGAAGTGCAGTTCCAGCGCCGCGTCGTGCTCGGCGCGCGCCAGGCGCGTCTGGGGCGAGGGGTCGAGCAGCGCGGCCACCTCGCCCTCGGCCTGCGACAGGCTCTCGCCGATGCGGCGGAGCGCGCCCGTTCGGGTGGGCCCGTCGGCGCGCGGGTCGGTCGCGGCGTCGAGCGCGCGCGCGGTCTCGCGGATGCGCGCGCGGATCACGTGGCCCGCCTCCTCGCTGAGGGCGTCTCGCGCGTGCTGGGTGATCGCCGCCCGCGCGCGCGCCGCCGATGCGTCGCGCCGCGCGTGCGCCAGGTGGCGGCGGCGGCGGAACGACACCAGGCATGCCTGACCCGTGGCCGTCGCGAGCA
>CAMDUT010000081.1 GCA_945877905.1 Phycisphaera mikurensis NBRC 102666 | reverse complement strand
CGCCGCGCCCACCGCCGCCGCCGCGCGGGCCGCCGCGTCCGCCGCGACGGCGCTCGTCGCCGAGGGTGTTCTTCGGGGCCTGCATCTTCTCGCCGGTCCGGACCTGCGGCATGGCCGCCAGCCCGCGCTCGACCGCCTTCTCGACCACGGTCTGGCCGATCTGCACGCCGCGGAGCGACTCGACCTTCTCGCGGGTCTGCAGCTGCTCGAGCGCGTTGATCGTGGCCTTCACCAGGTTCTTGGGGTTCGTCGAGCCGTAGCTCTTGGTGAGGCAGTCCTGGATGCCGAGCATCTCGAGGACCGCGCGCACCGCGGCGCCGGCCAGGACGCCCGTTCCCGGGGTCGCCGGGAGGAGGCGCACCTTCGAGGCGCCGAAGTGGCCCTCGACGGCGTGCGGCACGGTCTTGCGGAGCAGCGGGTAGCCGACCATCTTGCGACGGCCTTCCTTCTGCGCCTTCTCGACCGCCTGCGGGACCTGGTTGCTCTTGGCGTAGCCCACGCCGATCTTGCCCTGCTTGTCGCCCACCACCACCATGGCGGCGAAGCTGAAGCGGCGTCCGCCGGCGACGGTGGAGCTGGTGCGGAACACGCCCACGGTCGTGGACTCGATGCTGGATGTTTCGTCGATGAGTTCAGCCATGTCTCGGCTTCCTGTGCTTGGTCGGGGGGAGCGTGCTCAGAACTTGAGGCCGCCTTCGCGCGCCCCGTCGGCGACCGCCTTGACGCGGCCGTGGTAGCGGAACCCGTTTCGGTCGAAGACCACGTCGCTGACGCCCGCCTTCTTGGCGCGCTCCGCGACGGCCTTGCCGATCTCCTTCGCCGTGGCGACGTTGCCGCCCTTGCGGGAGACCGCCTCGACGTCCAGCGAGCTGGCCGAGGCCAGCGTGCGGCCGGCGAGGTCGTCGATGACCTGGGCGTAGATGTGCTGCAGCGAGCGGTAGATGCTGAGGCGCGGACGGCCGGGCGTGCCCGACATCGTCTTGCGCATGCCCTTCTTGCGGCGCTCGCGGCGGACGGTCTTTGCGATGCACTTGTCCATGGGTGGTGTTCCTTCGGGATGCGCGGCTTACGAGCCGAACGCCTTGCCCTGCTTGCGCTGGATGACTTCGTCGAAGTACTTGATTCCCTTGCCGTTGTAGGGCTCGGGCTTGCGCAGCGCGCGGCACTTGGACGCGAACTGGCCGACGGCCTGCTTGTCGGGGCCGCTGACGGTGACCATCGTCTGGTTCACCTCGACCTTGACACCGTCGGGGATGGCCACGTCGAGCGTGTTGGCGTAGCCGACCGTGAGGACGAGCTTCTTGCCCTGCACGCGGGCGCCCCAGCCGACGCCGATGATCTCGAGCTTCCGCTCGTAGCCCTTCAGGACGCCGTCCACCGCCGTCGCGATGAGCGCGCGGGTGGTGCCCCAGAAGGCCTTGTTGCTGCCGAGTTCGACGATGGCGGGGTCCATGGTGACCTCGACCTTCGTGCCCTCGACCTTGACGCCCACCTCGGGGCGGAAGGTCATGGAGAGCTTGCCCTTGGGGCCCTCGAAGTTGACCGTGCGCGCGGCGGCGTTGACGGCCACCTTGACGCCGGAGGGGATCATGACGGGCTTGCGTGCGATGCGGGACATGCTGTGTTCCTCGATGCGCGTGGTTCTTCGTGGTTCAGCCGACGGTGGCGACGACCTCGCCGCCGATCCGCTTCTCGCGGCACTCGCGGTCGCTCATCACGCCGTGGCTGGTGGAGACGATCGCGATGCCCAGGCCCGACATCGGGCTCGGGAGCTCCTCGACGCTGCGGTAGACCCGGCAGCCGGTGCGCGAGACGCGCTCGAGGTGGTGGATGAGGTTCTCGCCGCGCGGGCCGTACTTGAGGTCCACGCGGATGAGGCCCTGGCGGCCGTCGGCCACGACCTCGAAGCCGCGGATGTAGCCCTCCTTGGTGAGGACCTCGGCGACGCCGCGGTTGAGCTTGTTGTTCAGGACGGTCACCTGCTTCTGGCGGATGCGGCAGGCATTCCGGATGCGGGTGAGCATGTCAGCGGTCAGGTCATGAAGCGCCATGGTCGGCTCCTTCTGTTCCGGGGGTTCGTCGTGAGGGTCACCAGGACGCCTTGCGCATGCCGGGGATCATCCCCTGCAGCGCGAGCTCGCGGAGCATCTGGCGGCAGATGCGGAACTTGCGGTAGTTGCCGCGGCTGCGGCCGGTGATCTCGCACCGGAGCTTCTCGCGGGAAGAGAACTTCGGCTTCCGCTTCATCTTGGCGAAGACTCGCTTGCTGGCCATTCGGTGATCCTCGGGTGTTCCTGGTCGGTTGGTTCGGGTGGCGGCGCCGCGGCGCCGGGCGGTTCACTTCTTCTTGCGGTCCTCGGGCTTCTCGAACGGCATCCCGAGCTCGGCCAGCGCGAACCGGCTCATCTTCGGGTTGCTGTTGCGGAAGACCACGGTCACGTTCATGCCGTGCGAGAAGTTCACGCTCGCCATGTTGATCTCGGGCCACACGGCCTGCTCGCTGAGGCCGAAGCTCCACGAGCCGCCCTTGTCGAACGACCGGTCGCTCACGCCCCGGAAGTCCTTGATGCGGGGGATCGCGAGGTTCATCATGCGGTCGAGGAAGCTCCACATGCGGTCGCGCCGGAGCGTGACCATGAAGCCGCTGGGAGCGCCCTCGCGCACCTTGAAGTTCGACACGCTCTTCTTCGCGAGCGTCATCACGGGCTTCTGGCCGGTGATGCGGCGGTAGGTGTCGATCACGGTGTCGCGGATCTCGGGCTTCAGCTTCTGGTTCTCGAGCTGCTTGCCGACGCCGGTGTTGACGATGACCTTCTCGATCACCGGCACCTGGTTGACGTTGGTGAGCCCGAACTCCTTCATGAGCTTCGGGGCGACCTGCTCCTTGTAGACCTTCTGGAGCCGGGCGAGGTTGCTGTCGGTCTGGGTGGCCATGTTCGTGGACTCTTCCTGTCGGTCGCTCACTTGGACTTGCGGGACGGGGACACGGAGCCGAGCTCCTTGCCGCCGCGGGCCGCGACGCGGACCTTCGAGCCGTCGGCCTTGACGGTGAAGCGCACGCGCGTGGGCTTGCCGTCGGCCATCGGGCTGACCTTCGAGATGTGGATGGGCAGCTCGGCCTTGACGACCGCGCCCTTCGGGCGCTGCTGCGTGGGCTTGAGGTGCTTGGTGCGGAGGTTGATCCCCTTCACCACGCACGTCGATGACTTCGGGTCGACGGAGACGACCTCGCCGGTCTTGCCGCGGTCGGCGCCGGAGCGGACGTAGACGACGTCACCCTTGCGGATGTGGGCTGGCATCAGATGACCTCCGTGGCGAGGGACACGATCTTCATGAAGTTCTTCTCGCGCAGCTCGCGCGCGACGGCGCCGAAGATGCGGGTGCCCTTCGGGTTGCCTTCCTTGTCGACGAGCACGCACGCGTTCGAGTCGAAGCGCACGTAGCTGCCGTCGGCGCGGCGGGTCGGCGCCTTCACGCGCACGATCACGGCCTCGGCCTTGTCGCCGGCCTTGACCTGGCCGTTCGGGATGGCCTCCTTGATCGCGCACATGACGCGGTCGCCGACGCCCATGGTGACGCGGGTGAACCGGCCGCTGGCGGTCGAGACGCCCATGATGCCGATCACCATCGCGACCTTGGCGCCGCTGTTGTCGGTGACTTCGAGCCTGGATTCCTTCTGGATCATTGCTTGCCTGCCTTCATTGCCCGTGCGGGGCGTGGGTCACTTGCGGCGCTTGCCGGTGTCGGTCTCGAAGACGGGGTCGACGCGGCCCGCCGCCTTCTCGACGACGCGGACGATCGTCCAGCGCTTGGTGCGGGAGATGGGGCGGCACTCCGCGATCTCGACGCGGTCGCCGACGCCGGTGGCGTTGGTCGCGTCGTGGACGTGGAGCACGGTGCGCTTGCGCACGTACTTGCCGTACTTGGGGTGCTTGGCGACGTACTGGATGGTCACCTTGCGCGTCTTCTCGCGCGAGGCGGTCTCCACCACGCCGACGCGGCGCTGGGCGTTCTCGCCCACGACGATCTCTGCGTTCGTGCTCACTTGCTGGCCTTCCTGCTGCGGGCGCTGCGCTCGGTCAGGACGCGAGCGAGGTCCTTGCGGTGCTTCTTGAACTGCGCGGTGTCCTTCACCTTCTCGGTGACGGTCTGCGCGCGGAGCTCGTAGAGCTTGCGGCGCAGGCGCGCTGCCTCGGCGGCGATCTCGTCGTCACGGAGCTTCTTGACTTCAGCTGCCTTCATCTCTGGCTGCCTTTCGGGTGGTCGGGGTCAGACTGCGAGCCGGCGGCCGACGAATCGGCAGCGGACCGGCATCTTGTTGGCGATGCGGGCGAACGCCTGCTTGGCCAGGTCCTCGGGAACGCCCGCGACCTCGAAGAGGATGGTGCCCGGCTTGATGCGGGCGGCCCAGAAGTCCACGTCGGCCTTTCCGGTGCCCATTCGGGTCTCGAGGGGCTTCTTCGAGATGGGCTTGTCCGGGAAGACCCGGATGAAGACCTTGCCCTGGCGGCGCAGGAAGTGCTGCGCCGCGATGCGGCCGGCCTCGAGCTGGCGGCCCGAGACCCAGCAGGTCTCGAGGCTCTGCAGCCCGAAGTCGCCGAACGCGACGTAGTTGCCGCGGGTGGCGTTGCCCTTCATCTTGCCGCGCTGCTGCTTGCGGTACTTGACTCGCTTGGGAATCAGGTTCGACATCGGTGGTTCCTATGGTTCCTTGGGCGGGGTCAGCGACGGCCGCGGGCGCGGGCCCGACCGCCGGCGGCGTTGGTGGTGGTCTCGTCCTCGGCCTGCTCGAACAGGCCCTTGTAGACCCAGACCTTGATGCCGATGACGCCGTACGTGGTCTCGCAGTGCGCGACCGCGTAGTCGATGTTGGCCTGCAGGGTGGTCAGCGGGATCGAGCCCAGGCGGGTGTCGAAGGCGCGCGCGATCTCGGCGCCGCCGAGGCGGCCCGACATCAGGATGCGGATGCCCTTGGCGCCGTTCTGCATCGCGGCCTCGGCGCGCTGCTTGACGACGCGGCGGTAGTTCGCGCGCTTCTTCAGCTGCTCGGCCATCGACTCGGCGATGAGGCGGGAGACGATCTCGGGGTTCTTGATCTCGAGGATCTTGATGCCGACCTTTCGGCCGGTCAGCGCCTCGAGGTCCTTCGTCAGGCGCTCGATCTCGGCGCCCTTCAGGCCCACGACCTGGCCGGGGCGCGCGGTGCGGATGAGCACCGAGAGCTCCTCGCGGGTGCGCTCGATGTAGACGTCCGAGACGGCCGCGTACGGCGGGGTCTGGTTGAGCCGCTTGTCGATGAACTTGCGGATCTTGTAGTCCTCGACGAGCAGCTCGCCGTAGAGCGCCTTGGGGGCGAACCAGCGGCTCTTGTGCGTCTCGGTGACGCCGACTCGGAATCCGAACGGGTTGGTCTTCTGTCCCATGGTGGTGTTCCTCGGATGCTCGGCGTCAGCGGACGTCGACGGACACGTGGATGTGGCTCGTGCGCTTCATGATGGGGTGCGAACGGCCGCGGTCCTTCGGCTGGAATCGCTTGATGGTCGGGCCCTCGTCGACGCGGCTCTCGCTGACGAAGAGCCGGCCGACGTCGAGGTCGGCCTCCTCGGCGTTGGCGATCGCGCTGCGGAGGACGCTCTTGATGAACCACGCGCCGCGGCGGGGGCTGAACTCGAGGGTCGCGAGCGCGTCCTCGATGCCCTTGCCGCGGATCATGTCGGCGACCAGGCGCGCCTTGCGGGGCGCGATCCGGGCGAAGCGGTGGCTGGCGGTGTGCTTGCGGGTCTGGGTGGCCATGGAAGTTGCTCCTGGGCGGGGCTCTCACGCGGTCAAGCCGCGGTGACGCCTTCCTTCTTGTTGGTGTGGCCGCGGAACGTGCGCGAGATCGAGAACTCGCCCAGCTTGTGGCCGACCATCTCCTCGGTGACGAACACCTCGACGAAGGTCTTGCCGTTGTGGACGGCGAACGTCAGCCCGACGAACTCCGGCACGACGGTGCACGAGCGGCGCCAGGTCTTGATGGCGGTCCGCTTCGCGGTGCCCTGCTGCTGCGCCTCGGCGCGACGGAACAGCTTCTCGTCGACGACCGGGCCCTTCTTGAGTGAACGCGACATGGTGTGTTCTCCGGGTGGTCAGGTTCAGAGCTTGAGCTGGCCGTAGCGGCGGCTCTTGCGGCGGCGGATGATGAGCTTGTCGGACGACAGGCCGTAGCGGCGCGTGCGTCCGCCCTTGGACTGCGTGCCGCTGGCGTTGGACGGCTCCTGGCCGCCCTTCGAACGGCCTTCGCCGCCGCCGTGCGGGTGCTGGTGGTGGCTCATCGCGACGCCGCGGGTGCGGGGACGGCGGCCCATCCAGCGGGCGCGCCCGGCCTTGCCGATGACGACGTTGGCGTGGTCGGGGTTGCCGACGGCGCCGACGGTCGCGCGGCACTCGAGGAGCACCTGGCGGATCTCGCCCGAGGGCATCACGAGCGTCGCGAAGCGGCCTTCCTTGTTGGTGAGGCGCGCGCCGATGCCGGCGGAGCGCACGAGGACGCCGCCGCGGCCGGGGGTGATCTCGACGTTGTGGACCTCGAGGCCGGTCGGGATGTGCTTCAGCGGCATGCAGTTGCCGTTGCGCGGGTCGACCTGCGAGTCCGAGCTGAGCACGGTGTCTCCGGCCGTGAGGCCGCGCGGCGCCAGGATGTAGCGCAGCGTGCCGTCCTCGTACTTCACGAGGGCGATGTGGCAGGTGCGGTTGGGGTCGTACTCGATCCCCACCACCACGGCCTTCATGTCGTCCTTCTGGCGCTTGAAGTCGATGAGCCGGTAGCGGCGCTTGTGGCCGCCGCCCTGCTGGATGACCGTGAGCTTGCCCTGGCAGTTGCGGCCGCCGGTCTTGTGCAGCGGGCGGAGCAGGCTCTTCTCGGGCGACTTCTTGGTCACCTCGGCGTGCATGTTCACCGAGGCGTTGCGCCGGGCGTTCGTGGTTGGCTTGTAGACGCGGATTGCCATGGCTGGGGTGCTCCTCGGTTCAGAACAGCTCGATCTTCTGGCCGTCGGCGACGCGCACCATGGCGCGCTTCCAGGTCTTGCCCTCGACCTTGCCGTACTTGTAGGTGCGGTCGCGCTCGCGGCGGACCTGCGTGCGGACGTCGACGACCTTGACGCCGTAGATCGCCTCGATGGCGTTCTTCACGTCGGTCTTCGTCGCGCGGTTGTCGACGTGGAACGCGTACTGGTTGAACTCGCCGGCGGCGGTCACCTTCTCGGTGACGATCGGCATCTTGATGACGGTGGTGGGTTCCATCAGTCGGCCTTCTTCTCGGTGGCGGGGTAGCACGACCCGTCGATGAACGACGCGAGCGACGCGCGGTCCACGACGAGGTAGCGGTGGTTCAGGAGGTCGAACGCGTTCAGCTGCTCGATGCGGCGCACGTCGACGCCCTCGATGTTGCGCGCGCTGAGCATCGCGTTGCGGTTGCCGTTGGCGACCGCGACGAGGCACGTGCGGTCGACGCCGACCTTGCCGAGGATCCCGGCGAACGCCTTCGTGCTCGGCTCGCCGAAGGCGAGCGTGTCGAAGCACTTGACCTCGTTGTCGACGAGCTTCGCCAGCAGCGCGTTGCGGTTGGCCAGGCGGCGCATCTTCTTGGTGAGGGTCGTCCGGAAGTCCTCGCGGGTGCGGGTCTTCGCGAACGTGACGCCGCCGCCCTTGCGGTTCGGCACGCGGCTGGCGCCGACGCGGGCGTTGCCCGTGCCCTTCTGCTTGTAGAGCTTGCGCGTCGAGCCCTCGACCGAGCCGCGGCTCTTGGTCCGGGCCGACCCCTGGCGCTGGTTGCCGTGGGTGACGACGTAGGCCTGCTTCAGCAGCGCGTGGCGGATCTCGCCACCGAGGACGGCCTCGTCGATCTTGAGGACGTCGACTTGCTTGCCTTCCGAGTTGAGGATCGGGAGTTCAATCATCGTTCTGACCTTCGCGGGTGTCCCGCACTTGCCTCCTCCTCCCGGCGCCTGTTGCTCGCGGCGGCGGGAAGGATTCGACTCAGGTTCCTGTTCTCCGTCGGGGGCTCCTGCCATCCGACGGCGTCGTCACGTTGTCTTGACCGCGCGGTTCCGCGCCCTCGTGGCGCGGCCTTCGCGGTCCCTGGTTGGCGCCACGTCAGGCGCCAGCCTGGATTCGCACCTTGCGCTTGTAGAGCCGGCCGGGGCTCTTGATGAGGAGGAGCCCGTCGTTGGCGCCGGGGACGGCGCCCTTGACGAGCAGGAGGTTGTTCTCGGGGTCGAGCTTCACGACGTCGAGCGATCGCACGGTGACCTGCTCGTCGCCCATGCGGCCCGCCATGCGCTTGCCCTTCTTGATCTTCGCGCCGTGGCCGCGGTCGGTGCCGTGCGAGCCGATGGAGCCCGGCGTGCGGTGCTTGCGCTCCGTGCCGTGCGTCGCGCACATGCCCTTGAAGTTGTGGCGCTTCATCACGCCCGCGAAGCCCTTGCCCTTGCTGGTGCCGACGATGTCGACGAACTTCAGCTCGGCGAGCGCGCCGACGGTGATCTCCTGGCCGAGCGTGTAGGCCTGGGCCTCGGCGTCGCTGGCGAGGCGGATCTCGCGGTGCATGCGCTTCGGGGCGGCGCCGGCCTTCGCGTCGTGGCCGATCATCGCCTGGGTGCTGTTGCGCGGCTTGAGGTCGTCGAACGCGACCTGCACCGCGGCGTAGCCGTCGCTCTCGACGGTCTTCACCTGGGTCACCACGCAGGGGCCGGCCTGGATGACGGTCACGGGGATGTTGGATCCGTCAGGGCGGAAGAAGCGGGTCATGCCGATCTTCCGTCCGAGGATGCCGGTCTTGGCGTTGGCCATGGCTCAGGGTCCTGCGTTGCGGGCCGCGATGCGGTCCTGGTGAGTTGCCGGAGGTCGCTCTTCCTTCGGGTGGGCGACGCGGCAGGTGAGTTCGGCGGGCGCGCACGTCGCGCGCCGCCGGTGGCAAGGCCTCAGGCCTTGATCTTGACGAAGACGCCCGCGGGAACGACGAGGCGGTTCAGGGCCTCGACGGTGCGGTGGTTGGGCTCGGTGATGTCGATGATGCGCTTGTGCGTGCGCATCTCGAACTGCTCGCGGCTCTTCTTGTCAATGAACGGCGAGCGGTTGACGGTGTAGATCTCGCGGCGCGTGGGCAGCGGCACGGGACCCGCGACGCGGGCGCCGGTGCGCTTGGCGTGGTCGACGATCTCGCGCGCAGACGCGTCGAGCGCCTGGTGGTCGTAGGCCTCCATCCGAATCCGAATCTTGCCGCCCTGCATGTGGAGTCTCGTTCCTCAGATCGCGATCGTCTCGCACGTTCCGGACGCGCCCGGCTCGCTGCCGGGAAACCGCGGTTCGGAAGAACGCGAATCGACAAGTGTACTGAACCGCGCGATGCTGTCAATGCGGCGGATCGATGCGCCGTCGCCATGATCGCGATAACCTTGCAGACCCATGAGCGCGCGCGTCCTCGCAATCATCCTCGTGCATGCGGCCCTGCTCGCGAACGTGGACGCATTCAGCGCCTTCTCGGAACCGCGCGACGCGCGTGACCCGGGCTCGGCCTTCACTTCGGCCCAATCACCCACTCCGAGGGGCTCGCCGCGGACCCAGACGCCCGACGCCACGCCCCCGACCCGCCAGAAGTCCAATAACTCGTCCACTTCTGAGAAGTTATTGGACGGCCTCGATCCAACACCCACCGAGTTCGAGGTGCTTGGCCTGTCCATCCGGCTTCCGGCCGGCAGCGTGACCCGCGCTGAGGGCGTCGGCGTCAACGCGGCGTGGATCGTGACCGAGCGCACCGAGGCGCCCCGATGGATCCTCAGGCTGTCGCGGCTGGTCGCGAGCGAGCCCACCAGCAGCCCCGCGAAGCAAGTCGACGCGCTCATCAAGAGCGTGAGCGAGCGGCCCGCCCCCGACACCGTGTTCTCGGTGCGCGAGCGCACGGAGTTCGCGCTCGGAAGGCAACCGGCCGCCACGCTCTACACGCTGCTGCGCGAGGGTTCGGGCGACGAGGAGGTCGCCGCGATCCAGGGCTACTTCATCGTGCAGGTGGAGCCGAACGAGTTCATCGTGATCTCGTCGCTTGTCCCGGAGGCCGAGTTCGACGGCGTGCGCCCCATGCTCGAGCGGTGCTTCAAGAGCGCCACCTTGGAGGACGCGGAGGCCGTGGCGACGGCGCGCGAGGCGCGCATGGTCCGCGGCGACCGGCTGCTCGCGTCGCTCGACGAGCGCGCGTTGCGCGCCCTGCTCGATCCCGTGCCCACGGGCGCCAAGGAACCCGCCCCACGCTGGTTCCGCATCAGCCGCACGCTCGGCGACGGCACGGTGCGCGAGACGGGCTACATGACGATCCTCGCGATCGAGGGCGAACAGGGCCTCGCGAACCCAGACCGGAAGACGGGCGATTGGACCGCCGAGGAGCGCGAGAAGGGCCTTGCCGTGCGCGTGCGCGTGCGATCGCTGCTCGATGAGCGCGGAACGTCCGTGCTCGACACCGACGCGCGGTACTGGATGCGGTGGGATCGTGCGCGCGAGTTCTGGACGGTGCGTTCGACCACCCGCTCCGGGACCTCGACGAAGACGTCCTCGCAGCTCGGGATCCGCACGCTCCCCAGCGTCGGGATGCCCCGCCCCACGCTGCAGGTGGCGACCGTGGACCTCGACCACCCGGCCACCGAACCTCGCAAGTGGACGGTCCCGCCGGGCTACCTCTCGCAGGCCGAGGCGCTGCTCCTCACGCGCGCGTTGCCGCACGCGGAGGCGGCCGACTTCGGCTTCTACTGGTTCGATCCGTCATCGGGGCGCCTCGCGCAACGGCTCGACCGCGTCTTGCCTGGCACGGGCGGCTTTGCGGTGCGCACGCGCGCGACGCTCGAGTCGCCGTTCCTGGACCAGCGCTGCGACGCCTCGGGACACGTCCTGCGCCGTACGACCGACGACGGCAGCACCGTCGAGGCGATCGAGCCGCAGTCGCTGCTCGACCTCTGGAAGCGGAAGGGACTCCCCACGCAATGATCGCGGCGCGTCGGATCGTCGCGTGGGCCTCCGTGGCCGCGATCGCCTGCGTCGCGGGATGCGTCGCGCCCCCCGCCGCGATGGGCGCCGGGCCCGGCGATGCGCCCGAACGGGCATCGTTTGAGGTGCTCGCAAGCCGCGAGCCGGCGCCCGGAGCCATGCTCGGCGCCGAGGACTGCGAACCGCTCGCGGCGCGCCGCGAACGGTGGGCGACCGTCGCGGTACCGGGCGAGGCGACGAAGCCCGCCGCCGCCGTCGAGGTGACCTACGAGCAGGACGGGGAGCGGGTCGTGCGGCGCGATGCCGCAGGCACCCGCGTGCTGGTGCGAACCGCCGAAGGGTCGGTGGCGCTCGCGGAGCAGACCGACGCGAGCGACGGCTCGACCGTCCGGTTCACGCCCCCGCTGCTCCTGGCACCCGCCCGGCTGGCCGCGGGCGACCGCCCGGCCGCCGACTCGCAGGCCGACACGAGCAAGGCCGGCGCCGCCGACCGCGACCCCGGGCGCGCGCAGCGGTCGATGCACCTGGCCGCGGCGGAGCGCGTGCGGACGCCCCTCGGCGAGTTCGAAGCGCTGCGGGTGGACGCGACGTTCACGATGAAGGTGCCGTTCGCCAGCATGCGCCGCGAGACCAGCACCTGGGTGGTTCCCGGCCGCGGACCGGTGGCGACGCGTTCGGACGAGCGCATCCT
>CAMDUT010000080.1 GCA_945877905.1 Phycisphaera mikurensis NBRC 102666 | reverse complement strand
GGAGGCCGCGATCGCCACCGCGCCCGAGGAGGGCGGCTACGACGGCGCGCTCATCCTCATCAGCCACGACCGCGCGCTGCTGGCTTCGTGCTGCGACCGGCTGGTGATCCTCGATGGCGACGGCGGCACGCGGCTCTTCGACGGCAACTGGGACGAATGGGAGGCGAAGGAGGCCGAGGAACGCGCTGCGCGCGGCGCCGGCGATCGCGCCGCGGCCGCGCGGAAGGCATCAGGCAACGCGAAGCCGGCCGCGCCCGCGGCGAGGACGGCGACCGCGCAACCGGGCGCGAAGACCGCGGGAGCGCCGACGCGGGGCGGCAAGGGCGGCGGCCGGCCCGCGATGACCGTCGACCAGATCGAGGCGCGCATCACCGAGATCGAGCGCCGCACGCGCGAGATCGACGAAGAGATGCTCGAACCGAAGGTCTACGCCGACGCGAAGCGCTCGAAGCAGCTCACCCAGGAACGCGAACGGCTCCAGCAGGAGCTGGAGCCGCTTGAGTTCGAATGGAGCAATCGCGCGGGCTGAGGCCCCGGGACGGGGGCATGCGGCCCGCAGGCCCATGCCGCACGTGGCCCGCCCGTCAGCCGCTCATGACCTCGTTGCCCGCGCCGTCCACCAGGACGAGCCGCTGCGTGCGGAGCGCCTGCGGATCGATGCCCGACGGGCCGAGCGCGACCGCCAGTCCCCACACGTCAGACCGCGCGACGAACGTGGACACCGCGGTGCGCGTGCCGACGTCGTCCACGGCAAGCAGCGTGTAGGTGGTGCCGGGGCGCAGCCCGATGGTGAGGAGGAACGCGCTCTTGGCGCCTGCGTCGACCGCGAGCGTGACCGTGCCGCCGTTGGCGCCCGCGGGACTTGCGAGCCCGCGGCGGAAGTCGGCGCCCTCGATGGTGGCGATCGCGCCGGGATGGTCGAGCGCCTCGTTGATCTCGCGTGCGGTCGCGGTGCCGAGCGCGAGCTCGGTGATGCGCGCGGCGAGCCCCTGCACGGACACCTGGAAGACCAGCGCCGCCACCAGCCCCGCCACCAGCGCGAACGCCGCGGCGCGCCACGCGCGCGAACTCCGGCTGAAGCGGTCGACGTCGGTGCGAAGGGTCGCAAGCTCCATCGCCTGGGCCATCAGGTCCTGGGCGTCGATGGAACCCACCGTCCGACGGCCGGAACGCACGCCGGCGCGGCCGATGTGAGCGATCGGCGCAAGCTGCGCCTCGTGGGCCTCGACCTCGGTCATCACCCGCGCGAGGGTGCGCGCCTTCAGGTCCGCCCCGGGTTCCTCGGACGAGAGCAGCGACGGGTCGGCCGCGACCTCGGCCTGCAGCCGGCGCAGCTCCGCCTGCACGCCCGGCACGGCGTCCCGGAACGCACGATCGAACTGGGCGGCGTCGCTCGCATCGAGCATGCCGAGCGCGTCGAGCACCGCATGCGTGCGAAGCTCCTGCCCGGCGCTCGCGCCGGGCCGGTCCCCGAAAGATTGTCCGTCGCTGAACTGCATCGAACCTCGCTTCCCTGCTCGTTGTCCGCGCGGCGCCGCGCGGAAGTTCCATCAACCTGCGGTTCCACCCGCTCCGCGCTCATTATCGGACGACATGCGATCGCGCAGGCGCGCCAATCCGCGACTGAGCGCACTCTTGACGGTTCCGAGCGGCGCCCCGAGCTGCTCGCTGACCTCACGCAGCGTGAAACCCTGCAGATACGTGCGCTCGATGACCACGCGCTGCAACTCCGGAAGTTCCCCGATCCGGCGACGGAGGACCTCGACGTCATGCACGCCACCCGGTTCCGGAGCCGGCTCGACCGTGGGGCCGAGGAACTCCGCGGCCCCATCGAGCCCAAGTTGCTCGGGGCGCGCCCCGCGACGTCGCAGGCGGTCGATCAGGTGCCGGCGGGTGATGAGCATCACCCAGGTGACCAACTTGGCGCGCGCGGGGTCAAATCGATCGGCCGTCTGCCAGAGCCGGATGAATGTCTCCTGAACCGCATCGTCGGCCTCCGCGCGCGAAGTCAGGACCTGCCGGGAGGCCTTGAACACCAACCCGATGAACCGGTCGTACAGCTCGCCCATGGCGACCTCGTCGCCTTGGGACACCCGCTGCATGAGGGCCCAGTCCTGCTGGTCGGAAGCTTCCAACGCGGTGTCCTCGCGTGGCCAAGAATGCTGCGGCGGGAGACGCCCGCCCCTCGAAGCATGCCCGAAGCCCGCCTTTCTGCATCGCCAAACCAAGGAAATTCGTTCAGATTTCGCTTGAGGTTCCCACTCAAAGTGGCATCCTATGAACATTGAGGACGTTCCCCCGCGACCCGGTCCACCCCCGGACCCGGCCGCGGCCTTGGGCGTGACTCGATGTCCCAGAGGCGGCCGATGACCCCAACCACGGGAGTCACAACCCCCCACGCGTGCGCCCGCCTGGACGGGGTGCCTGTCGGGCGGTGCCCGGCGGCGGGCACCCGGCCAGCCCCGCGCGGGTTCACGATCGTCGAGCTGATGGTCTGCCTGGGGGTGATCGCCGTGCTGTGCGGCATCCTCCTGCCTTCGCTGCGCGCAACGCGCGAGGCCGCGCGGCGCATGTCGTGCGCCTCGAACCAGCGCCAGATCGGGGCCGCGCTCTCGGTCTACGCGATGGCCAACGACGACCTGCTACCGCCTTCTGGAGCGCTCCGGCCGGGCGCGATCCGCCCGTGGGAACTCATGGCCGCGCGCCACGGTCCCGGGACCTTCGAACCCGAGGACTCCGTCGGCGGCTGGGACGGCATCGGGTTGCTCGTGAAGGGCGGTTACCTCGGCGACGGGTGCCAGTGCCTGCACTGCGCCAGCCACCATGGCGAGCATCCGTTCGAGCGGTACGCGGATGCTTACGCGACGGACACCGTGCGATCCCAGATCTACACGAACTACCACTACGCGGGCCACGTGCGATACCAGGAGGCGGGTGCGGACATCCGCAACGCGAGCCGCGTCAGCCTGAACGACGGTCACGACGTGGTGCTGCTCTCCGACGGCCTCCGCACGCAGCTCGACTTCAACCACCGCGTGGGCCTCAACCGCATGTGGGCCGACCTCAGCGTCGAGTGGGTGGCCGACTCGCAGAACTCGCTGTTCGCCCAGCTGCCGCCGGACCCGTCGAACCTGCCGGGCGACGCCCCGCAGCGCTACGACGAGATCTGGGAGACGATCAACGACCAGCGGACGCGGTGACCCCGCGCGCCACGATCCCCTGCTGCATCCGGTGCTCGCCGGTCGCGAGGTCGATCGTCCGGTAGCCGCGCCACGACAGCGCGTCCGACGCGAGCATCGCGTCGATCCGCAGCAGCGGCCACGGACGCTCGAAGGTGCAGAGCCAGCCGAACGACGCCCACGGCGGCGCCGCGCGCCCGAATCGCCCGAGCGCGCCCGAGACCACGCCGCCCGGCGTCGCGTTGACGTCGCCCACCGTCACGTCGGGCACGCGGTCGCCGAGCACGCGCGCGAGCACGGACTCGAGCGCCGCCGCCGACGTCGCGCGCGCCATGCGAGGGTTCGACGGAAGGTCGACCGCGAGCACGCGCAACGGGCCGAAGCCATCGACTTCGACCACGGCCCATCCCGCCCACACCATGCCCACGCCCGGCAGGTGATCCACCGCGAGCAGCTCGCACTCGGTGATTCGGTGGCGTGACACCACCGCGAACTGCCCGGTGTCGGCGACGTGCCACCCGGCGGGCACCCATTCGCCCGCGACCACCGAGCGCGTGATCGAGCCCGGGTTCGAGAGGACGCAGACGTCGCCGAGGTGCGGGGCCAGCGCGCGCCCGCACGCAAGCGCCTCGCGGCCGGGCCACTGCGGGTTCCAGTGCGAGAGGACCACGTCCCCCGCCGCCGGCGACGCGGCCCATGGGCGCCAGCCGAACTCCCAGCGCGCGGTCCTCGCGCCCGACACGACGGCCGCGACCGCGGCGATCACGACGGCCGGGCGTCTCATGCGCGAATGCGGGCGCAACGCGCGCCGTGCGGCCAGGCATGCGAGCGCCGCGACCAGGACCATGAACGCCGGGACCCAGAAGAGGAACTGGCTCCACGTGAACCGGTCGCGCAGCACCTGGCCCACGAGCCACGCTGCGAGCGCGGGTACCAAGAGCGCGACCGCCACGGCCGCGAGCGACTCCACCGCCGCCGCGCGGCGACGGCGGCTCATCGGGCCCCGGCCTCCGCGGGCCGCGGCGGGGCGTGCAGCGACGGCGCGATCGCACGAACGGCGCGTTCATGGAGACCGTGCGCCGCGACCAGGACGCCCACGTTCGCGGCGAGCAGCGCACCATGCCCGAAGTCGAGCGGCCTGCCGCACGCGTCGGTCGCCTCGGCGCCCGACTCCGCGGCGAGCAGCGCGCCGCTCGCGTGGTCCCAGACCTGCTCCACCGCGCCGGTCGTCCGGGGCGTGCGCACCACGAGGTCGGCGTCGCCGCGCGCCACCAGGGCGTACTTGCACTGGCTGTCCATGCGCGTCTCGAGGATCGGGCCGATGGCGCGCACCAGCGGCTCGGTGCGGCCCACGGCAAGCGAACCGCTTCGGTTCAGCGAACGCGCCCAGCGGATGCCGGGCCCGCGCCAGGGGTCCACGCGCATCGACCGGAGCGCCTGCCCCGCGGCGTCGCATTCGAACGCACCGCCGCCCCGCACCGCGCCGTACAGCACGCCGGGACCGTTCGCATGCACGCCCACGTCGCCCGTGGGGCCCATGCGCGGGCATCCCATGACGGCGAGCGTCACGTCACGGCCCTCGACGCGCGCCAGGCACACCGAGCACTGCGCGCCGAGCACGAAGCCGCGCGTTCCGTCGATGGGGTCGATGGTCCAGTGCGGTGCGCCGGACCTCGGCTCGTCGCCGTCGATGAGCCGGAGGACCTCGGCCTCGTCCATCCACCCGAGCGCCGCGCGGACGGCTTCGACCACCGCGCGCACGGCATCGGGACGGCCCGCCGACGCGAGCCCCGACGCGGACTCCTCCCCGAGGAGCGGCACGCGGCGATCGCCGGCCGCGGCGCGCAGCCCGGCCACCACCACCGCCTGCACGGCGTAGTCGGCGGCCGTGACCGGCGAGCCGTCCTTCTTCTCGATCGGCGGCACGGCGTCCAGCGTCGCGCCGAGCGCCCGGACCACCGCAAGCGAGGGCGCCACCGCGCGGAGGGCGTCGCGCAGGTCGTCGGGCATCGCGGCGGCGGCGGAGGTCGCGTTCATCGGGCGCTGATCGTAGGGCGGGCCCCGCGCTGCCAGAACGGCAGGCGTCCCCGGCACCCGCGCCGAAGGGACAGGCCATGGCCACCCCGGCCGGGGACCGGAGGGCACGCGCGTTGGCACGCGGGTTGCACCCGAAGGGACATGAGCAACAAGTCCCCCATCATCGGCATCGACCTCGGCACCACGAACAGCGTGGTGGCCGTCATGGAAGGTGCCCAGCCCAAGGTCATCATCAACTCCCTCGGCGGCCGCACCACCCCCTCGGTGGTCGGCTTCACCGAGAAGGGCGAGCGCCTCGTGGGCCAGCCCGCCAAGCACCAGCAGATCACGAACCCCAAGAACACCGTCTTCAGCATCAAGCGCTTCATGGGCCGCCGCCACGCGGAGGTGGGCCACGAGGAGAAGCTGGTGCCCTACGAGGTGAAGGGCGCGCCCGAGGAGCTCGTGAAGGTCGGCATCCGCGGCAAGGACTACACGCCGCCGGAGATCTCGGCCATGATCCTCGCGGAACTCAAGCGCCAGGCCGAGGAGTACCTCGGCGAGAAGGTCGAGCGCGCGGTCATCACCGTGCCGGCCTACTTCAACGACGCGCAGCGCCAGGCCACGAAGGACGCGGGCGAGGTCGCCGGCCTGAAGGTCGAGCGCATCATCAACGAGCCCACCGCGGCCGCGCTCGCGTACGGCCTCGAGAAGAAGACCAACGCCAAGATCGCGGTCTTCGACCTCGGCGGCGGCACGTTCGACGTGTCGATCCTCGACATCGGCGACGGCGTCTTCGAGGTGCTCGCCACCAACGGCGACACGCACCTCGGCGGCGACGACTTCGACCAGAAGCTGATCGACTTCCTGGCCGAGGACTTCCGCAAGAAGGAGGGCATCGACGTCCGCAAGGACCCGATGGCCCTGCAGCGCCTCAAGGAGGCCGCCGAGAAGGCGAAGATCGAGCTCTCCACCCAGATGGAGACCACGGTCAACCTGCCCTTCATCACGGCCGACCAGAACGGGCCGAAGCACCTGCAGGTCACCATCAGCCGCGCGAAGTTCGAGGAGATGTGCAAGGACCTCTTCGAGCGCCTGGCCGCGCCGTGCGAGAAGGCCCTCGCCGACGCGAAGCTCAAGCCCTCGGACGTGGGCGAGGTTGTCATGGTCGGCGGCTCGATCCGCATCCCGAAGGTGCAGGAGCTCGCGAAGAGGATCTTCCAGACCGACAACCTCGACAGGAGCATCAACCCCGACGAGGTCGTCGCCATCGGCGCGGCCATCCAGGGCGGCGTGCTCATGGGCGACGTGAAGAACGTCGTGCTGCTCGACGTCACGCCGCTCTCGCTGGGCGTCGAGACGCTCGGCGGCGTGATGACGACGCTCATCCCGCGCAACACCACCATCCCGACGTCGAAGAAGGAGGTCTTCTCGACGGCGCAGGACAACCAGAACGCGGTGACCATCGTGGTCCTGCAGGGCGAGCGCCAGATGGCCGCGGACAACCGCGTGCTCGGGAGGTTCGACCTCCAGGGCATCGCGCCGGCGCCGCGCGGCGTGCCGCAGGTCGAGGTCGAGTTCTCGCTCGACCAGAACGGCATCCTCAGCGTCAAGGCCACCGACAAGGCGACCAACAAGGCGCAGGAGATCAAGATCACCGGCTCGAGCGGCCTCTCGAAGGACGAGGTCGAGCGCATGCGCCGTGACGCCGAGGAGCACGCGGCCACCGACAAGGCGCGCCGCGAGCTCGTCGACACGAAGAACCGCGCCGAGCAGGTGGCCTACCAGGTGCGCAAGCAGCTCGAGGAGCTCGGCGCGAAGGTGCCGCAGGACGCGCGCACCAAGATCGAGTCCGCCGTCTCGAACCTCGAGGACAGGCTCAAGGGCGACGACAAGGCCGCGATCGAGGCCGCGCTCACCAACCTCACCAACGCCGCGGGCGAGCTGCAGCAGGCCGCCTCGGCGGCGGGCGGCGGCGCGGACGCGGGTGCATCGGGCCAGCCCGGCGGCGAGAGGAAGGACGACGTCATCGACGCCGAGTACGAGGTGACCGACGACGGCAAGAAGTCCTGAGCCCGGGGATCCATCCGTGACTCACCCGCGCCCGGCGCGGCCCGAAGGGGCCGCGCCGGGCGTTTATCCGCGTCTTGCGCCCCGTGCCGCTTCGCATACCGTGCACCGCTTCGGCACCGCTCCGCACGGCCCGCCGCGCAACGTCGCGCGGCGCGCCGACCCGGGCGCACCGCCGCGCATGCACATGGAACGCATCAAGGGCATCGCCGTCAGCCCCGGCATCATCGTCGGGCGCGCATTCCTGGTGGGAACCGCCGAGCAGGTGGTCCCGCACCGCACCATCGCGGAGTCCGAGGTCCCCGGGCAGCTCGAGCGCCTCGCGAAGGCGCTCGCCGGCGCAGGCGCCGAGATCGCCGAGCTGCGAGAGCGCACGCGGATCGAGCTCGGCGAGGAGCCTGCGAAGATCTTCGAGTTCCACGCGGGCCTCCTGCGCGACCGCGCGCTGGTGACCGCCACCGAGCGACGCATCCGCGAGACGCGCGTGACGGCCGAGCAGGCGGTGGCCGACCAGTTCCGGGTGCTCGTCGACCAGTTCAAGCGGATGGGCAACGAGGTCTTCGAGCAGAAGGCCAACGACGTCGTCGACCTCGAGCGCCGCGTGCTGGGCGTGCTCATGGGCAAGCAGGAGAGCCGGCTCGCGCAGCTCACCGAGGAGGCCGTGGTCATCGCGCACGAGCTGACGCCCAGCCAGGCCGCGTCGCTGGTGCGGACGAAGGTGGTGGCCGTGGCCACGGACCTCGGCGGCCGCACGGGCCACACCTCGATCGTCGCGCGCGCCGTGGGGCTTCCCGCGGTGGTCGGCTGCCAGCGGCTCTGCGGCAGCGTCGAGGACGGCGACGAGGTCATCGTCGACGGCAACGAGGGCATCGTCATCGTGCGCCCCGACGCGCGGACGCTCGAGGAATACCGGCGCAGGCACGAGCGGGCGCGCCGCTCGCGCGAGGCGCTGCGCGAGCTCTCCGGGCTCGAGGCCGTCACGAAGGACGGCGTGCGCGTGCAGCTCATGGGGAACATCGAGTTCCCGCACGAGGTGGAGGCGGTGCTCGCCAACGGCGGCGACGGCGTGGGGCTCTACCGCACCGAGTTCCTGTGGCTCACGTCGGAGCGGCCGCCCGACGAGGAGGACCACTTCCGCGCGTACATGCGCGCGATCGAACTGCTGAAGGGCCGGCCGCTCACGATCCGCACGTGCGACCTCGGTGCGGACAAGTACACGCAGCAGCAGATGGAGGACCCCGAGCGCAACCCGTTCCTGGGGCTGCGCTCGATCCGCCACTCGCTCGCGCACCCGGCCGAGTTCAAGTCGCAGCTGCGCGCCATCCTGCGGGCGAGCGCGCACGGGCCGGTGAAGACGATGTTCCCCTTGGTGTCGAACCTGATGGAGCTGCGCCAGGCGAAGCTGATGCTCGCCGACCTCGGCGAGGAGCTCGAGGACGAGGGCATCCCCTACGACCGGTCGATGCCCGTGGGCGTGATGATCGAGGTGCCCTCCGCCGCGCTCATGGCGCGCGTGTTCGCCGCCGAGTCGAGCTTCTTCTCGATCGGCACCAACGACCTGGTCCAGTACACGCTGGCGGTCGACCGCGGCAACGAGCGCGTCGCGCACCTCTACCAATCGGGCCATCCGGCGGTCGTCTACCTCATCAAGACGGTGGTCCGGGCCGCCCGGAGCGCCCCGATCGACTGCAGCCTCTGCGGCGAGATCGCCGGGGAACCCCTGTTTTCCATGTTGCTGCTGGGCATGGGTTTGCGTACACTCTCCATGGTCCCGGACCAGATCCCCGTCATCAAGCGGGTCATCCGGTCGGTGACGATGGACCAATGCGAACGGCTGGCCCGCAGGGTCGGGTCGTTCGACTCGGAGCGCCAGGTCGAGACGGCCTTGCGCGACGAGCTCAGGAAACTCGACCCCGACGTCTTCGGCCAATGGGTGGCCGAGTGAACGAGGGTCACGCACCCGGCGCGTGCCGGTGCGGAGCAAGGACAACGGGTCGACCCGCCGGCTGATTCGGTGCGTCCGCCCCACGGTGCGAAGCGGGACGATGCCCTTCCGGCGTCGACCCCCGACCTGCGGCGTGGCGGACTGCACGCGTGCTCCAGAGAGGAGCGCGGCGCGGCGGAGACCAGGCGGAACACTCGGTGCGATTCACGAGCACGGACTTCATGCATGCGACGGGACGACCGTCGCCCGGACACGGGCCCTCGCAGGGTCCGCCGGGCGAGGGTGTCGCGTTGCACGCCGGCTGACGCGCCCGCGCCCCGGAAGGTTCCGCCACGAACCGCCGCTTGATGCGGCAAGGATTGGATCGTGGCTGACGAGAAGCATGACGAACTGGCGGGGACCGACGGCGAGGCGCATGCCCATGCCGAGGGGCGGCACGACGCCGCGCACGAGGCGCATGAAGCGCACGAGGCGCATGAAGCGCACGAGGCGGACGCACCCGGATACGAGGACGACCACGCCGCGGCGTTCGCCACCCTCGACGCGCTCGAGCGCGGCGAGGAGGAGCTGCGCATGCCGGTGCGCGCGGTGGACGACGACGAGGACGACGCCGAGGACGAGGACCGCGAGGAGGCCGAGGAGGAGGCCGAGGGCGACGCGGAGCCCGAAGGTGACGCCGAAGGCGCCGATGACGCGGCCGAGGACGATTCCGAGGGCGACGAGGGCGGCAAGGACGAGGGCGGCCGCCGACGTCGCCGCAGTCGCCGCGGCGGGCGCGGCCGCAAGAAGGAGACCCAGCAGCTGGCGGACACGGGCCCCAAGCGCCGGCAGGTGATCGTGGTGAACGACTCAGCCGACGGCGAGTGCCGCATCGCGGTGCTCGAGAACGGGCGCCTCGAGCAGATCTACGCCGAGCGCGCGTCGACGGCGACCAACGTGGGCAGCATCTACAAGGGCCGGGTCACGAACGTCGAGGCCGCCATCCAGGCCGCCTTCGTCGACTTCGGCGAGGGGCAGAACGGCTTCCTCCACATCAGCGACCTGCACCCGCAGTACTTCCCCGGCGAGGAGCGCACCGAGCGCGTCGGCAAGAAGATCGCGCGGCGCGACCGCCCGCCGATCCAGGACGCGCTGAAGCGCGGCCAGGAGATCGTCGTCCAGGTCCTCAAGGAGGGCATCGGGACGAAGGGCCCGACGCTCACGAGCTACATCTCGATCCCCGGGCGCCTGCTCGTGATGATGCCGCAGATGGACAAGGTGGGCGTCAGCCGCAAGGTCGACGACGAGGACCAGCGCCGCGAGATGCGCCGCATCCTGGACAGCCTGGAGCTGCCGGACGGCTTCGGGTTCATCCTGCGCACCGCGGGCATGGACCGCACCAAGACCGAGCTGCAGCGCGACGCCGCGTACCTGCAGAAGATCTGGGGCTTCATGGAGCGCCGCGCGGAGTCGACCGGCGCGCCGTGCGAGCTCTACACCGAGGGCAACCTGCTGCTGCGCACCATCCGCGACGTGGCCGACGACACCGTCGACGCGATCGTGGTGGACAGCCCGTCCGCCTTCGAGTCGGCGCGGATGTTCCTCGACATCGTGGCCCCGCTCAACGCCCCGCGGCTCCTCTTCTGGGACCGCGCGGTGCCGGTGTTCGAGGCCTTCGGCATCGAGCGCCAGATCGAGCAGATCCACGCGCGCGAGGTTCCCCTGCCCTCGGGCGGCGCCCTCGTCATCGACCAGACCGAGGCGATGGTCGCGATCGACGTGAACAGCGGCCGCAGCCGCGGCGCGCGCGACAGCGAGACCAACGCGTTCAACACCAACAAGGAGGCGGTGGACGAGATCGCGCGCCAGCTGCGGCTGCGCGACCTCGGCGGCATCATCGTCAACGACCTGATCGACATGCGGTCGTCGAAGCACCGCCGCGAGATCGAGTCGCGCCTCGACTCGAACCTGTCGCGCGACCGCGCCAAGACGACGACGCTCGAGATCAGCGACTTCGGCATCGTCGAGATGACGCGCCAGCGCATGCGCCCGGGCCTGCACAAGGCCGAGTACGCCGACTGCCCGCACTGCCAGGGAAGCGGCGAGGTGCGCGTGCCCGAGGCGGTGGCCGGCGACATGCTCCGCAAGGTGGCCCTGCTCTTCTCGTACGAGCGCATCGCGCGCGTCGAGATCGTCTGCAGCACGCGCGTCGCGGGCGTGTTCCTGAGCACGCGCCGGCACGCGCTGCACGAGCTCGAGGAGCGCTCGGGCAAGAAGGTCGAGCTGCGCATCAGCGAGGCGTTCGCGGGCGGGCGCGTGGACCTCTACGCGTACGACGACCGCGGCTCGGACATCGAGATCGACCGGCTGCCGCGCATCCCCGCACCGCGGCTCGACGACCTGCCGACCGACGTCGTGGACCGCGACGACGACGATGACCGCGACGACGGCCCCGAGGGCGGCGAGGGCCGCCGGCGCCGCAAGCGCCGGCGCAAGCCCGCGCCTGCCGACGCGACCGCCATCGCGCTCGCGGGCGGGTTCGACGACCTTCCGACGCCGTCGGCCGACGAGCCGAGCGTGTCGGAGATGATCCGGCGCGCCGACGCCGAGCGCGACCAGCGCAAGCGCGAGGAGGACGACCGCAAGCGCCAGGAGGCCCAGCAGCGCCGCGAGGACGAG
>CAMDUT010000079.1 GCA_945877905.1 Phycisphaera mikurensis NBRC 102666 | reverse complement strand
GGGTCGTTCTCGCGCTGGTACCTGTCCGTCGCGGAGGCCCGCCGGGCCGGGCGCGGGGTGTCGGCCGTCGGCGGGGACGCGCCGCTCTTCACGGAAGGCGACTGGCGGCACGAGGCCATCGGCCGCTGGCTGGACGGGTTCGTCGCCGGGAGCGAGCGGCTCGAGCTCGAGTGGTCGGACGCGGGGATGGTGGCGCCGGGAATGCGCCGCCCGCCGGGGATAGCATCCCCGGCATGACGATCGCCCGCATCGGACGGCCCTTCATCCTCGCATCCCTCGTCGCGGGAACCCTCGCGTCGTGCACCCGCTGGACCGAGCAGGGAGGCTCCGGTGCCGGGGACCCCGGTGGCTGGAACTTCATCTTCAACGACCGCGACCTCGAGGGATGGAAGCCGTTCCTCCCCGACGCGTCGGCCGACCCGGCGAAGACGTGGTTCGTGCAGGACCGCGTGATCAACTGCACGGGGGCCCCGGTCGGCTACATCGCGACCACCGCGAAGTACACGAACTACGAGTTCGAGGTCGAGTGGCGCTTCCTCCCCGAGAAGGGCCCGGGCAACAGCGGCGTGCTGCTGCGCGTCCAGGACGGTGACCAGGTGTGGCCGAAGAGCTTCGAGGCCCAGCTGCAGGACCGCCGCGCGGGCGACATCTGGCTGATCGGGGACTTCCCCGCGAAGGTGGCACCCGAGCGCACCAGCGGCCGTCACACCACGCGCATGGGCCAGTGCTCGGAGAAGCCCATCGGCGAGTGGAACTGCTACCGCATCGTGGTGGACGGCACGCGCATCGAGCTCTACGTGAACGGCCAGCTCCAGAACGTCGCGACCGACGTGGCGGAGGTGCCGGGCCGCATCGCGCTGCAGAGCGAGGGCGCGTGGATCCAGTTCCGCAACGTGCGCATGCGGCCGCTGCTCGGCAAGGGCACCGGACGCGGCTTCGAGTGAGCCCGGGCCGGGCCGCCGAGCGGAGCGCGTGACGGCGTTCGCGCGCAGTCGGGCGCCGTTGCGCTCCCGAAGGCCGGACGGAAAAACGCAGCGAGGCGGCAGGTTGGCCTGCCGCCTCGCTTGCTTTGGGTTGCGCGCCCGGCGCCGTCGGCCGGGCGGATGGTTCATGCGGGCGTCACTTCGTCGGCTCGTCGTCGTCGGCCGGGGCCGCCGCGGGAGCCTTGGTGGCCGGCGCCTTCGTGGCCACCGGCGTCTCGGCGCGCGTGCGCTCCTCGCTGGTGCCGTCGGTCGGGCCGTCGAACGCGAGCGGCGTCAGGTACAGCTCGACGCGGCGGTTCTCCGCGGCGCCCTTCGCGCCGTTGACGACCACCGGGCGGAACTCGCCGTAGCCGGCGACCTGGAAGCGCCGCGCGGACACGCCGTCCTTGACGAGCGCGTTGCGCAGGCTGGCCGAGCGGAACACCGAGAGCATGACGTTCGTGCCGAACTTCGCCTTGGTGCGGACGAGCGGCGCGTTGTCGGTGTGGCCGACCACCTTGACCTCGAACTTCGACGCGGTGGGCGAGTTGAGGATCGTGGCGAGGCGGCCGAGCACCGCGGTGGCGCCGGACTTCAGCTGGTCGCTTCCGGAGTCGAACGTGAAGTCGTTCTTGAACCGCAGCATGCCGGTGCGCGGGTCGAACTCGAACACGTCGGGGTTCTCGTTCGCCAGCGCCAGCAGCTCGTCGGACAGGTCCTTCGGCAGCTGCGTCACCTCGAGCGACTCGAGCTGCTTCTTCAGCTCCTCGTACTTGGCGATCCAGGCGCCGATGTCGCCGTCGCCGTTGGCGATGCGCTTCTGCAGCTCCTCGAGATCAGCCATCGTCGCCGCGACCTGGGCGCGCAGCCGCTCCTCGTTGGCGCGTGCCGTCGAGAGCTCGTTCTGCGCCGTGAGCAGCTGCTGCTCCTGGCCCTTGTACGCGGTGAGCAGGTCGTTGTACTTCTGCTCCGGGACGCATCCTGCGCTGAGCAGAACCGTTCCAGCGAGCAAACCACTCGTCATCCATGCGCGCTTCATCGTTGGGATCCTCCCAAAGCGTGGTGTGAGGCCGGTGACCCGCGATGCGCTCGCGTGGGCCGGCGTTGTGAAAGACAGTCCCCAGACGGGGCCCGCGCAGTGTAACGGCGAAACGGACCCACGGAACGCCCCGGGGAACCCCCAGCGACGTTCTTTTTGGCCAGTTTCAGGTCCTCGGGCGGCGCTGCCCGATACAGTAGGTTAGCCATGGCACACGCCGTCAAGGCCCCCGACGTCCCGGCCATCCTGGCCAAGGCCGGTCCCTACCCGGTGGACGCCTACCAGTTCGTCCAGGACGGGCTTCGGCACACCGTCCGGCAGGTCCAGGATCAGCGCGCGCAGGAGCCGGGGCTGCAGGCCATGGCCCACGGGGAGCACGTGACGGGGCAGCAACTCTGCGTGGGACTGCGGGATTTCGCGCTCGAGCGCTACGGGATGCTCGCGTCCGCCGTGCTGGCAGGCTGGGGCATCCACCGGACCGACGACTTCGGCCGGATGGTGTTCGCCCTCATCGAAGCCGGGGCCATGAGCAAGACCCCGCACGACACGCTCGAGGACTTCTGCGGGGTGTACGACTTCGCCGAGGCGTTCCACCCCGAGCAGGCGGCCTCCGCCATCCGCGTCCCGACCGCCTGACCGCGGGACGCCTGCCGGGCCGGCCGGGGCCCACCCCTACACTTCCACCCATGTTCGAGCGCCTGAGCGAGTCCATCGGCTCGGCCATGAGGTCCCTGACGGGCCGAGGCCGCATCTCCGAGTCCAACGTCCGCGAGGCCATGGCCGAGGTGCGCACGGCGCTCCTGGAGGCGGACGTCAACCTCGAGGTGGTTGACCGCTTCTGCGAGGACTGCGTGCAGGACGCGCTCGGGCGCGAGGTGACCAAGAGCCTCGAGCCAGGTCAGGAGATGGTCGGCGTCGTGCACGACCGGTTGGTGTCGCTGATGGGGCCGGTCGACCGGCACATCGCGCTGGTGGAGCCCGGGCCCACCGTGGTCATGCTCTGCGGCCTGCAGGGCAGCGGAAAGACGACCACGTGCGGCAAGCTCGCCGCATGGTTCAAGAAGCGCGGCCAGAGCGTCATGGTCGCCGCGGCCGACCTGCAACGGCCCGCGGCGGTCGAGCAGCTCCAGACGGTCATCGAGGGCGTCGCGCGCGAGGCGACGGGCCCGGGGCGCGTGGCGTTCCACGGCGAGCCCGACAAGTGCGCCGAGTACGGCAAGGCCGTGGGCGTGGCGGTGGGCGTGTGCCAGCGCGCGCTGGCACAGGCTCGTGCCGGGAAGTTCGACGTCCTCGTCCTCGACACCGCGGGCCGCCTGCACGTGAACGACGAGCTCATGCGCGAGCTCGAGTCGATCGACCGGGCGCTCGAGCCGCACTCCATCCTGCTGGTGGTCGACGCCATGACGGGCCAGGACGCGGTGCAGAGCGCGCGCGCGTTCCACGCGCGGATGAACGTCGACGGCATCGTCCTCAGCAAGTTCGACAGCGACTCGCGCGGCGGCGCCGCGCTGAGCGTGAAGACCGTCACGGGCGCGCCCATCAAGTTCGTCGGCACCGGCGAGCGGTTCGACGCGCTCGAGGAGTTCCATCCCGAGCGCGTCGCGGGACGCATCCTCGGCATGGGCGACGTCGTGAGCCTGGTCGAGCGCGCCAAGAGCGAGGTCAGCGAGGCCGAGGCGGAGGAAGCCGCCGAGAAGATGGCCAAGGGCCAGTTCACGCTGCAGGACTTCCTCAAGCAGATGCGCGCGATCCGGCGCATGGGCCCGATGAAGCAGATCCTGGGGATGCTGCCCGGCATGGGCGGCATGCTCAAGGACGCGGACATCGACGAGAAGCAGATCGACCGCATGGAGGCGATCATCCTCTCGATGACCCCGAAGGAGCGCGACCGCGTCGGCATCATCGACCGCAGCCGCCAGAAGCGAATCGCCGCCGGGAGCGGCGCGAAGCTCGACGACGTCTCGCGCCTCGTGAAGCAGTTCGAGATGATGCAGCGCATGATGCAGCAGATGTCCGGCATGGGTGCGCTCGGCAAGATGAAGGCGATGAAGGAGCTGTCGCGCGCGATGCCCGCGGGCGGGATGCCCGGCATGGGCGGGATGCCCGGCTTCCCGATGCGCGGCTCCACCATGACCGAGAGTCCCAAGGCCCGGTTCAAGCAGCGCAAGAAGCGCTGACCTTATGATCCGGGTCATGCGAACGGCCGCGTGCATCATGGGTGCGTCGGTGGTCCTCCTGGCCGGGGCGGTGGCGCAGGAACCGGCTCCTTCGTCCGCCGGGTCCTCGGCGCCCGCGGCGACCCCGCAGGCCCAGCCCCCGGCGGCCTCGACCGCCGCGCGGCTCTCGGGACGCGTTCCGGTGCTCAGCCGCAAGACGCCCGCCGCGATCAAGGACTACGGGCCGCCGCCGGCGTTCAAGGTCGAGGCGCCCGAGGTGCCGGCGAGCGCGGTGTGGGTGGGTTCGGGAGCTCCCGCGCTCGACCCGGCGAGGACCGAGCCGATCCGCATCGCGCAGCGCGGGTTCCAGTTCCGCCCGGCGCTGGCGGTCGTTCAGGTCGGCACGCCGATCGCCTTCCCGAACCAGGACGCGCTGTACCACAGCGTCTTCAGCTACTCGCCGACCAAGCGGTTCGACCTCGGCCGGTTCCGAAAGGGCGAGGAACCGGACCCCGTGGTCATGGACAAGCCCGGCGCCGTGCAGCTCTTCTGCGAGGTGCACGAGCACATGCGGGCGAACCTGCTGGTGGTCGACACACCGTGGTACGCGGTGACCGACGGCGACGGCCGGTTCTCGATTGACGGCATCGCGCCGGGCACGCACGTGGTCCGCGTGTGGCTGTCACCCAAGCAGACCGTCGAGCGCACCGTCGAGCTGAAGGCCGGGCAATCGCTCGAGGTCGACTGGACCGACCTCGTGCCCGCGGCCGGCAAGGACGCGGGCGCGGGACCGCGGGCGGATTCCGGCAAGGACGCCGCCAAGTGAGCTTCGCGGCCCGGATCGCGCTCGCGATCGCCGGGGCCGTGGCGGTGGCGCTCGTCGTGGTGGCGGTGGCCGGCGGGACGCAGGTGCGCAGGTCGTACCTCGGCGCGCTCCGGGGTTCGCTCGAGGCGCGCGTCGACGCCATGGCGCAGGCTCGATCGGCGGCGACCGCGCGGACACTGGAGGACATGACCCGCCTTGCGCGGTCGCCGCGCCTCGTCGCGGTGGTCGAGGCGGGGGACGCGGAGTCGATCAGGCAGACCGCGATCGACGAGCTGCGGGGCGCGCTCGACCGGCTCGGTGAGGGTTCCGGGTTCCTGGTCGCGGGCGGGCTGGACGTGGTCGCCGCCATGCCGGGTGCGCCGGAGCGGGTGCTGGCCCCGATGGCCGCGGGTGCGGCGGACGCCGCGGACCCAAGCAGCGGCGTCATGGTCGTCGACGAAGTTCCCTATGACGTGCTGCGCGTGCCGGTCGAGGACGTCGTCGAGGAAGCGCGCGTCGGGACGCTGGTCGTGTGGTCCCCGGTGAGGCTGCCTGACCCGCTGATGCTGCCCGACGGCACCCGCGTGCAGGGCGCGATCCTCGCCGGGGGAACGCTGTTCGGGGGCGACCTGGGGGCGGGTGCGCGCGAGACGGCGTGTGCGTCGTTCGCGGCGGATGCCTCCGAGGCCGAGGTGGGCGGGTCCGATGGCGCATCGCTCCTCGTGCTGCGTCGCCCGATCGCCGACAGCGTTCCCGCTGCCTCGATGGTCGCCATTGCCGATCTCGCGGCGCTGCGTGCGGCCGTGGGCGCGCTGTTCGGCCGGACTGCGCTTGCGGGCATCGCGGCGCTCGCGGTGGGGCTGGCCGCCGCGCTGGTCCTCGGCCGCGGGCTCTCGCGGCCGGTCGCAAGGATGGGCGAGGCCGCCGAGCGGATCGAGCGCGGCGACTTCGCGGTGCGCCTGCCGGCCGAGGGGCGCGGCGAGCTCGCCACGCTCGAGCGCAGGCTGAACGACATGGCCGCGGGCCTCGCCACGCGCGAGCAGTATCGCCGCGTGCTCGACGCCGTGGCCGACCCCGAGGTGGCGGCCGAGCTCATGGCCGGGAAACTCGACCTCGGCGGCCGCACGCAGGAGGTCGGCATCCTCTTCTGCGACATCCGCGGGTTCACGACGCTCACGGAGCGCATGGACCCGGCCGACGTCATCGCGATGGTGAACGAGCACATGACGCTCCTCACCGAGGTCGCCTACGCGCACGGCGGCACGGTGGACAAGTTCGTCGGCGACCTCATCATGGTCACGTTCGGCGCGCCGAAGACGGGCGCCGACGACGCGCGCCGCATGGTGCGATGCGCCCACGCGATGGTCGCCGCGCGCATGCGCGCGAACGCGGGCGCCTCGCGTCCCATCGAGATCGGCGTCGGATGCGCGTTCGGCCCCGTGGTTGCCGGCTGCATGGGAAGCGAGCGCCGGCTCGACTACACGGTGCTGGGCGCGCGAGTGAACCTTGCCGCCCGGCTCTGCTCGAAGGCCACCGCCATGCGCGTGATCGTCGACGGCGAGGCCCGACGCCGGGCGGGGTGGGGCGCGTACGCTGCGCTCCCGCCGCTCGAGGCGAAGGGCTTCAGCGGTCCCGTCGAGGCATTCGAGCTCGTGATGCAGCAGGATCCCGCATGAGCATGAACGGAACCACGGGCGGCATCGCTCGCGCCGTGCGGACGCGCGTCGCGTCGCTCGCGTGCGTGGCCGCGCTTGCCGCGGCGCCGGCGGCATCGGCCAGCGACCCTCTTGACGACGTGGCCGACGCCGTGCGGGACTTCACGCTCTTCGAGGCGCCGGACGGACAGGTCAGCCTCGACTTCGACCTGTACCTGACCATGGACAACCTGTTCATGAGCCAGCCGCCCCCCGGGATCATCGTCAACCCTGACACGTACCTGCCGTCGCCGAGGCTCAGCATCCTCGGGCAGCTCGACGTCAGCGACTGGATGACGCTCTTCGCGCTCGGGCGCGTCGACCGCGGGTTCGACCCCACCGACGGCGACGCCGAGGTGCGGCCCGACGAGTACTACCTCCAGCTCGACCCCGCCGGCGGCCACCTCCGCTTCACCGCGGGCAAGTTCGGCACCTCCTACGGGCAATGGGCGCGCCGCTACTTCGAGTGGGACAACCCCATGACGAACGCGCCGCTCGCCTACGAGTGGGTGACGACGGTGGGCGACGGCAACGACGCGCCCACGGTGGCGCCGAGCCGCGCGGCGTTCCTCAACCGCAAGAACCAGGTGATCCCGCGCAACAAGTGGCTCACCGCCATCTGGGGCCCGAGCTACACCACGGGCTTCCGCTTCGATGGGACCTCGGCGATCTTCGACTACGCGTTCGAGGTGAAGAACAACGCCCTGAGCTCGCGTCCCACCGAGTGGGACCTCTGGAACCACGGCTTCTACGGGAACGCGCTCACCTACACCGGCCGCTTCGGCGTCCGGCCGGTCACCGACTGGAACGTGGGCGTGTCGGGAAGCTCGGGCGCGTACCTGGTGCCGAACGCGCCGGGCATCGCGGCCGGGTCGTGGACCGACTACTCGCAGCAGGCGGCGGGCATCGACGTGTCGTGGGCGCATGGCCCGGTCGAGACCTGGGCCGAGGCCCACTGGGTGTCGTTCGAGGTCCCGGGCCCGGTCGGCGCCGTGGGCCTGTGGACGTGGTTCGTCGAGTCGAAGTGGAAGTTCATGCCCGGCTGGTGGACGGCCGGGCGCTTCAACCAGCAGCTCTACGGCGACATCGCCGACGGCTTCGGGGGAACCACGCCCTGGGACAACGACGTGTGGCGCGTCGACTGGTGCCTCGGCTGGCACGTCGACCGGACCGCGACCATCAAGTTCCAGTACAGCTACACCGACGAGAGCGGCCCCGTGGGGCAGGGCCGCAACCTGTTCGACGTGCAGCTGGTGTTCGCGTTCTGACGCGCCTTCACCGCTTCGAGCGGACCCATGCGAGCAGGCGGTCGCGGTCCCACGCATTGACGCAGAGCGAAGCCGGCAGCCACCCGCGACGCGCCGTGGCCACGCCGTAGGGGAGCTCGTCGAAGTCGCCGGCGCCGTGCGCGTCGGTGTCGATCGCCACGAGGCAGCCGGCCTCGACGCACAGGCGCACGTGCGAGTCGCGCAGGTCCAGGCGCATGGCGTTCGCGTTCACCTCGAGCGCGACCTTGCGCGCGGCCGCTTCCTTCGCCAGCAGCGCGACGTCGGGCGACAGTCCCTCGCGCGCGCCCACGATCCGGCCGGTCGGATGGCCGATGACGTGCACCAGCGGGTGGCGGATGGCCGCGAGGAGCCGCTCGGTGGCGACGGCCGGCTCGGCGCGCAGGGCGCTGTGCGGGCTGGCGACCACGAAGTCGAGCGAGGCGAGGACGTCGTCCGGGTAGTCGAGCGAACCGTCCGCGAGGATGTCGACCTCGCTGCCCGCGAGCACGGCGATGCGCTTCGACCACGCCTTCGCGACCTCGCGGATGGCCGCCGCGTGCGTCGCGAGTCGCGCCGCGTCCAGCCCGTTGGCCTGCGCCTGCGAGCGGCTGTGGTCGGTGATGGCGATGGTGTGGAACCCGCGCCGGACGGCCTCCGCCACCATGGCCTCGATGGACAGGGTTCCGTCGCTCGCGGTCGTGTGGCAGTGGAGCTCGGCACGGACGTCCTCGACGCGCACCAGGTCCGCGGGCGGCCGGACGTCGAGCTCGCCATGGTCCTCGCGAAGCTCCGGCGGCATCCACCGGAGCCCCAGCGCCCGGTAGACGTCCTCCTCGTCCCTCGCGGCCACCGGCACGGCGCCTCGGTCCTGCGGGGCGGCCTCGCCGTCGTCCATGAAGAGCCCGTACTCGTTGAGCCGCATGCCCATCCGCTGCGCGCGCTCGCGAAGGCGCACGTTGTGCTCCTTGCTCCCGGTGAAGTAGAGGAGCGCGGCCCCGAAGCGGTCGTCGTCCACCGTGCGCAGGTCGACCTGCAGTCCCCGGTCGGTCCGCACGCTCGTCTTCGTCTCGCCCGAGGCGATCACCTGCACCACGCCGGGCGCCGCCCGCATGGCCGCGTGCAGCGCTGCGTGGTCGGTGCCGCTCGCGACGAGGTCGATGTCGCCGATGGTCTCCCGCCCGCGGCGCAGGCTCCCGGCGTGCGAGACGCGCACGGTGCCCGGCACCCGCCGCAGCAACTCGGCGAACGCAAGTGCGACGGGCATCGCCTCGCCCAGGCGGACCCGCCCGCGCGAGGCCTCCATGAACCGCAGCGCTTCCTCGAGGGCCTTCAGGGTCTTGGGGCCCATGCCCGGCAGGCCGCCCAGCGTGCCCGCCGCGAGGCGCGCGCGCAACGCGTCCACGGAGTCGACGCCGCCGTCCTGCCAGAGCGTGCGCACCCGCTTCGGGCCCAGGCCCGGAACCTGCAGGAGCCCCGGGACGCCCGCGGGGACGGTGGCCAGCAGCTCGTCGCGCTCGGCGACGCGCCCGGTGCGCGACCATTCCTCGATCTTGTGGGCGCTCGAGTCGCCGATTCCCGGGATCGACCGCAGGCGCGCCGGGTCGGCGAGCGCCATCGCGGCCACGTCCTCGCCGCACTCCTCGACGGCGCGCGCCACCTTGCGGTGCGCGTTCACGCGGAACGCGTTCGCGCCGGTCAAGTCCAGCACGTCGGCGATCTCGGCGAAGACCCGGGCCAGCTCGGCGTTGCGGCTCATGCGCCGGCTCCCCGGCCGCGCAGCCGGGCCGCGACGTCCTCGAGGAACCGCGCGTCCGGGAGCGCGTAGGGCCTGAACTTCTCGAGGAGCCCGGACTCCTCGTCGGAGAGCAGCGCCCGGTGGAAGCCCAGGCGGCTCGCCGCGGGGCCGTCGATCAGCGCGCTCGAGTCGTTGGCGCCCATCTGGAACAGCACCTTGGTCTCGAGCTCGCGCATGGTGCCGCGCTCGACGCAGCGCTGGAGGTTGGCCACCGTGTCGGCCCACAGGATGCAGTGGATGCCCACCAGCGGCCCCTCCTTCAGGAGGAGCGCCAGCACCTTGTCGGGCGACGGCGGGGCGTCCCCGGAGGAGTACCCGTAGTCGTCCTCGTTGCGCCGCAGCGCGCGGAACCGGTGGACGCCGTTCACGAGGAGGAAGATCCCGGGACGGTCGGACGCGCCGTCGGCGTTGCGGCGCGCGAGCTCCTCGCCGAGCGCCACCACGGCGTCGCCCGCGTCGCGCATCGCGGGCAACGCGACGTCGTGCGGCAGCGCGGCGCGCACCTCCGCGAGCCGGCCGTGCAGGCGGTCGTCGGGCGTGGTGCCGTCGAGCACCACCAACCGGGCGCCGTCGGCCGGGCACTGCGCGGCGATCGCGACCATGGCCATGGCCATGGCGGCCGCGGCCGACTCGTCGCGCTGGCCGACGATGGCCACGTTGGCGCCGCTGCGGCGCGCGAGCAGGCAGTGGGTCGGCTCCTTGATGCTCACGGCGTCGCCGAACCACACCTTGGGCGCCAGCGCCTGCCTCGCGTCCGGCGCAGCGGCGAGCGCGGCCCGCAGCGGCGCGTTCGACCACGGGTCCGCGGGCTGGTTGCCCTCGAACACGATCGGCGCGGGCCGGGGCGCGGACGGCCGGCGCGCGGCGGTCTCGGTGACCGTGCGCAGCTGCGCGTCGCGCTCCTCGTCGCCGATCCACACGACCTGGAACGGGCTGTTTCCCTCGACCAAGCCGCCGGCGTCGTTGTAGATCGCCTCGCCGGGCCGCGTCAGCAGGCGGGCGGCGGTGTTGTCGTCCGAGAGGATCAGCTGGCTGTCGGCCTCGGTGCACTGCAGCGCGATGCGCACGCCCATCTGGCCCATCGTGGTGCGCGCGATGCTGTAGGCGCCCCCGAGCGTCTGGCTCCCGAGGATCACGTGCATCCCGAAGGCGCGGCCCTGCCGCACCAGGCGGTCGAGCAGCAGCGACGAGTCCTGCGCAACCTTGTCGTCCTCGATGAAGAGCTCCTGGAACTCGTCGATCACCAGCAGGCACCGCGGCATGCGCTCGGGCCTGCCGAGCGCGCGCCAGTCGGCGATGTTCTGCACGTTCGCCGAGCGGAACAGCTCGCCGCGCCGGCGGAGCTCGTCGTCGAGGCCCTGCAGCACGCTCAGCCCGAACTCGCGGTCGCTCTCCACCGCCACCGCGCGCGCGTGGGGCAGGGCATGCGCGGCGTAGGCCTTGAACTCGACGCCCTTCTTGAAGTCGACGAGCCAGAACTCCACCTCGTCGGGCGAATACCAGAGCGCGGTGTTCACGATGAGCGCGTTGAGCAGCGAGCTCTTGCCGGAGCCCGTCTTGCCGGCCACCAGCGCATGTTGGCGCGTGCCCTCGCCGAGCATGAGGTGCTGCAGCCGGTTGGCGCCGCTGCGCCCCAGCGGCACGCGGAAGGCCGACGCGCTCGACAGGGACCAGCGCTCGTCCGCGCGGGGCGCGACCGACGCGAACGGCACCTCGACGCGGTTTCCCTCGCGCGCGGCGCGGCCCACGTCGCGGGTGACGCGCTGCAGGAGCGCGTCGCCGGGCGGCGGGTCGGGGACGAACGCGAGGTCGGCGACGCGGCCCTCCTCGAGTCGCCAGCCCGGGGCGTCGCCCTCGCGCCACGAGACCGAGAGGGTGCCGCGGCGCAGGTCGGACGCGTCGATCCCAGGTGGCATCGGCGTGCGTCGGTCGACCATCGCGAGCACGTGGACGCCGCAGCGGGCGCCGCTCTGGAGGATGCTGGCGAACCGGCGCGCGGCCTGCTCGCTCACGTTGACCGGGAAGTCCGCGATCACCAGGAACCGGTAGGGCTCGGCGATCTCGCCCGCCTGCGCGTTGTACGCCTCGATCGACGGGTACTCGTTGCGCAGGTACTTCTGGATCACCGTCTCCATGTGATCGGTGAGGTCGGCGAGCCGCTGCTCGATGTGCCTGACGTCGGTCCACACGCGGTCGGTCACGAGGATCTCGAGCTCGTCGGCGAGGTGCATGAAGCCGGCGAAGCCCTGCCCGAGCCCCACGGGATCCACGAACGTGAACCGCGCCTTGCCCGGCGGCACCGTGGT
>CAMDUT010000078.1 GCA_945877905.1 Phycisphaera mikurensis NBRC 102666 | reverse complement strand
CGGTCCCAGGCGGACGGGCCCATGCGACTCAGCCTCGGTCCGCCGCGCTCATCGCCGCACCGCCACCACCTCGAGCAGGCGCCTCGAGTACGACCGCACGAATCCGGCCGGCCCCACCAGCGCCAGCCGGTCGCGCTCGGCGCCGTGCGTTCCCAGGACGTACTCGTGGCTCGGCCGCTGCGATGCCATGGGTCACATGCCCATCAGGAGGACCGCACCCACGCAGAGGATGAAGTACGGCACCAGCGTCGCCGCGCCCGCATAGTCCTTGGCCACGCGCTGCCCGAAGAAGAGCATCACGACGGTCGCGGACGCGAGCTGCGCGCCCCACGTGGCGAGCTGCGTCGATCCCGACAGCGCCACCTGCACCGCGCCCGCGGCGGCAAGCGCACCCGCGGCGACCTCGAGCAGCGTGACCACCGAGAGCATCGGCTTCACCTGGCCGCGCAGCGGGCTCTTCGCGAAGTGCCCCTCGAGCCACGCGAGGTTGCCCTTGAAGTCGACCACCTTGTCGATGCCCGATTGCAGGAACAGGATGCCGATGAAGGCGGCCGCCGCGCACTGGCAGAAGGGAACCGGATTGAGCACCTCAGGCGCCATGGGACGGAATCTACCCCAAAGGCAGCGCGGCCCCGCGTATCGTCACGCGGCGAGATGCTCGAAGCCCTGCTTGCCATGCTTTCGCTCGCCGCGGTCCCGCCCGCACCGCCCGCGCCGCTCCCCGGCACGGCCGTCGACCCGAAGCCCGGCATCACCGGCACCGTGCGCATGCACGCCGACGTCCCCTCGTCCGTCGCCGGCATTCGCGCGCGCAACGTGGTCGTGTGGCTGCCGCCCGGCTACGCGGACGCAGCCAGCGCGTCGGCGCGGTACCCGGTCCTCTACATGCACGACGGGCAGAACGCCTTCGATCCGTCCACCGCGTTCCTCGGCCGCGAATGGCATGCCGACGAGGTGGCCGACCGCCTCGTGCGCGAGGGCCGCATCCCGCCCGTCATCATCGTCGGCATCTGGAACACGCCCGACCGCGTCGCCGACTACACGCCCGACCAGGACCCGGAGGAGAAGCGCGGGGACCACAAGCCGCAGGGCCGCGGCGGCAACGGCACCGCGTACCTGCGGTGGATCGCCGAGGAACTGAAGCCGATGATCGACCGGGCCTACCGCACGCGCCCCGACCGCGCCTCCACGGCCATGATGGGAAGCAGCCTCGGCGGCATCATCTCGCTCGCGGCGGCCGAAGAGCGGCCGGGGGCGTTCGGGCGCATCGCCGCGGTGAGCCCGAGCCTCTGGTGGAACGGCGGCAGCGTCATCGAGCGCTGGCGTGCGCGCACCCCGCAGCCCGACCGGCTGTGGATGTGCATGGGCGACCGCGAGCGCGCGGGGCTCGACGACGCGCTGCGCCGGTTCGAGCAGGTGATCCGCGGAGGGCCGCAGGGCCTCGGCGACCGGCTGCACGCCGAGGTCGTCCCGGGCGGCACCCACGACGAGCCGAGCTGGTCCGCGCGGCTCGACCGGATCCTCGTGTTCCTGCTCGCCGAGCGGCCGCCGAACGGCCGTCAGGTAAGCACGTCGTCCACCGGCTGCGCGGGCCCGGGCAGCTGAGCGTCGCCGATGCGCTGGCGCAGGTTGGTCTCGATGGTGCGCGAGATGGCGCCGAGCGCAAGGTCGTTCGGGTCGGTGCCGAACGGCATCTCGATCTCGTCGCCCACGACGTCGAGCCCGAAGAAGGCGTACGCGACGAGCACCACCACCACCGGCGTGTAGATGCCGACCGTGTCCACGACGCCGAACGGCAGCGCGTAGCAGTACACGGCGGTGATGCGGTGGATGAGGGTCGTGTACGAGAACGGGATCGGCGTCGTCTTGATCCGCTCGCACGCGCCCTGGATGTCCGTGAATGAGGTGAGCGACGCCTCGAGGACGGGCACGTGGACGTCCGCCACCCATCCGCGGGCCCACGCGTCGCGGATCCGCTCGGCCGTCCCCTGCGTGATCGCGTAGGGGCGGTTGCGTTCGCGCTTGAGCCGCTCGAGCTCGTCGGCGGGCAGGAAGGGCGCGAGCTCCGAGAGGTCGTCCGAGTCGCGCAGCGACAGGCGGAGCGCATGCACGAACGCCACCGTGCGCAGGACGAGCTCGCGCCGCAGCGACCCGACCGCGGGGGCCTCCGCGTCCGGGATGCGCGCGGGACCGACCAGCGTGAGCGCCTGGCGGGCGAAGGACCGCGAGGTGTTGACCAGCGCCCCCCACAGCTTGCGGCCCTCCCACCACCGGTCGTAGCTCGCGTTGTTCCGGAAGCCGAGGAAGATGCCGAGCGCGATGCCGATGAGCGTGAACGGCAGCGGCGTCAGGTTCGGGTGCCAGTCGTGCCGCTCCTCGAGGATCGTGACGGCCGTCGCCACCAGCGCGACCCCGACGATCCGGTACTTGGTCCGCGGGAGCTCGCTCCCCCGGTAACGGAACACGATGCGCCACCATGTGGGATTCCTCGGGACGAGCATGGCGGGGGACTTCTACCATGGGGCGACGCGGGGACGCTTCGGGCGGCTTCGGCGGCACTGGACTCGCAACCCGCCGAAGCCCGCCGAGCCGCTCAGGCCTCGAAGCCGGGCCACCGAACGCCGCGCAGGTGCTTCTCGTACTTCTGCCACCGTCCCACGCTGCTTGCGTAGAGCGGACGGTTCACCTGGTCGTAGCTCAGCGTCCGCACGGTGCGCTTGGACTCGTGGAAGCGCGTGCAGCCCTCGTCCCACTCGAGTCCCAGGAAGTCGATGAACCGCGGGAACTGCGTGCCCGGGTCGGTCACCACGTCCTCGTAGCGGACGTCGAGGATGGGCAGGTCGGTCTCGCGCTTCCAGTGCTCCATCAGCCGCCGGCTCTGCTCCCACGCCGCGGCGATCCACTCGATGCGGGCGGTCCACGGGTAGTAGTCGTTGTTGAAGCCGCCCATGAAGCAGCTCACCGCCACGTCGCGCGGGTCGCGGATGGCGTGGATGATCCGCGTCCGCGGGAAGAGCCGAGCGAGCAACCCGACGATCCGGTTGTTGCCGAGCGCCTTGTTCACCACGCGCAGCGCGCCGGGCGCCTCCTTGGCGCAGTGCGAGACGTACGCCTGCGCCGCGTTGCGGAACGCGCGGTCGCGCATGGGGCCGAAGCTCTCGGGCGCCGGCAGCGACGCGTCCCACGTCCGCTCGAGCTCGCGCGCGAAGTGCTCGATCACCGCCATCTCGCCGACGCCGGCCGCGAGACCGTGCGCGTCGATCACCTGGTCGAGCAGGCTCGTGCCGCTGCGCGGCATGCCCGCGATGAAGACGGGCAGCTCGCTCGGCGAGCCGCTCGCCGGGAAGTCGCGCATCGACGCGCGCGTCCAGTGCGACATGAGCGCGTCAACGGCCGTGGCGTACTGCGCGGGGTCGAAGTCGACGCGGCCGATCTCGTTGGCGCGGGCGGCCGACTCGAAGGCGTCGTCGAAGCACTCCGCGCGGTCGCACGCCTTGGCGCGCAGGTAGAGCGCGGTCCGCAGCTGCGGGCCCGGCACGAGACGCGGCAGCACCTCGCGGTCCATGTGCTCGATGGCCTCGCCGTGCATCTTGCGGTGCACCAGGAGCGAGGCGCGCAGCGCGTGGAGCCGGGCGAGCATGTCGGGCGCATGGTGCGCGGCGCCCGCAAGCAGGGGCTCGAGCGCGGCCTCGGCCTCGGCCACGCGCACCGCGCTCTCCAGCGCCTCCACCAGGAGCACCTGCGGGCCGGGCGCGTCCGGCGCCATCGCCAGCGCCGCGCGCAGGCGCCCGATGCCGCGGTCGGTGTCGCCCGCGTGGACGTCGGCCTGCGCCAGGATGGTCAGCGAGTCGGGGTGCGACTCCACGGCCTCGGCGCGCCCGGCGAACGCCAGCGCGGCGCCGCGGCGGCCCGCGTGCTGCTCGAGCATCGCGCGCATGCGCAGGAACTCGGCGTCGCGCGACCCCTGCCCCACGTGCCGGTCGGTGGCGGCGATCGCCTCGTCGATGCGTCCGGTGCGTGCCAGCTCCTGCACGCGCGCGCGGTCGTTCCCGCGTTCGAGCGCGGGGCGCAGTCCGGATCCGATGGGCTTGCGGGGAGCAGGCATGACGCGGAAAGGCTACGGGGCGGCTGCCCAGCGCGTCATCACGCCGCCCGCGTACCCGCCGCCGGCGGCGTGATCGGCTGCAGCGAGACGATCAGCGACACGTCCACGATCTCCGCCGCGTCGAGCCCGGGCGGCACCACGTACGCGGTGCGGCCGGAGGGGACGAGCATGACGAACTCGGGATGCGGCACGTCGAACGACCGCTGGTCCACCAGGTGGATGCGGAACGGCACGAACGGGACGGCGCGCAACGACGAACGGAATTGGTCGGGTGACACGGGCATGCCTCCTTCAATATGCGGAGCACCGTACCGCCGTTCAAGGGGCATCCGGCCGGGTTCGGCGAGATGCCCAGCTCTCGCGCGATCTCGTTGCGCGTTCGCCCGTCGCGCAGGGCCACCGCCACCTGGCGCTCGCGCACCGTCATGCCCGCGAACCCGGTGGAGGCGTCCGAGGCGATGCTCGCTCCGACCGCCGTGTGCGGCACCGCCACGATGGGCGCGCTCGGCAGCAGCGGAACGTCGATCGGCACCAGGTTGATCCCCACCACGAAGTTGCAGAGCGGCGACGCACCCGGTTCATCCAGGGTCGCCTCGGACGCCACCTGCATCAGGTACTCGCCCACGGCGTGCAGCCGCTGTCCCAGTCCCTTCAAGTGCTCGGGACGGAGCCGGCACTTGATGCGGGTTTGGTGCCAGGCCTTTCCATTCACGCCTTCGAGCGGCTCGTTCGGCGTCGCACGAAGCGCCGCCTCGGCGTCGCTCGTCGTCATCGCCTGCAGACGGAGCACCTCGGCGCTCTCGCCGGCATCCCGGCTGTCGAACGTGACGACAATGCGGCTGCACGTCGCCTCGTAGGCGAAGACCCTTCGGGGCGCCCGAGGGCGAATCGCACGCACCAAGCCGATCGACGCCAGTGCATCGAGGCGCTCCATGACGCGCCCCAGGGGGAGTCCCGCGGCTTCCGCAACGGTCGCCGACACCACCGGCCCGCCGAAGCGCCGCATGACCTCGAACACGCCGCCGACCTCCGGGTCCGCCAATGCCGATTCCGCCGCGTGATCGCGGATGTCGACGGTCCGGGTTCCGTTCGGGAGGCGTGGCATGGCGCGGGCGGGGAATCGCCCCGACGGTCACCATAACGTGCGACACATCGCGCCACAGCGCCGCGGGCGTCGCGATTCCGTTCGGCCACCGCGAATCACCCCAACGCGTGATGCCGCAGGCCAAACTGAGCGCGGAAGCATCCACCTACCATCCCGCCCCATGCAAGACTTCCAGCGGCGCTTCGTCGACTTCATGGTCGGGGCCGGCGTGCTCACCTTCGGGGACTTCGTCACCAAGAGCGGCCGGCGCACGCCCTACTTCGTGAACACCGGGAAGTACCGCTCGGGCTCGCAGCTGGCGACGCTCGGCCGTGCCTACGCCGATGCCATCGAGCGATCGTTTCCCGCAGGCTTCGATTGCCTCTTCGGACCCGCGTACAAGGGCATCCCGCTGGTGGTCGCCGTCTCGATGGCCTTCGCCGAGAGGGGCCGCGAGGTCGAGTTCTGCTTCAACCGCAAGGAGGCGAAGGACCACGGCGAGGGCGGCGTGCTGGTGGGCCGGCCGCTGAAGGACGGCGACCGCGTGCTCATCGTCGAGGACGTGACCACGGCGGGCACGTCCATCCGCGAGACGGTGCCGATCCTGCGCCAGGCGGCGAAGGTCTCGCTCGCCGGGCTCGTGGTTTCGGTCGACCGCCAGGAGCGCTCGGGCGAGTCGTCGACGCGCAGCGCCCTCGCCGAGGTCGGCGCCGAGTTCGGCATGCCGACGGCCGCGATCGTCACCATCGACGAGGTGGTCGATCACCTGGACGCGAGGCTGACCGACGCCGATCGCGCGCGGATCGCGGAGTACCGGGCGAGGTACGGGGCGAAGGGTTGACGGCCGCGGGCGGGGCGGCGGCGCGGCACCCCATGCACCTCGACGCGCTCATCGCCGCGCTCCGCGACCCCGCGGCGTTCCCGCCGCCGAGGGCGGCCACCGTCGACGTGGCGCAGACGCACGCCTCGGTCGTGTTCCTCGCGGGCGACACGGCGTGGAAGTTGAAGAAGCCCGTCAACCTCGGCTTCCTCGACTTCTCGACGCTCGAGCTGCGCCATGCCGACTGCGAGCGCGAGCTGCGCCTCAACCGCCGCATGGTGCCCGAGGTGTACCGCGGCCTCGCCGCCGTCGTCCAGCGCGAAGGCGCCGTCCGCGTGGTGCGCGACCCGCGCCCGGGCGAACCCGTCGTCGAATGGGTGGTCGAGATGCGCCGCCTGCCCGCCGATGGGATGCTCGATCGGCTCATCCCGGCGGGAGGCGTTTCCGTACGTCACCTCGAGGACTTCGCGCACCGCCTGTCCGACTTCCACCGTGCCGCCGACGCCGGGCCCGCCGTCCGGGCGCACGGCGCGATCGACGTGCTGCGCGCGCGGCAAGGGCAGAACCTCGAACGGCTCGCCGCGCACGCCGCGGCACCGTCCGGCGATGCGCCCCCCGTCCTGCCGCCCGCATTCGTGCAGGCGCTCGACCGCCGTGCCCGCGCGTGGCTCGAACGCCTGGCGCCGCTCTTGGAGTCCCGCCGAGAGGCCGGGTGCGTGCGCGACGGCCACGGCGACCTGCAGGCCGCGAACGCGTGCATGGTCGAAGGCCGCATCGAGGCCTACGACTGCCTCGAGTTCCTCGACGCCTACCGCTGCGCCGACCGCGCGATGGACCCGTCGTTCCTCGCGATGGACCTCGACCGGTTCGGCCGCCCGGACCTCGCGGACGCGTTCCTCGCGGCCTACGCCCGAGCCGCGGGCGACGAAGGCATCGCCGAGCTGTTCCGCTTCTTCCGCATGCACTACGCCGTCGTCCGCGCGATGACCGAGTCGATCCGACTTCACCAACGGGAGACCCCGGCCGCCGACCGCGGCGCGATCGCCGCGAAGGTGCGCGCCTACGCGCAGCTCGCCGCGGGGTACGCGGTCGAGCCCGCGACGGTGTTCGTGGCCGGACTTCCCGCGGCCGGCAAGAGCACGCTCGCCGCGCACCTCGCGCGCGCCATGCGCGCGCGCGTCCTCTCGAGCGACCTCGTCCGGAAGTCGATGCACGGCATCGCGCCGACCGTGCGCGCCGGCGAGGCGGCCTACGCGCCGGCCGCGACGGAGGCCACCTACCGCGAGCTCGCGCGCCTCTCGGCGTCGTCCGCGGGCTCGGTGATCGTCGACGCCTCGCAGCGCACGCGCGCGCAGCGGGCGCCGCTGCACGCAGCGGCCGCGGGGCGGGCGGCGCCGTGGGTCCTCGTCGACGTCGACGCCGAACGATCGACCGTCGAGTCGCGCATGGCGCGCCGGGCGACCGATCCCGCGCGCGTCTCGGACGCCGACCTCGCGACGCACGACCTGCTTCGCGCAGAGCGCGAGCCGCCCGACGAGGTGCCCGCGGCGCACCGCATGCGGCTGGTGAGCGAGGACCGCACGGGCTGGCTCGACGATGCGGCGTTCGAGGTGCTGGAGCGGCTGCTCGCGGCCCCGTGAACGGTGCGCGGACCACATGCCGCCGCGTCGCGTCGACTCCTACCTGGCCTTCGCCGCCACCCCGTCCTTCGCGCACCGGAACCCCAGGTGCTGCATTCCCGTGTCCGGCGTCTGGCTCATGCGCGCCGCCGGGCGGTAGCTCGCGCAGTACGAATCGTTGCAGAGGAACGAACCGCCGCGCACCACGCGGCTGTCGGGCGCGTGCGGGTTACGCGGGTCGGCGGACGCATCCGGCCCGCGCGGGTTCGCCGTGACTCCGCCCGCACCCGTTCGGCGGGAACGACTTTACCGGCGCGGCGAGCGCGAAGCCGTCCTCGACCGTGTTGCGGTCGGGGAACCGGCCTTGCCACGTGTTGGCGCGCTTGGGGTCGATCGGCTCGTTCCCCCACGCGTTCACCCGGCGATCGAGTTCGCCGCGCGCGGCGAACTCCCACTCCGCCTCGGTGGGCAGGCGCTTCCCCGCCCAGCGCGCGAAGGCCTCGGCGTCCTCGAGCGCCACGTGCACCACGGGCTCCGTGTCCTTGCCCTCGACCGAGCTGCCCGGGCCGCGCGGGTGCTTCCAGCACGCGCCCGGGGTCCACGTCCACCAGCGGTCGTAGCGCGCGAGGTCGACGGGCTCTGCGGGAGGCGTGAACACCAGCGCGCCCGGCTGCAGCTGCGCTTCGGGCGGCTTCGGCGTCCCGGGCGGCACCTGCTTCCGGAGCTCCTCCCAGTCAACCGGGCGCCCGGCCACCGTACGGTAGCCCGTGGCCGCGACGAATGCCGCGAACTGCGCGTTCGTCACCTCGGTGAGGTCCATCCAGAACCCGTCGACCCGAACGCGGTGCAGCGGTCGCTCGTCGGGCCGCGAAAGCGGATCGTCACCGCCCATCGTGAACTCGCCGCCCGGGATCCACGCCATGCCTGATGGCGCCGATGGCGTCGCCGGCGCGGCCGGGGGCACGGCGAGCCACGCGCACGCGAGGATCGCGGACACGGGAATCACGGCGGAATCGTACGCCGCGTCGGCGGCTCGATACTCTTCCGACTCGATGCTCCGAACGCCCCTTCGCCCGCTCCGCCCCGCCGCCCGCCTGTCCCGCTCGCTCATGGCGCTCGCGCTCGCGGCGCTCCCCCTCGCCGGGTGCGCCAACTGGGGCTCGCGGATCCTCGAGGACAACCACGTCGCCTTCAACACGTCCGTCGCCGAGGCGATGGACCGGCAGATGCTCCTCAACATCGTGCGCATGTCGCAGCGTCGCCCGGCGCAGTGGATGACCGTCAGCCTGATCAACGTGCAGTCGACGGTCGGCGCGGGCGCCAACGGCGGCGTCGCCGTGCCCGCGGACGGCTTGGTGACCGGTGCGACGGCCGGCAACCTCAGCTTCAGCTACACGCCGAACATCACCTTCCTTCCCCAGCAGGGCGAGCGGCTCGCGCGCGAGCTCATGTCGCCGATTCCCGTGTCGACGGTTGAGCGGCTGGTCTCGGCCGGCTGGCCGATCGAGCTCGTGATGCTGATGTGCATCGAGAAGGTCGGGAACGTCGAGGGATTCGACGTGACGAGCGACCGGGGCATCGTCATCGAGAGCGGCGACTTCGGCAGGCTGCTGCAGCTCATCAACCAGCTCGGCAAGCGCCACCTCGTCTCGCTCAGCCAGGTACCGGAGGCCGTGACGTGGAATTCCGACCCGATCCCGAAGGCCGACGTCACCGTCGACCGGATCGTCCAGGCGAGCAAGGGCGGCGGAGCGTTCTTCAAGCGGCCCGACGGCGACTACGACTACCGCACGATCGAGCGCGTCCCGGTGATCACCTTCTACACAGGCATCGAGCGGATCCCCGAGGCCGCGGAGCTGACCCGCATGCTGGGCCTGCCCGCCAAGGCCGAGAGCTTCCGGCTCGTGTCGAGCGAGGACATCTGGCCCGGCGACACGCTCTCGATCCGCGCGCGGTCGTTCGTGGCGACGCTGCAGCTGCTCTCGATGGGCGTCGACGCGGTCGCCGACGCGCCCGCGCCCCTGCCCGACGTCGACACCGAGGCCGAGCTGTACGCCCGCATGGCGACGGCCGAGGACAACCAGGACCTCTCGCCGTTCGTCCGCGCGGTGTTCCGCGTGCACTGCACCGAGTCGCGCCCGGCCGACCCGCTGGTCGCGGCGCACGACGGACGCCACTGGTACTGGATCTCCCGCGACGACCACACCTCACGGATCCTCTTCGCGATGGTGCGCGACATGTACGACCTGCAGGTCACGGCCGAGGGGCAGTCGGGACCGGTGCTGACGCTTCCGGTGGGGACGGGGCGATAGATGCCCGCCATTCCCCCGCAGAAGCAGATGACGGGAATGCTCGGCCACCCGGTCGCCGAGAACCCGATCGACCGCATGTTCGACGCGGTCTACGCGCACCACGGCCTGCACTGGCAGTTCTGGAAGAACGACATCGCGGACGAGCGAGACCTCGCCTTGGCGGTCGCGGCGCTGCGGCCGCTCGGCTACCGCGGCATGTGCGTCACGGTGCCGTGGAAGGTGGCGGTGATGCCGCTCCTCGACGAGCTCGACGACGACGTGCGCGCGATCGGCGCCGCCAACTACGTGACCATCCGGGACGGCCGCCTCGTCGGGCACAACAACGACGGCAAGGGCGTGGCGAAGGCCATTTCCAAGGTCGCGTCGCTCGCGGGCCAGCGCGTGGTGATGCTCGGCGCGGGCGGCGCGGGGCGCGCGATGGCGGTGGAGCTCGCGTGGGCAGGCGCCGCGCACCTGACGCTCGTCACCCGCCGCGAGGAGCAGGGCCGCGAGGTGGCCGAGCGCGTGCGCGAGGCCACGGGCGTGCCCTGCGAATGGCAGCGCTGGGCTTCGCCCGTGCGCCTGCCGCCCGGCACCACGATGCTCATGAACGGCACGCACCTGGGCTGCGCGCCCGGGCTCGAACCGGTGCCCGTCGACTGGTCGACGGTCGCCCCGGGATGCCTGGCGGTCGACGTCATCACCAACCCGCGCATCACGCCCTTCCTGCGCGCGGCGCGCGAGCGCGGCTGCCCGGTCGTCGACGGCGTCGAGATGCTGGTGCAGCTGGCGATGCAGATCTTCGAGGAGTGGACGGGAATCCGCCCCGAGGAGGCGGTGTTCCAGCGCGCGGTGGCGGCGGCGCTGGGCGAGCGAACGGGCGCCGCCGGGCCCGAGGACGCCGGCGCGTAGGCTCGCCTCATGCTCACCTGCAACATCGACCGGCGCGGCAGGAAGGTGCGCCTCGTGATCGGGGCCGTTTGACGGGGTCGCTCTCATCGGTCCCCCCCGTATGAGAGTCGGTGCATGGTAGTTGTCCCTTGCGTGCCCGGCGGTGCCGCAGCGCAGGCGAGCGCAGCGAGCCGGAGCGGAGGCAGCGCCGGGCACGTCGCCGCGAAGGCCGCCGGGGTCACCTTGCCCAGCGCCCTCTGGATCCGCCGGTGGTTGTAGAAGAGCCGCCACCGGTCGATCAGGTACCGCGCCTCCGCCAACGTGTCGAAGATCTCAGACGACAGGAGCTCGTCACGCAGCCGGCCGTTGAAGCTCTCCACGATCCCGTTCTGCCACGGTGACCCCGGGTCGATGTAGGGCGCTCCGGTGCCGCTCTCCTCGCACCACGCCTTCACCGCCTTCCAGATCATCTCCGGCCCGTTGTCCGCCCGGATGCGCGCCGGTGCTCCCCGGATCGCCGTCAGCTCGTCCAGCACCGCCACGATGTCCTCGCCCCGCAGGTTCCGGTACACCTCGATCGCAAGGCACTCCCGCGTGTACTCGTCCAGCACCACCAGCATGCGGAAGGGGCGGCCGTCGACCGTCCGGTCCTGCACGAAGTCCATGCCCCACACCTCGTTCCTGCGCGTCGCCCTTCGGCGCACGATCCCATTCTCGCCCGTGCCGATCCGCCTGCGTTCCACGTCGGGGTGAAGACCAAGCCCCGCGAGAGATGTACCCTGCCCGCGTGACGACCTGCGCCACCACACACGTATCCGGGCCCAACGCGTCACGCGTGGAGCGCGCCAATGGCTGAGTACGACGCCATCGCCGACGAATACGCCGCATCGAAGCTCCTGCCGTGGCGGGTGCAGGTGGAGCAGCCGACGCTGTTCGGCCTGATCGGCGACGTCCGCGGACGGTCCGTCCTCGACCTCGCCTGCGGCGACGGGATCTATGCCAGGACGCTCGCGGACCGCGGTGCGTCGCGCGTCCACGGCGTCGACCTCTCCGCAGGGATGATCGAACTGGCAAGGAAGGCCGAGGCCGCACGGCCGCGCGGAATCACCTACTCGGTCTGCGATGCCGCCGAGGTGCGCGGGCTCGAGGGGTTCGACATCGTGATGGCGGCCTACCTCTTCAACTACGCGCAGGACCGGGTCCAGCTGCGCCGGATG
>CAMDUT010000077.1 GCA_945877905.1 Phycisphaera mikurensis NBRC 102666 | reverse complement strand
CGGGCCGCCGCGACGGGGCGCGCCCCGGGGCGCGCGGCGTTGCGCGCGGCGATGGCGCGCAGGCCCTCGCGACGGATCGTCGCGCGGCGCTTGAGCTCCGAGGGCTTCTCGTAGTACTGGCGGCGCTTCACTTCCTTCGTCAGACCGTCCTTCTCGCAGAGCTTCTTGAAGCGGCGGACCATCTGCTCGACGGTCTCGCCTCCTCGCGCCTTGATCTTGATCGCCATTCGGGAGTGCCTTTCGTTCGTGGCCCCGGCGGCCCGGCCACTCGGCCGCCGCGGGGAGTCGCGCAGTAGACCCGATCCCGCGGGGAAACTCAAACGCACCGCGGCGCCTACGATGTCCGATAAAGGCCAGGATGCTCCTTGTCGACGCCTACAACGTCCTGCACGTCACCGGGGTGCTCCCGCCGGAGCTCGCGGGCCTCGAGGCGCCGGACCTCGCCGACCTCATCGCCTCGAGCCGCTGGGGCCGGCACCAGGCCGTGGTGGTGTGCGACGGCACGAAGCCCCGCGACGTTCGCGCGGCCGAGCGCGGGCACGTGCGCGTGTCGTATGCCGGGGGCGGCGCGAGCGCCGACGCGGCGATCGAGCGCATGCTCAACGAGAGCACGCACCCGCGGCGCATCACGGTGGTCTCGAACGACCGCGAGGTGCAGCGATCGGCGCGAAGACGCGGCGCGCGGGTGCTGGGAGCGGAGGCGTTCCTGCGGCAGCTTGCGCAGGATGCCGCGGCGGCCCCGCGCGGCACGCGCGCGGTCGCGAAGCGGGACCCCGGGCCGCTGACCGCGCGGCAGGTGGACGCGTGGCTCCGGTACTTTGGAATCGACCCGGGCACCTGAAGCGAAGGCACCCCACCATGATGAAGCACCCCCCAGCCGAGCACGCCGTGAGCGCCCTTGACTTCGAGCATCCGCCCGCGGACCCGATGGACGCGTTCCGCCGCTGGTTCGATGCCGCCCACGAGGCGACGACGGTGCCGAACCCCAACGCGATGAGCGTGGCGACGATCGACCCGGACGGGCGGCCGAGCGTTCGAGTGGTGCTCTGTCGCGGGTTCGACGCGCGCGGCGTCGTCTTCTACACCAACCGCGAGAGCCGCAAGGGCGAGGCGCTGCGCGCGCACCCGCGGGCGTGCGCGAACTTCCACTGGGACCAGCTCGACCGCCAGGTGCGCATCGAGGGCACCGTGACACACACCACCGAGGCCGAGAGCGACGCCTACTGGGCGAGCCGCCCGCGCGAGAACCGCGTGAACGCGTGCGCCAGCCAGCAGAGCCGGCCGATCGACGGCCGCCGGGCGCTCGAGGACGCCGTGCGCGAGCTCGACGAGCGCTTCGCCGGGCGCGACATCCCGCGGCCGCCGCACTGGGGCGGGTTCCGCATCGCGCCCGAGCGCGTCGAGTTCTGGCAGGGGCACAAGCACCGGCTTCACGACCGGATCGCGTACGTGCGGGCGAGCGACGGGACGTATGCGTGGACGAGACTGTGCCCGTGAACGAGGGCGCGGCGCCGGACCCGCAGGGCGCGGCTCCGGACGCGGGCGGCGGAGGCCGCGCGGATGCGCATGCCGACCCCGCACCGACCTCCGCGTGGCCCGAGCCGATCGTCGTGCCGACGTGGCGCTGGCGCGTGTGGCTCGCGCCGGGCACGTGGCTGGTGACGCTGGGAACGTTCGTCGTCATCGTGTGCCTCGCGGGAGTGGCGGGCGCCTCCATGTTCTTCGCGCTGGATGCGATCGAAGGGCTGGCCCTGCAGGGTGCCGCAAGCTTCGCGGCGAACGCGGCCGCGGTCGTGGCGGTCGTGGCGCTGGCCGCGCTCGCGATGCGGGACGTCTTCCGACGCGCATCGCGCGGGACGGCCCTGAGCTTCGCGGGACACATCCCGGCGAGCGACCCGGCGCGAGCGTTCATGCTGGCCGAGCTGGCCGAGGGCGGGCCCCCGAAGGACTCGTGGGGCGCGTGGCACGTGCGCCGCTGGCTTGAACGCGCGCGCGAGGGCCGGCACGTGCGCGCGTACGTGTCCGAGCACCTCGCCGCCCGCACCGAACGGTACGACCGCACCGACCGGCCGCTCGAACCCGAGGCGATCGGCGGCGGGATGGGGCGCGGCGACCTCGCGCAGGTCGTCGTGTGCGGCGCGGCGGGCGCGGGGTACTGGTGGGTTTCCGGCAGCCGGGGATTGAACGCGATCACGATCATGTGCGCGGTGATGATCGTCGCGGCGACCTTCCGGATGGTGCGGCGGCGATCGCTGTTCGCACCGGTGGTGGCGGGGGCTGGATGGGTGCAGCACGGATCGGTCCGCTGGACCGTCGAGGACTCGGTGCTCGTCGCCACGGGATGGGCGAACGCGCGGGCGTGCCTCGTGGGGCCGAAGGGCGTCCTCGTCCTGCGCCTGCGGACGGGGCGCCACGGGGACTTCGAGGCCCTGTGGGTGCGTTGGATGCACCCGGTGCCGAAGCCGGACCAGCAGGCATTCGACGCGTGAGCGGAATGGACGTGCGCGGCGGCTGGCGCGGCGGGCGTCGACGCGCGCGCGGCGGGCGCGCCCTACCCTTCCGGAATGGACCCTGCCACGCAGCCCGGCCGAACGCTCACCGTCCGCGAGGCGCTCGAGTCGGGCGGGCGCCCGCTTGGCTGGCTCATGGGGACGGCGGGAGTCCTGATGTGGCTCGTCTGGAAGGACCCGGCGCCGGCGTGGAACGCGGTGCGCACCGGGGTGACCGTGGTCATCGCGCTGGCGTGGACCGTGCCGACGTTCGCGGTGCCGGTGCCGTCTGCGGCCCGCGCATGGCGATGGGCCGCGGCGGCCGCGGCGGCTGCGTGGCTGCTGCTGCGGTGACGGCCGCGGGCTCGAGGAACACGGTCTGCAGCCGCTCGCGGTGCGTGCGCGACGCGACCCGGCCGATGGGCCAGTGGTCCGTGGTCTCGACGAGCACGAGGGTGCGGCCTTCGGGGCGCACGATGAGGTCGTCCTTGCGCACGGGGATCGCGGCCGCGGCGAACATGTGCGCGTGGTCGGCGTCGCGCACGAGGTGCACGTCGCAGAGCCCGATGCTGCGGGCGAGCGCCGCAAGCAGCACGGCGCGCGTGTCGCAGTCGCCGGTGCCGGTGGCGAGGGCCCAGAGCGGCATCGAGAGGCCGAACCGGTGCTTGCCGTCGCCGACCTCGGGGCTCACGCCGTAGCGCAGCTCCTGGACGAAGCTGGCGAGCGCACCGAACTGGTCGCGCAGGTCGCGCGCGCCGCGGCGGCGCGCGTCGTCGACGATCGCGCGCGCGAGCGGCCGCACGTCGTCGAGGCTCGCGGCGATCATCCACTCGTAGTCGGGGGCGAGCACGTCGCCGTCGTCGGCGCGGCGGCGCAGGACGCCGTGGCGCGCGAGCACGCCGTCGAGCGACGCGCGCTTGGCGGCGAGCTCGTCGTCGTCGCGATAGCGGATGACGGCGCGGTCGATGTCGTAGCCGAAGGCGCGCTCCATGGCGAGTGCACGGTTGAGGTCCGCCGCGAAGCGGACCGAGAGCATGCGGCCGCGCGCCCCCGGCTTCACGATGCGCGTGTCGCCGTCCCACCTGACGATCGGGACGGTGTTGACGTCCTCCCACGCCCAGCGGCGTTCCTCGAGGTCGGGGGAGAGCCCGGCGAGGGCCTCGAGCCCGGGGCCATGCGCACCCGGCTCGAGCCACGGGTCGCGCCCGCGGTCGGTGCCCCGGCAGGTCGTCAGGCGAACGGGCCCGCTCGCGGGGGGTGCGCCCACGGGCATGCACCGGTCGAACGCGCGCTCCGCGACGCCGAAGACGTCGCCAACCGCCGAGCGGAACGCCGGTTCACGCCGCCATGCCCAGGTGCCGGCCGCCACCGCGATGCCCGCGAGCGCCGACGCCCAGACCGCGCGTTCGAGCCGTGAGGACGCGGGACCCATGCCGAGCGTTCATCGGCACGCGAGGGAGGTCACTTGAGGCGCGGGGTGCAGTGGAAAATAATCCGGGATGTCTTGTCCCAATTTCCCCGAAAATGGGAAAAGACATCCCGGATCAATTTCACTCCGCGTGCGCGGCCTCGCGGCGGGCGCCCCACTTCGGGCGCTCGCGCTGCGGGACGTATCCGCCGATCACGCGCACCTTGCCCACGCCGTCGAGCGTCGCAGCCACCTTCGCCAGCAGCGCCCGCTCGGGCACCACGCGCAGCGAGCCCGAGCGCATCTGGACGCAGCGCCCGTCGACCGTCACGCGCAGGTGCACGTCCACCGGTCGCCCATGCAGCGCGGCCACGGTGCCGGAGGCCTGCTTGAGGATGCCGCTCGCCATCTGCAGCGCACCCAGCGCGGCGCGCCCGCCGGCGCCCGGGGCCTCGTGGCCCGCAACGGCCGCACCGTCCGCGCCGGCGCCGTCGCCCGCCGCGTCCACCGAGATCTCGATGCGCGTCGCCAGGTGCTGCGCGGCGTCCTCGATCGGGATCACGCGGTCGACCACCAGCTGCGGTGAGCCGCGCGAGTGGTCGAGCCGGGCCACCATCACCACGACGCGGTCGAGCTGCATCAGCTGCGCGTGCGCCGCGAAGGTCTGCGCGAAGAGCACGCCCTCGATGGCCGCGCGCTGGTCGGCGATCGTGAACATCGCCATCGCCTGGCCCGCGCTCTTGCCCGTCTTCGCGACCACCGTCCGCACGCGCGTGAGCATGCCGCCCACCACGACCGATGCGTCCTGGGGCATCTGCGACACGCGCTCGACGCTCCCGGAGCAGAAGGTCGCGATCTCGTCGCGGTACCCGTCGAGCGGGTGGCCGCTCACGTGGAACCCGAGCGCCTCCTTCTCGAACGCGAGCGCCTGCATGCGCTCCCACGGGGCCACCTTGCGCAGCGCGCCGCCGGCGCCCCCGCCCTGGCTCGTGCCGCCCGCGCCCGCCGCCGCGGCCGGCGCCTCGAAGTCGCCGAAGAACGTCATCTGCCCGACGCGCCGGTCCTCGCTGCGGCCCTGCGCGCTGCGTATCGCGTCCTCGACGGTCGCCGCGAGCGCCGCGCGCGCCTCGACGCCGTGCAGGCCGTCGAAGGCGCCGCCCTTGATGAGCGCCTCGACCGTCGCGCGGTTCACGGCGCGCAGGTCGACGCGGTCGCAGAAGTCGAAGAGGTCGCGGAACGGACCGCCCTTCGCGCGCTCGGCGACGATCGCCCGGATCGCGCCCTCGCCCGCGCCCTTGATCGCCTTGAGCCCGAAGCGCACGTGCCCGTGCACGCCGTCATGCGGCTCGCCGTCGCCGTAGACGACCGCGAAGTCCTCGTACGACAGGTTCACGTCCGGCGGCCGCACCTCGACGCCCACGTGCGGCCGCGCCTCGGTCGAGTCGGGGAACGCCGTGCGCCGGCACTCGTCGAGGTACACGGACCAGTCCTCGACCTTCTGCGCCTGGCTCTCGAAGGTGAGCACCGCGGCCATGAAGTGGTTCGGGAACCAGGTCTTCAGGTACGCCGTCTGGTACGCGACGATCGCGTAGCCGGTCGAGTGGCTCTTGTTGAAGCCGTACCCGGCGAACTTCACGATGAGGTCGAAGAGCTCCTCGGCCCGTGCCTGCGGCACGCCGCGCGTGCCCGCGCCCTGCACGAACTCGGCGCGCGCGCCGTTGATGACCTTCTCGCTCTTCTTGCTGATCGCCTTGATGACCGTGTACGCGGCGCGGAGCGGGATGCCGCCGAGGAGGTGCAGCACCTGCATCACCTGCTCCTGGTAGACCATGATGCCGTAGGTCTCCGCGAGCAGCGGGTCGACCGCCTCGTGCACCGCCGGCACCGACTGCCTGCCGTGCTTGCGCGCGTTGTAGTCGGGAATCAGGCTCATCGGCCCCGGGCGGAAGAGCGCGTTCGCCGCGATCAGGTCCTCGAGGCGGTCGGGCTGCATGTCGGCGAGCAGCCGGCGCATGCCCCCCGACTCGAACTGGAACACGCCGCCCGTGTCCGCGCGCCGAAAGAGCCCGAGCACCTTCTGGTCGTCGAGCCGGATCCGGTCGAGGTCGAGGGGGTGCGGCCCGCCGTCGCCCGGCTCGCGCCCGACGCCGCGCCACACGGCCTCCTCGGACATCGACTCGCGCACGAGCTTCTTCGCGAGCTCGATGGTCGAGAGCGTGCGAAGCCCCAGGAAGTCCATCTTCAGGAGGCCGGCCTTCTCGCAGAGCGGGCCTTCCCACTGCGTGACCGTCTCCTCGCCTCCGCCCGTCGGCCGGCACAGCGGCACGATCGTGTCGAGGGGCTGCGTCGCGACCACCACGCCCGCCGCGTGGATGCCCTGGGTGCGGGCATGGTTCTCGAGCTCCTTCGCCGAGTCGACGACGCGGCGCACCTGCTCGTCCTCGTCGTAGGCCTTGCGGAAGTCGGGGCTCTGCGCGAACGCCTTCTCGAAGGTCATGTCCGGCGCCTCGGGCACCAGGTTCGAGATGCGCTGCGCCTCGGCGGGCGGCAGGCCCATCACGCGCGCCACGTCCTTGATCGCGTTCTTCGCCTTCAGCCGCCCGAACGTCGCGATCTGCGCGACGTGCCCGTACTTCTGGCGCACGTGCTGGATGACCGCGCCGCGGCCGTCCTGGCAGAGGTCGATGTCGATGTCGGGGTACTCGCTGCGGTCCGGGTCGGTGAATCGCTCGAAGAGGAGGCCGTACCGCACCGGGCACGCGTTCGAGAGGCCGAGCACGTAGCCGACCATCGTGCCGACGCCCGAGCCGCGGGCGGTGGCGGGGATGCCGTGCTGCCGGGCCCAGTTGACGAAGTCCCACACGATGAGGAAGTACGCGCTGATCGCCTTGTCAGAGAGCACCTTGAGCTCGCGCTCGCAGCGCGCGCGCACCTCGGGCGTGACGCCGCCCGGCCCGTAGCGCCAGACGAGCCCGGCCTCGGCGAGGTCGCGCAGCGCGCGGTCGCAGTCGGCGCGCAGCGTCGCCTCGCTGACGTCGGCGTCCTTCGTGCGGTCGAAGGGCAGCAGCTCGACCGAGCGGCAGTAGCCCTTGAACCACTCGGTGAGGTCGCCGTCCTTCGCCGGGTCGTACGCGGGCTTCCGGCCGCCGTGGCGGATGCGCACCACCGGCGCGTGGCGCTCCTTGAGCGGCAGCTCGACGTCGCAGCGCGCGGCGATGCGAACGGTGTTGGCGAGCGCCTCGCGCTCGTCGTCGTCCTCGGCGAAGAGCGCGTGCATCTCGGCCGGGCTCTTGACGAAGAGGTCCTCCGGGTACCGCAGCCGGTCGGGCGAGTCCTTCGTCTTGCCCATCGAGATGCAGCACAGCGTGTCGTGCGAGTCGTGGTCCTCGCGGCGCAGGAAGTGCGCGTCGTTGTCGCAGACGAGCGGGATGCCGAGCTTGCGCGCGAGCTTCTTGAGGAGCGGGTTGATGCGCTCCTGGTCCTCCACGTGGCGCTGCAGCTCGACGTAGAAGCGCGGCTCGCCGCGCTCGTCGGGGCCGAAGGTCTCGGCGTGCCACCTGGCCTCCTCGACCGCCGCGTCCCAGTGGCGCGACTGGTTCGTCCGCACGTACTGCTCGAGGTGGTGCGCGATGCTCGAGCCGAGGTGGCCGTTGATCGCGATGAGCCCGCCGTTGAGCTCGGCGAGCGTCGACTTGTCCATCCTCGGCTTGTAGTAGAAGCCGTTGAGGAACGCGTCGCTCGAGAGCTTCACCAGGTTGCGCCACCCGCGAAGGTCCTGCGCCAGGAGCACGAGGTGGAACCCGCCGTCGGCGACGCCCGTGGGCGTGCGGTCGCGGCGGTCGCCGGGCGCGACGTACGCCTCGATCCCCAGGATCGGCTTGACGCCGGCCTCCTTGGCCGCGAGGTAGAACTCGAGCGCGCCGAAGAGGTTCCCGTGGTCGGTGACGGCCACCGAGTCCATGCCGAGCTCCTTGACGCGGGCGACCAGCCGCTTCAGCCGGTTCCCGCCGTCGAGCAGCGAGTACTCGCTGTGCAGGTGCAGGTGGACGAAGCGCTGGTCGGTGGCGGGCACGGCGGACATCTGGCGAACACGGTACCCGCGCCCGCCGGGCGCAGGAACCCCGCGCGTGGCACGGGACGGGCCTCGCCCCGCGTCAGCCGCCGGTCTCGCGGTCGATCCGCTCCAGGAGCGCCGCACGCAGCGTGCGCGTGGCCTCGCCCGGCGCGCCCGCGCCCACCGTCCGCTGCTCGACGCGCACCACCGGCAGCACGTGCCAGCTCGAGTTCGTCAGGAACACCTCGTCGGCGCCGAGGACGTCGTCCACCTCGAGCCGGCGCACGTCGACCTTCATCCCGGACTCCTCGGCGAGCGAGATGACCGCCGCGCGCGTGACCCCCGGGAGCACCGGGCTGCGCACCGCCTGCCCCTTGGGCTCCTCGCCGCGCGCGGGCGGAGTCGCGACGACGCCTCCCTTCACGACGAACGCGTTCGACACGCACCCGCACGCGAGCGCGCGCGTCACGTCGAACCAGAGCGCCTCCTGCGTGCCGGCCTGCGCCGCCCGCTGCAGCGCCGCCAGGCGCGGCCAGTACCAGAGCGTCTTGTGCCCGGCGAACGGGTCGGCGACGTTCAGCTGGCCGTCGGCGATCCGCACGCCGACGCCCTGCTCGAAGAGCGCCGGCGGGTACGGCGTGGGCGGCTGCACGTGGACGAGCACCGTGGGGTCGTGCCGCACGTCCTCGGCGCGGCGCGCGAGGAGGTTCATGTCGCCGCCCGTGAGCGTGAGGCGCACGCGCGCGTGCTGCAGCCCGTTGTGGCGCATCGCGGACTCGCACGCGTCGACGAGCGCCTCGGGCCGCAGCGTGTCTGCGAGGCCGAGCTCGGCGGCGCTGCGACGCAGGCGCTCCATGTGCTCGAGCCCGCGGAAGACGCGCCCGTGCCGGCCGGCCATGGTCTCGAACAGGCCCATGCCGTGCTGGAACCCCGCGTCGAACGCGGAGACGCGAGCCTCGTCCATGGGAACGAACCGGCCGTCGAGCCAGGCGTGGAGCATGGCGTCAGGGTAGCGGCGCGCGGGGAGCCGGCCCGGGCCGCGCGGCCGCGACCGCACGCGCCATGAGGGCGCGCGCGGACCCGACGTCGCCGAGCTGGTTCATGTGCACCGCCGCGAGCCGGCGCAGCGCGGGCGGGAACTCCGGCCGCACGCGCAGGCAATCCTCGAGCGCGGCGATCGCCTCGCGCGCACGTCCGTCGGCGGCCAGCGCCGTCCCGAGGAGGAGGTGCGCGAACGGGTCGGCCCACGCCAGGCCGATCGCGTCGCGGGCCGCGCCCGCCGCGTCGGGAAACCGCTCCTGCGCGAAGAGCGCGCGTGCGAGCGCCATCCGCGCCTCGCGCGAGGAGGGCGCGGCGGCGATCGCCGCACGGGCATGTCGCTCGGATGCCGCGTGGTCCTCGTCGGACGAAGCCGCCGACGCACGTGCGAGCAGCACCTCGACCTCCGGCGCGCCGCCGGAGGCGGCACGGTCGATCGCGGCCGCGGCGTCGCGGCTTCGGTCCGACGCAAGCAGCGCGCGCGCCTCGGCCAGCGCGAGCGGCCACGGCTCCGCGTGGGCATCGCCGGATGGCCCGCCGCACGAGGCGTGCCACGCCGCACAGCACGAGTCCACCGCGGCAAGCGCCGCGGCCGCCTCGCCGCGCGCGACCAGCAGGTCCGCGAGCTCGGCCACGTTGGCGGCATCCGACGGATACCGCGCCGCCATCCGGGAACGCGCCGCGACCGCCGCCTCGATCGCTCCCGCGACGGCCGCCGCGTGCGCGAACGCGGCGTCTCGCTCCTGGAGCAGCGCGCGCACGTCGGCAGGCACCTCGCCTTCGGGAACCGCCGGCAACGGGACGTCGCCGCGATCCTTCGGAGGCGCGAAGCCATCGATCCAGCGAAACGCAAGCGTGATCCGCGCCACGTCGACCGCGACCATGCCGTGGCGCAGCGAGTCCGGCCGCATGCCGGGCCCCACCGCGACGAAGGCCGCGGGTGCGTGTGCGGCGACGTGCACGGCCCCGGGGCCCGCGGTCGACGCGGGTGCGCGCCAGCGCTCGAGGTCGAGGCCGCGCTCGCCGGCGACGACGACCGCCGCGCCCTCCCCCGCCGTGCGTACCAGGCTTCCAAACCACCCGTCGAGCGCCGAGCACGCACCGTCGACCACGCCGCCGAACGCGTCCGCGTGCGCCGCCGCGACGCCGGACCCCGCGGGCGGCGCGAAGCGCACGAACTCCCGCACGAGCGCGGCCCAGCCGGCGACGTGCACGCACGCCAGGTCCCACGACCGCTCGCGGCACGCCGCCCCGGTCGTGCGCATTTCGCCCTCGAACGCCGCGGCGAGGGCTCGGAGCAATCCCGCAAGCACGGGTTCCGCGGCGGACGCCGGGCCCGCGATGGCCTCGGCCCACGGGGGCACCGCGAGCTCGATCGCCACGGACGCGCCCACCGCGGGCGCGAACGGCTCGCCCCAGCCGGCGACCGCGACACGGTGCCCCGCGCGCGACGCGCGTTCCCAGATCGTGGGCAACGCGCGGTCGCCGCAGGCGGCGGCGCGCACCGTGCGCCCATCCGCACCCGGCACGCGCGCCGAGAGGACCCCGTGCCTCATCGCGGACGCGCCCGTGAGCACCGAGGCCCACGCAGGCACGCCGCCCGCACGATCGACCGGCGCGACGCGGCCGCTCACTCCGCGCTCGACGAGCGCCGCGAGCGCGGGCATCCGTCCCGCGTCGATGCGCGGCGAGAGCACGCGCCAGTCCAGGCCCTCGACGCACACCAGGAGCGTGCGCGGCGCGCCTTCCATCGTCAGGCCCCCTGCCCCGCGGCCGCGCGCGCGGCCGCGAGCGCCTCGCGCGCCTCGGCCCAGCCGGGCGCGTGCGCCACGCACGCCGCGAAGGCGTTCACCGCCTCGCCGTGCTCGCCGACCGCCATCAGCGCGCGACCGACGGTCATGTGGACCCCGGGCTGGCGCATGTCGAGCGCCGCGGCGCGCAGCCCCAGTTCGAGCGCCTGCCCCGCATCGCCCGCTCGCAGCCGCAGCGCCGCAAGCGTGCCGAGCGTCCCTGCATCCTCGGGTTCCGCTTCGAGCGCACGCCGAAGCGCATCCTCGGCCTCGACGTCGCGCCCCGCGGCCGCGAGCGCGCGGCCGAGCATCGCGTCGATCCCCTCCACGGGTTCCGGGCGTGCCGCGATCGCGCGCAGCAGCTCCACCGCGCCCGCCGCGTCGCCCGAGCCGAGCCGCAGGCGCGCGCGCAGCACCTCGGCCCCCGCACCTTCGCGTGCATCCCCGTGAAGCGCCGCGAGCTCGGCCTCGGCCGACGCCGCGTCGCCGAGCCCCGCGTGCGCCGCCGCGCGCAGCATTCGAACGCCGTCCGTCGCAGCGAGCGGGCCCTCGATCCCGGCGAGCGCCTCGAGCGCGCGCGCGTGCTGGCTGGCGTCGACGTGGGACTGTGCCAGCTGCAGCCGATTCGACGCGACCGTGTCCCGCCGCGTCGCCTCGTCGTCGGCCCCGAGGGGGTCGATGTAGCCGAGGTCGACGAGCTGCGCGAGCGCGGCGCGCGCCTCCTCCGGGTCGACGCGCAGCTCGGCCGCGTGCATGCCGCACTCGCCCGGCACCGACTCCCAGGTCGCGATGCGCTTCGGCGCCTCAACGCCCTCGAGCGCCTCGGAGAGCACGCGGCCGGGCATGTCTTCGGCGGCGGGCAGGCCCATGAGCGCCAGCACCGTCGGCGCGACGTCGAGGATGCTCGCGCCATGCACGCGCGCCCCGGCGCGGATGCCGGGCCCGCCGCCCGCGAAGATGCCGTACGGGCGATGCCAATCCACGGGCCCGGCCTTCCCCGGCCGCGGATCGGGACGGCGGTGGTCGTTCCAGTAGCCGTGGTCGCTGATCACGAGCACGGCCGTGTCGGGGCCGGCGAGCCCGAGCAGCGTCTCGAGCATCATGTCGTGGAAGCGGTAGATGCCGTTCATGCAGTGCCGGTACGCCAAGAAGTCGCGCTCGTCGACCTCGGCCATGCGCGGCGGGTGGAACTCCATGAACTCGTGCCCGAAGCGGTCGATGCCCTCGTAGTAGACGGCGGTGAAGTCCCAGTCGCCGCGCTCCATGAGCCGCGTGGCCATCGCATGGATCGACGCGGTCTGCGCGATGAGCTGCATGAGCTTGCCGACGCGGTTGCCCTCGCGCGCGAGCTCGAGCGCCGCGTCCGGCACGAAGGGAAGGATCGCCGACGCATCGACCTCCGAGGGGTGGACGCGGCACTCGGCCATCGTCGCCGCGAGCTCCGCCGGGTGCACCGAGCCCGCGGGCAACGCCGAGCCGGGCGCGTCGCCCGCGGAGCGGAACTCGAACTGGTTCGACACCATCGCGCCCGCGATCGGCTCGGCCGGGTGCGA
>CAMDUT010000076.1 GCA_945877905.1 Phycisphaera mikurensis NBRC 102666 | reverse complement strand
GTGGGATCAAAGGTCAGTTCGAGCGTGTACGCGTCGGTGGGCAGGCGCCCCTGCGCGTCGAGCGAGCCCGTCGCGGCGATGCCCGAGATCTTCACGACGTCGCTCCCGAGGGTATTCCACGGGCCGGAGTCCGGAAGAGGCCCACCTCCGGGCATCTCGACGCTGGTCGAAGATCCGTAGAGCTCGTACTGCGTCGCGGTCCGCCATTGCATCGACACCGTCGTGCTTGCGGAGGCCTGCCCTGCGCGAATCCATGCCGAGGACCCGAACTGCGGTCGCGCGGTTCCGAGGATGGGCGTGGTGGTGCTGGTTCCCGGCGTCAAGGTCGTGCCGAGCACGGTGGTCCCGATGCCGGCGTAGCTGCTGCCTGCGGCGCGAGACCACGTCACCGCGGGTCCGAACACGTTGCTCTGGTTGGAATTGTCCGCAATGGCCGACAGCGTTCCCGCTCGCGCGACGGTCGGCGCCGTCGGCAGGGTGTACGGCGGAGGCTGGGTGGCAGGATCCCAAGCTGCAAGGCCGGGAAGGGTCATCGTCGCGGAAGCCGCGACGGCGGTCAGGGCGTGGATCGAACGCACGGCATGCCTCCAAGGGACGAGATGTCGGTGATGCCGAACCCCGGCTGCGCGCCGGGGGCGTGCACCACGCTCCGACCCCTTCAACGTGAACCGTGGGCGCGATCCATCACCGCGGGTGGCGAGTTGCCGGAACTTCGGGCGTGGACGCGGCCCGATGGCCGCACTGGAGCGCGTTTGCGAGGTTCTTCATGGCTGATTCGTTCCGCGTTCACCGCCTCCGGCGGCGCACGGCGATGGCCATGCTGACGATGAGCAGTGCGCCCACCCCGGGCGCCGGAATCGCAGTGAACGCGGCCTGGTACGAGAATGCCCCGCCCGGCGCCGCCGCGAGCGCGGACATCACCATGAAGTAGGTGCCCGCGGCGACGGTCCCCGTGAACGAGCCGCCGGCCGTCGCCGCGACGCCCCCGAACGCGGTGACGTCCTGGCCGTCGAAGCTCACGCCGAGCACGGGCTCCTGCGTCTCGACGTCGACCAGCGCCCAGCCCACCAGGTTTCCCTCGCCGACGCAGGCCTGCATCGACCAGGCGATCGATGCCGCGGTCGCGGACGCGAAGGTGAACATGGCGACGCCGTCGGCGCGGGCGGTCGTGCCGTCGCCTCCGTTCGCGAATCCGTCGAAGGAGCTTGAGGCGACGCCCCAGCCGAGGCTTGCGGAAGCACCGGCGACTGCAGCCCCGTAGGTGCCGGGCACGGTGCCGAGCGCGGCGTCGTCCTCGAACAGCCCGAGCGTGGGGTTGGCGAAGCTGGCGTAGGCGCCGGTCTGGACGCCGCCGCAGGCGGGAACGGCGCACAGGCCGGTGGCGAGGGCCGCGCCGAGCGCGGCGATCGGGGTCTTCATCGTGGCTCCTTCCATGGGGCCGTCGAACCGACCGGTCAGCCACCTCAACGCAATCGAAGGGGGGCGCCCATCACGTGTTCCGGGACCTCCCGGGCGCGCATGAGCGAATTCTGAACCGAACGTTCACAAGCCACTTGCGACAAACTTCTATCGTCCGCCGGTCCGATCGGCCTGCACTCGCCCCGTACCCGGGCGCCTTGCAGGGCCGGGAACCCGCCATGGCCACCCCCCGACTCATCGTTGCCGCGCTCGCGGCCGTCGTCTGCTTCATGACCGTGGCCGTGCAGGCCACCCAGAGCGCGACGCCGAAGCGACCCGCGGGCGCACCGAAGCCGGCCGCACCGGCCAAGGCTGCGGGAGAGGGCCGCGCGCCCGCGAACGCCGCCCCCGCGCCCGCCGCCGGCGAGGCCGCCGACCGTCCCGGCCTCGAGGAGACGCGCCTGACCCTCGCCAAGTGGATCGAGACGCAGCAGATCATCGCCAAGGAACGCAACGACTGGCAGCAGGGCAAGGAAATCCTCGAAGGTCGCATCGAGCTCGTCGGCAAGGAGGTGAGCGTCCTCAAGGAGAAGATCGCCCAGTCGCTGACGGCGGTCTCCGAGAGCGACCAGAAGAAGGAGCGGCTCACCGCCGAGAACGAGCAGCTCAAGGCCACCGCCGCGCAGCTCGCCACCGCGGTGTCGGTGATGGAAGGGCAGGTCCGCGGCCTCGCGAAGCGGATGCCGCAGCCCGTGGCCGAGCGCCTGGCGCCGCTCCTGCAGCGCATCCCGAACGAGGCGTCGACCACGCGCGTCACGGTCGCCGAGCGGTTCCAGAACGTGCTCGGCATCCTCAACGAGATGAACCGCGCCAACAGCGAGATCTCGCTCTCGTACGAGGTCCGCACGCTCGCCGACGGGAGCTCGAGCGAGGTGCAGGTGATCTACGTCGGGCTCGCGCAGGCCTACTACATCTCGCCGCGCGGCGAGGCCGGCATCGGCCGCCCGGGCGAGGACGGGTGGGACTGGAAGCCCGCCCCGGAGATTGCGGGCCAGCTGCTGGTGGCGCTCGAGGTCATGCAGGGCAAGCACCCGCCCGCGTTCGTCCCCCTGCCGGTGGAGATCAAGTGAAGACCATGCCCCGAATCGTCTCCCTCGTCGTCGTCACGGCGCTCGCGCTGTGCGCACCCGCCGCGCGGGCCCAGGCCCCCGCGGGCTCGCCCGCCGAGGGCGATGCCGCCATGGGCAAGGTCGCGCGCAACGCCGAGGCCGAGCTCAACAAGACCATCGCCGACCTCAACGCGATGCGCGCCCAGATCGCCTCCGAGAAGCTGCCGATGTCGCAGCAGCTCACGGCGCTCGAGGAGGAGGTCGTCACGCTCCGCAAGGAGGAGCAGCGCGTGCAGCGGCTGGTGGATGCGGGTGCCCTCGAGATCGGCACCATGCAGGCCGAGATCAAGTCTCGCCAGGACGAGCTGAGCTACGTCAGCAGCCTGCTCGACGAGTACGTCCGCACCTTCGAGACGAAGATCGCCGTCGGCGAGCTCCAGGTGTACGGCGAGCCGATCGTCGCCGCGAAGCAGGCGGTCGAGAACAAGACGCTCACCCCGAGCGAGAAGTTCGGCGCCCAGACCACGTTCACCGCGCTCACCATCAAGCGGATCGGCGACGCGCTCGGCGGCGTGCGCTTCGCGGGCGTCGGCGTCGACATGCTCGGCACCGTGCTCAACGGCCAGTTCGCGATGATCGGGCCCGTGACCCTGTTCCGCGCCGACAGCGGGCAGGCGGGCGTGGCGGTGCCGCAGGTCGGCTCGGCGAACCCGCTCATCCGTCCGCTCGAGGGCGACCTCGGGCCGGCGCTCGGCACGCTGGTGGCGTCGGGCAGCGGGACGCTCCCGCTCGACCCCTCGCGCGGCGGTGCGCTGAAGGCGCTGGTCGCGAAGGCGAGCCTCGTCCACATCTTCATCAAGGGCGGGCCCATCATGTGGCCCATGCTCGCGGCGTCGGTGATCGGCCTCGCGGTGGTGCTCGAGCGCGTGTTCTTCCTGCTCAACGAGCAGCGCAAGCGGAGCCCGAAGACCGTCATGAAGTTCTTCGGCGAGGTCACCAAGGGCAACCTGCAGTCGGCCATCGACATCGCCAACGGCTCGAAGGATGCCATCGTCAAGACCCTGGGATTCGCGCTCGAGCACCGCGACCAGTCGCTGGCCCACGCGCTGACCTACGCCGAGACCCGCACCATCAAGCGCTACAAGCGCGGCATCGCCGTCCTGGACACCGTCATCACGCTGGCCCCGCTCCTGGGACTGCTCGGCACGGTGACGGGCATGATGGGCTCGTTCGCCGTGATCGGCGGCGACCTCAGCTCGCCCGGCGCCATCACGGGCGGCATCGCCGAGGCGCTCATCGCGACGGCCTTCGGCCTGATCATCGCCATCGTCTGCCTCATCCCGTTCAACTACCTCAACAACCGCATCGACCAGGTCGAGACCGAGCTCCTGGCCGCCGGCGAGCAGCTGAAGCTCTCGTTGGAGGGGCCCGCGGGCCGCGCCGCGCGCGTGGCGTCCGAACCCAAGCCGGGGCCGCCCGCGACCGGCGGCGACCGTGACGGCGACGAGCTCGACTTCCTCGACGACGCCGCCACGGCGACCTCGGGAGGGTCCTGACCATGGCAGGCGGAGGACGCCGGGGCAAGGGCGCCCGCATCGACATCATCCCGCTCATCGACATCATCTTCTTCCTGCTGGCGACCTTCATCATGGTGTCGCTGAGCATGTCGAAGAACCAGGGCGTGCAGGTGTCGCTGCCGGGCGCGTCGAGCGCGCAGTCGCTCGGCGACAACCAGGAGATGGACAAGGCCGTCACCCTGAGCGTCAACGACAAGGGCGAGGTCTTCTTCAACAAGGACAAGATCCTCATCACGCAGCTCCCCATGAAGCTGCAGACCTACAAGCTGACCGCGAAGGACCCGAAGGTCATCATCAACAGCGACGGATCCGCGGACTTCAAGTTCGTGGTCGCCGTGCTCGACGAGGTCCGCAAGATCGGCATCGCGAAGGTCGGGATCAACACCGACAAGAAGTGACCCTCACGCGCCGTGGACTTCCTCAAGGTCATCCTCGTCATCTTCGCCGCGCTCGTCGTGCACGTGCTGGTGGGGCTGTTCGGCGGCTACCTGTTCTCGCACGAGGAGCAGCAGGCGAGCAAGCGCGACGTCGAGATCGTCACCGAGGAAGTGAACAAGGAGAACGAGGAGAAGCCCGAGGAGCAGCAGCCCCAGGACGAGATCAAGGAGCAGGACGAGGCTCCGCCGGACCCCGAGTCCGTGGCCTCGAACGTGGAGGCTCCCTCGTCCTCGGACGACGCCCCGGCGCTCGACGCCGCGAGCCTGAGCGCCATCGAGGCGGCGCTGAGCGGGAACGCGGGCGCCGCGGGCGGCGGTGACTTCGGGGCGGTGGCGTCGCTCGCCGGCGGCGGCCGCATCGGCGGCACGGGCCGCATCGGCGGCGGCGAGACGCAGGACGAGTTCCAAGGCGCGTTCAGCATGTCCGAGATCGACCAGCGCCCGCGCGCGGTGCAGCAGGTGGCGCCGACCTACCCGGCCGAGCTTCGCAAGACGAAGTCCGAGGGCGTGGTCACGCTGATCTTCATCGTCGACGAGACGGGCCGCGTCCAGAACCCGAAGGTCGAGAAGGCCACGCGCCCCGAGTTCGAGAAGCCCGCGCTCGACGCCGTGCGGCAGTGGCGCTTCGAGCCCGCGATGAAGGGCGGAAAGCGCGTCAGCTGCCGGATGCGCGTTCCCATGAGGTTCCAGCCGCGCTGAGGCGCGCCGGCCGCGCCCGCCCACCCACCACGCCAGGACCACGACACGGACCACGCCATGAATACCACGCGAAACGCCGTCCGAGCCCTCGTCACCTGCGCCGCCGCGTGCGGCGCGCTCGCCATGGGTGCGCGGGGCGCCGGCGACCTCGGCGGGCCGCCGGCGCCGTCGACCCAGGTGTCGCCGCCGGACCTCAACGCGATCTGGGGCGACCCCGGGTTCCAGCGGTCCTTCGTCGCGGGATACGGCATCAACCCGGAGCTCGAGCCGAAGATCTCGCCGGACGAGATCGCGGTGCTCGAGCTGGTGCGACAGCTGATGCCGAACGACCTGCCGGCGGCCGAGGCGCTCCTGCGCGACTCGGTGCGCAACGACGGCTCGGCGATCCTCGACCTCACGCTCGGGGGCATCCAGTTCCAGCAGGAACGCCTGGACGACGCGCTGGCGAACTACCGCACGGCCACCTCCAAGTACCCGAGCTTCCGCCGTGCGTACCGCAACATCGGCCTCATCTGCGTGCGGCAGTCGAAGATCGATGACGCGATCGCCGCGTTCAACAAGATGATCGAGCTCGGCGGCGCCGACGCGTACTCGTACGGGCTGCTGGGCTTCTGTCACTCGTCGAAGCAGGACTACCAGCCCGCCGAGGCCGCGTACCGCAACGCGCTCCTGCTGCAGCCCGAGAACGTCGAGTGGCGGCTGGGGCTCACCCGCTCGGTGTTCAAGCAGGGGAAGTACGAGGACGCGGCGAGCCTGCTCGACGTGCTCATCGCCACGTTCCCCGAGAAGGCCGACTTCTGGATGCTCCAGGCGCACACGTACCTCGGGCTCAAGCAGCCGGCGAAGGCCGCGGTGAACCTGGAGGCGCTCGACTCGATCGGCAAGAGCTCGGCCGACAGCCTCTACACGCTCGGCGACATCTACCTCTCGGAGTCGCTGCCCGACATGGCCTTCGGCGCCTTCGCGCGGGCCATCGACAAGGACCCGGCGCAGGCGCCCGCGCGCGCCATCCGCTCCACCGAGATGCTGGCTGCGCGCGGCGGCGCGCAGCAGGCGAAGGCGCTCCTGGGGAAGGTCCGCGGCCAGTGGGACTCCTCGATGTCCGACACGGACAAGCGCAAGTGCCTGAAGCTCCAGGCCCGCTTCGCGATGAGCGCGGGGTCGGGCGACGAGGAGACCGCGAAGGTGCTCGAGGAGGTGATCGAGCTCGACCCCCTCGACGGCGAGGCGCTCATGCTGCTCGCCCAGCACCACTCGAAGGGCGGCCGCCCGGACCAGGCCATCCTGTACTACGAGCGCGCCGCCCGCATCGACGCGTTCGCCGCGCCCGCGAAGGTGAAGATCGCGCAGGTCTACGTCTCGCAGGGGCGCTTCAACGACGCGCTGCCGCTGCTCAGGGACGCCCAGTCGATCCGGCCTCGCGAGGACGTGGCGCGGTACCTCGAGCAGGTGGAGCGCGCGTCCAAGTCCAAGCGCTGAGGGCACTTGGGGCGCGTTCGCGAAGCGCTGAACGAAACGTTCACGCAAGATGAACCTTGCTTTGTCGCAATGAACACCGTGTTGCAAAGCTCGGACGGCACCATTTGCGTCTGTGTGGACATGGGGCCGGCGTTCGGCCCGTTGCAGCTCTCCGACAGGCACCGTTTCCCACGAAAGACGCATCCATGAAGACTCGCACGTTCGTCCTCGCCCTCGGCACGGCCGCCCTCGCGGCCGGCTCGGCCTTCGCCGCCGACATCACCGTCAGCGGTGACCTGACCACCTCCCAGACCTGGACCAAGAACAACGTCTACAAGCTCTCGGGCCAGGTGTTCGTCATGCCCGGCGCCACCCTCACCATCGAGGCGGGCACGGTGATCGCCAGCGAGATCGGCGGATCGCTCGCCGTCGCCCGTGACGGCCGCATCGTCGCCGACGGCACCGCCGCCGAGCCGATCATCTTCACCTCCGCCGCGGACCGTGCCACCTGGACCCCGGCCAACCCGCAGGGCGCATGGCGCGCCGCGGCGAACGAGTGGGGCAACCTCACGATCATGGGCAACGGCTACATCGGCAAGTACGGCAACGGCGCCCCGGCGGGCAACGTGGCCACTCCGAATGCCGCCAACTACGCCAACATGGAAGGCCTGGTCGCCAGCGGCCCGACCGACACCCGCACGCGCTACGGCGGCGGCAACGACCAGGACGACAGCGGCACGCTCCGCTACGCCTCGTTCCGCTTCGGCGGCAAGGTCGTGGGCCTCGGCACCGAGCTCAACGGCCTGTCGCTCGGCGGCGTCGGCCAGGCCACCGAGATCGACCACGTCGAGATCATGAACAACGTCGACGACGGCATCGAGATCTGGGGCGGCAAGGTCGACCTCAAGCACTTCAGCATCTGGAACGCCGGCGACGACTCGTTCGACCTCGACCACGGCTGGCGCGGCCGCGCGCAGTTCGGCCTCATCGTCCAGGGCTACTCCCTGAACGCGGCCTCGGGCTCGGGCGTGTGCGACTCGATGATCGAGATCGACGGCGCGGCGAAGTCCGACGCGCAGCCGGTCACGACCGTCAACCTCTACAACATGACGCTCATCGGCCAGCCGCTGAGCGGCAAGCGCGCGCTCAAGTACCGCGACAACGCGCGCATGCAGCTGAACAACAGCATCATCATGAACGCCGGCGAGGCGGTCGTCCGCAACGACAACACCGACGGCGAGGCCACCGACGGACAGACCGGCTACGGCGCCAACGGCACGCACACGTTCGCCGACACCTGGACGACGAACTACAACGTCTATCCCACGGTGAACGCCGGGATCTTCGGCGGCGCGGCCGCGGCGGGCGCCTACTCGGCGCAGGTCGCGGGCAAGCTGAACCAGATCACCGACACGGTGTTCTACGGCAACTCCAACGCGGCGGCCTACACCGAGGCCAACGCCCGCGGCGTGTTCGCGGCGTCCAACAACAACGTGCAGGAGCCGGCGGCGCTGCCGATCGTCTCCCTCACGCGCGGCGCCCCGCAGTCCCTCACCGGCGGCGTGATCGCCCCGGTCCTCTCGCTCGACCCGCGCGCGGCGGGCGCCGCGGTCACGAGCGTGACCCAGGCCCCGAACAACGGGTTCTTCACCCCGGTGACCTACCGCGGCGCGTTCAGCCCCACGGAGAACTGGATGTGCGGCTGGACGGCGGCGCACGCCTACGGCTACAGCGTGGTGCCCTCGGGCGGCTGCGCGACGGTCTCGGCCTGCCCGTCGGACCTCACCAGCGACGGCTCGGTTGACGGCCAGGACCTCGGCGTCCTGCTCGGTAACTGGGGCGGCACGGGTGCGGGCAACCTGAACGGCGACGCCTCGGTCGACGGCCAGGACCTGGGCATCCTGCTCGGCGCGTGGGGCGCGTGCCCCTGACGTCGGCTGACTTGCACTGATTCGCGAAGGGCGCCTGGCGGCCGGGATGTACGGCCGCCAGGCGCCCCGCCTCTTGAGAAAGGCACCCTTGGAGGATTTGGAAGTGCAGGTTTCCCGATTCGTCCTGGCCGCCATCGCGGCCGGGACGATGTGGTTCTCGGGGTGCGCGCACGAGCGCCCGACCGCGGACGCCATGGGCTCGGCCCCGGTCCGGACGGACGCGGAGCGAGCGAGCGCGCGAGCCCTCGTCGAGCAGGCCTTCGCCGTCGCGTGCGCCATGCCCGGCGGCCCGCACGCCCGGCCCCGCGCGCGTACGCAGGAAGAGGCCGCGCTCGCCGCGCTGGACCTCGGCTTCGAGGCGCGCGCCGTCGAGATGGCTCGGGAGATCCTCGACTGGCGCCGTGCGGAGGTATACGCACGCGCCGCCCAGCGCGCGGCCGGAGAGGGACGGCGCGACGAGGCGCTGCGGCTCGCCGAGCGCGCGCAGGCGGCCCTGCCGTCCGACTCGAACTGGTCGCGCGAGCGCGTCGCGATGGAGATCGCGATCGCGTTCGAGCTCGCGGGCGACCCGGCGAGGTCCGGCGAGCTGCTGCCTTTGGTGGTGGAATCCGACCGCGGGCGCGTCCGCGCGGCCGCGATCCCCGCGCTCGCCGCGGAGGCACTGCCCGCGGAGGCCGACGCGTTCGACCGTGCCATCGCGACGAAGGACCTCGACATGGTGCGTTCGGCCATCGTCGGGTGGACGGCGCTGCTCCGCCGCTGGTCCGCCGATGACGCGCTCCGGGCGCGCGCCGTGCAGGCGCTCGACGCGGCGATCGCGGGGCTGCCGGTGGACCTTCGCATCGACGGGAACCTCGCGCTCTCCCGCACGCTCCGCGAGCTCGGGCGCGGGGACGACGCGAAGGCGCGGCTCGACGCCGCGATCGCGGCGTTCGCGTCCGCCGACCTGCTCCCGGAGGACGTGGCCCCGATCGGCGCCATGGTCGCCGAGGGCCGCATCGCGGCGGGCGACCGTGCGGGGGCGCAGGCGGAGTTGCGGCGCCTGCGCGAGCGGTTCGACGCCCTCCGTCCCGAGATCATGACCACGCGCCTCGCGCGCAGCCTGCGCGCGCTCGGCGCGGCATGGGCGGCCTCGGGCGATCCGGCGATGGCCCGCCAGGCCTTCCGCGACGCGCTGGACGCCGGCCTCGTGAACCCGAACGGACGACCCCGCGCCGAGGACCTCGTGGCCACGTGCCTCGCCATGGCGACCTCGGGAACCGCCCCGGACCCGTTCACCGCGCAGAGGATCGAGGAAGTGCGCACGAAGCTCGGGGAGCCCTGGTGAAACACGGTCTGCGCGCGGTGCCGGCATTGGTGTGCGTCGCGCTCGCGCCCCTGGCGCGTGCGCAGGCCCCCGCGTCGGGTGCCATCCGCGGCACCGTCACCGACAAGGAGTTCGGCTCGCCGATCGAGATCGCCACGGTCAACATCCTCGGCACCAAGACGCGCGTGTCGACGGCGGCCAACGGATCGTTCCTGATCCCCAACGTGCCGGACGGCACGTACACGCTCATCATCACCAAGTCCGGCTACGTGCGCGAGGTGCGCCCGAACGTCGCCGTCACGGGCGGCCGGCTGGTGGACGCCGACGTCCAGATGGCGGGCGAGTTCGAGGACATGGAGGAGTTCGTGGTCCAGGACATGGAACTGGGCCCCGAGGTGGTCGACACGCAGGCGGTGATGCCGCTTCCCGACCTCGAGCCGGTGGTGGTGACGCTGCCGCTGGACTTCTCGATCCGCCTCGACAGCCCGCAGCTGCTCGACGTGCTGGGCGTGGAGACCATCGCGCGCTCGGGCGCGTCCGACGCGGCGGCGGCGCTCCTGCTGGTGCCCGGCGCGTCGCTGCAGGACGGCAAGTACGCGGTCGTGCGCGGCCTCCCGGACCGCTACGTGAGCGTGCTCCTCGACGGCGTGCGCCTGCCGGTGTCGGTGCCCGACAAGCGCGCGGTGCAGCTCGACCAGTTCCCGACCGCGGTCATCGAGCGCATCGAGGTGAGCAAGAGCTTCACGCCCGACCAGCAGGGCGAGGCGTCCGGCGGCGCGGTGAACGTCGTCCTGAAGGACATCCCCGACGAGGCGGTGCTGCAGCTGCGGTACCAGATGGGCTTCAACTCGCAGGTGAAGAACGGCGAGTTCCTGACGTACCCGGGCGGCGGCCTCGGCTTCTGGGGCCAGAACGACACGCAGAAGCTGCGCCCCGACCTCGCCGGCCAGTCCTGGCCGAACCCGACGGGCACCACCACGGGCGATGCGCCGCTCATCTACAAGTGGTCCGCCTCGGGCGGCGACTCGTGGGAGGTGGACGACGGCGTCAGGATCGGCGCGTTCGGGAACTTCTTCTACGACCAGGGCGCGTCGTTCTTCGACAACGGCCAGCTGAACTCGCTGGTGCAGACCGCGCCCGGGGCCGCGCTCTCGCCGGAGCAGCTCGGCGTCGGCGACTTCACCACCGAGCTCTTCGACGTCACGCAGGGCACGCAGTCGATCCAGTGGGGCGGCATGGGCTCCGCCGGCATCGAGACCGAGGAGCACAAGGTCGGCGGCAAGTTCATCTACACGCTGCTCTCCGAGGACCAGGCCGTCCGTTTGATCGACACCCGCGGCAAGGAGTTCTTCTTCCCGGGATACGACCCGAACGACCCGACCAGCCCGGGAGTCGACCGGCCCGGCGAGGCCCCGTACAACCGCCTCGAGACGATCGACTACAGCCAGGTCAGCACGCAGGCCTTCATCCTGAACGGCGAGCACACGCTCGGCTTCCTCGGGCCCGGCGAGGACGACGAGATCCCGTCGCCCATCGGCCTCGGCGCGCCCACGGTGGACTGGCGGCTCTCGCTGAGCCGAGCCGAGGAGGAGCAGCCCGACCAGACGCAGTTCTCGGCGAAGTGGCAGGCAACGCAGGAGATCGTGTTCCCGCCCTTCGTGTTCACGGACCCGTCGCGCTGGACCGCCTACCCGCCGGCGCAGGACACGAACGTCGGCTGGGTGCAGCACATCTTCTACCAGACCATCGAGGACAGCACGCAGTTCGCGTTCAACGGCAAGCTGCCGTTCCTGCAGTGGAACGACCGCGAGGGCTACCTGAAGTTCGGCGCGTTCGTCGACAGCGTGTCGCGGCAGTACCGCCAGGACACCTGGCAGAACAACGGCGACCCGAACTCGCAGTACCAGGACCCCCCGGTCACGCCGGTGCCGTTCACCGAGCCGTGGAGCGCGGTGTTCCCGTCGCAGGTCCACCCGATCAACCAGTCGAACTTCGACATCTCCTACGACGGCAGCCAGTCCATCACCGCCGGCTACGGCATGATCGACCTCCCGTTCAACGAGACCATGAACCTCGTCACGGGCCTCCGCTACGAGGGGACCGAGATGAACACGACGGTGATCCCCGACGACCAGGCGGTGTGGATCAACCCGCTCGACCCCGCCGCGGGTTACATCGCGGTGAAGGATCCCGTGACCGGGCAGATCGACCCCGCCGTGAACGCGGGATTCACCGAGAACCTGTTCCTGCCGATGGTGGGGCTCAACTGGAACATCACCGACCAGTTGGTGCTGCGCGGCTCGTACGCCGAGACCCTGGCGCGCCCCAACTTCTTCGAGCTCGTGCCCGTGCTGCAGTACCAGTACATCGGCGGCCCGGTGTTCATCGGGAACCCCGCGCTCCAGATGAGCTCGATCAACAAC
>CAMDUT010000075.1 GCA_945877905.1 Phycisphaera mikurensis NBRC 102666 | reverse complement strand
TGATCAACGAAGCGGTGAAGAAGGGCAAGCGCACGCGCGAGGCCGGTGCGGGCCCGCGCTCGTCGCCGCTCGGGCCGCGCGCCAATCCGCGAGGTGGCCCGCGCGTCGGTGGCCCACGTGGACCGGGCATGGGGCGCCCGTCGTCGGGCAGCCGTCCAGGTGGATTCGGCCGCTCGGCGGGCGGCGCGCCCGGTGCGGGCGGGGCAGGCAGCTTCAGTCGGAATCCGCGACGCGGTGGTGCGGGCGGGGATTCTCGTCCGGGCAGCTTTTCCGTCTCCGGTGGAGCGGGTTCCTCGGGCGCGCCTGGTGCTCGCCCGGGTGCTTCGTCCGGATCGGCTCCGCTCGGCTCGCGCCCGCTTGGGTCGCGACCGCTCGGTTCACGTCCGTTCGGCAGTGCGGGCAGCGGTGGCTCGCGCCCGTTGGGTGCCAGTGCAGGCGGTGCCGGCATGCCTCCCGCAGGCGGCTCATCGCGCCCGCTCGGTTCGCGCCCGCTTGGATCTGCCCGTCCGACTTCTTCGGCTGGGTCGGGTGCGTCGGGGCCTGCCCCGCGGCCTGCGACCACGCCTCGCCCGGCCTCGCCGCCGCCGGGAGCTGGCGCGACCGGAGCCGCTGGCGCCGGGGGATCGTCCGGCGCCGGCGAGGGTGAAGCCGCAGCCGCCAAGGCCCCCGCGCGTGCGCGTGCGGTGAAGAAGAAGCCCGCCGAAGGCGACAGCGCGTCCTGAACAGTCAATAACGTTTCTTCCCGACGGGAGGAATCCTTCCTTCCGTCGGGTTTGCGTCGTTCACGCGGCTCCGAGTGGGCGGGGCGTTGGTATGCTCGCCCCCGAAGCAACTCGGGCTGACGTAAGGACCGTTCGTTGTTTTCAGGCATTGGGCGCCGCCTGGGTCGGGCGCTGCAACTCGTTGGAGCAACGAACGAATGTTTCGGATCTACGTTGGCAATCTCAGTTTCCGCACCACTCCCGACGCGCTTCGCGCGCACTTCGCCTCGCATGGCGAGGTGCTCGACGTGTTCATCGGGACCGACCGCGAGACGGGCCGTTCGCGCGGCTTCGGCTTCGTGACCATGGCAGACAAGGACGCCGGCAACGCCGCCATCACGGCGCTGAACGGCAAGGATTTCGAGGGCCGCGCCCTCGTCGTCAACGAGGCCCAGCCGCGCGCTGAGCGTGGCCCGGGTGGCGGTGGCGGCGGCGGCGGCCGCGGTGGCTACGGTGGCGGCGGCGGTGGCCGCGGCGGCTACGGTGGCGGCGGCGGTGGCCGCGGTGGCTACGGCGGCGGCGGTGGCGGCGGGGACTTCTCCCGCGGCGACCGTCGCGAGCGTGGCGATCGCCGCAGCGACCGCGACAGCGAGTGGTGATCGGGCCACGCGCCGCGTGAACGCGCATGGCCGATGATCCGTTCGTCGTGCTTGGGCTCGAGCGTCGATTCGACGTCTCGCCCGCCCAAGTCTCGGCGGCGCACCTTCGGACCGTGTCGCGGCTTCACCCGGACCGCGCCCAGGATCCCGTGGAGCGAGCCCGCCTGACGCAGCTCGCTGCACAGGCCGGGGCCGCGAAGCAGGTCCTGTCCGACGAACTCTCCCGCGCCGAGGTGCTCCTTGAGCACCTCGGCGCGCGTTCGTTCTTGCAGGCCCCTCCGCCGCCCCAGTTCCTCATGGAGACCATGGAGGTGCGCGAGGCCATCGAGGAGGCGGTTGCCGTGGGCGATGCGGGGCGGCTCGCCGCCCTGCGTGACGCCGTCGGGACGCTCGCCGCCGACGCGCGCGCGTCCTTGTCGACGGCGCTTTCCCACGGCGATGGCCCCGCGGGAGCGGCTGCCTGGGTCCGCCTCCGCTACACGGCGCGCATGCGTGATCGGCTTCAGGACGCAACTGGCACCTCCGGCGGGCCCGGCTATACTTCTCGATCCTGACGGGCTAGTAGCTCAGCTGGCTAGAGCACACCCCTGATAAGGGTGAGGTCGAAGGTTCGAGTCCTTTCTGGCCCATTCCGTCGCGCGGCGCGCCCCATCCGGGCGCGCCGCGTTCGTTTGCACCGCCTTCGGAGGCGCCTCGGCATCGGGCCCGGACCTATCATTCCCGCCCCGTTCCGCGGCCGAGTCCGGCCACGGGGCGCCCCCACCCATCGACCGGAGACACCACACGTGCGACGCGCCAAGATCTCGATCATCGGAGCCGGAAACGTCGGAGCCACCTGCGCCCACTGGGCGGCCGCGAAGGAGCTCGGCGACATCGTGCTCGTGGACATCCCCGACCGCGTCGGCGTCGCGCAGGGCAAGGCCCTCGACCTCGCCCAGTGCGGCCCGATCGAGCGCTTCGACGCGAACATCACGGGCACCTCGGACTACAAGGACACCGCGAACTCGGACGTGGTGGTCATCACCGCCGGGATGCCGCGCAAGCCCGGCATGAGCCGCGACGACCTGATCGGCGTGAACGTCAAGATCGTCAAGGACGTCACCGAGCAGGTCGCGAAGCACTCGCCGAACGCGGTCCTGATCGTGGTCAGCAATCCCCTCGACGCGATGGTCTACACGGCATGGAAGGTCTCGGGCTTCCCGACCCACCGCATCCTGGGCCAGGCGGGCGCGCTCGACGTCGCGCGCTTCCGCACGTTCCTTGCGATGAAGCTGGGCTGCTCGATCGAGGACATCTCCTCGCTGCTCCTCGGCGGCCACGGCGACGACATGGTGCCGCTGCCGCGCTTCACCAGCGTGGCGGGCATCCCCATCGACCAGCTCCTTTCGCAGGCCGACATCACCGAGTGCGTCGAGCGCGCCAAGGTGGGCGGCGGCGAGATCGTGAAGCTCATGGGCACCAGCGCGTACTACGCGCCGGCGTCGGGCACCGTCCAGATGGTCGAGGCCATCGTCAAGGACAAGAAGCGCATCATCCCGTGCGCGGCCTACTGCGAGGACGACTACGGCGTCGCCCCCGGCCAGAAGGGCAAGGGCTACTTCGTGGGCGTCCCCGTGGTGCTCGGTGCCAAGGGGATGGAGAAGGTGGTCCCGATCAAGATGACGCCCGACGAGTCGAAGCTCATGGCCGAGAGCGTCAGCCACGTGAAGGACCTCGTGGGAACCGTCACCACGATGTTCCCCGAGCTCGCCTGAACCGCATCCCGGCCGCCGCCGGCAGCCTCCGGCCCCGACGCGGGGCCCCCGGGCGGCTGCCGGCGGCGGCCGCGTTTTTCGGCAGGCTCCGTGCTCCCCGAGCCGATGACGGAGGGATGCGCCTTGGCCGCCCGACCGTCCTCTTCGACCCCGGCTGGCTTTTCGTCGTCGCGGGCCTCGTGCTCGTGGCGTCGTCCGCCCTGGTGCCGGCCACGTACGACCTCTGGATCATGCGGACGCAGTTGCGGCACCTCGAGGCCGAGTCGCAGGAGAACGACCGGCGCATGGCGGCGTATTCGTCGTTCATCCACGACCTCGACCGCGCCGATCCGCAGCTCGTGCGCCGGCTGGCCGCGGCGCAGCTGAACCTGGTGCCGAGCGGCGAGCGGGCGATCCTCGTCGCCGGCTCCGCGCAGCGCAACCCCGTCGAGTGGGTGGACGCGACGGTGCCCCCGGTGGTCGCGAAGGTCGTCCCGTTCCCGGATTCGCTCCTGAGCCGGCTGACGCTCGGCCGCAAGTCGCTGTGGATCGCGGGCGCCGGCGCGATGTGCATCTTCCTCGGGTTGCTCTCGGCGCCGCTGCGCCTGCGGGTGCCCTCGACCTCGGTGCTCGACGACGCGGCGGAGGCCGCGGGGCGCATGCTCCGCGGCGGGCCGGCGGTCTCGGTCGCCGGCGGTGCGGCGATGACCGCGACGGCCGTGATGGCCGTTGGCGAGACGGCGTCGAGCGCGACGCCCGCGGTGCGCATCGGCAACGACCAGCCGCACGAGACGGACTCCGCGTCGCACGGCGCGGACTGAACGGCCGGCGCGAACGCGAATTTCCGCCGATTTCCGGGGTTCGGCCGCGGCCGCACGTACGTTCGGGCGCATGGCTCGATCACCGGACGACATTCCCGACGCGCTCCTCCGGCTGTCGCTCTGTCCCGAGGTCGGCCCGGCGTTCCTGCACGCGGCGCACGTGGCCTTCGGGAGCCATGAGGCGGTCCTCGGCGCGAGCGATGCCGCGCTGCGTGCGCTTCCCCGGATGGGCCCACCCCGAATCGCCGCGTTGCGCGCCGCGCTGGCCGAGGTGGACCCACGCCGCGAACGGGACCGCATGCGGTCGTGCGGCGTGCGGGCCGTCGTCCTCGGCGACCCGGACTACCCGGCGCTGCTCGCACCGCTTCCGCACCCGCCGTGGCTCCTCTGGACCCGGGGCCGAACCGAGTCGGCGGCCTCCGATGCGGTGGCGGTGGTCGGCAGCAGGCACCCGACCGCGTATGGGCGCGCGCAGTCGGCGCGCTTCGCCGGCGCGGCCGCCGAGGCCGGCATCGTGGTCGTGAGCGGCGGCGCGCGCGGCATCGACGCCGAGGCCCACCGGGCGGCGCTGCGTGCCGGAGGCGCCACCGTCGCGGTCACGGGCAGCGGGCTGGGAAACCCGTATCCGCCCGAGCACGCCACGCTCTTCGATTCGGTCGTCGAGGGCGGCGGGCTCCTGGTCAGCGAGTTCCCGTGCGACTGGCCGCCGATGCCGCCGAACTTCCCCCGGCGCAACCGCATCGTCTCCGGGATGTCGCTCGCGGTGCTCGTGGTGGAGGCCTCGCGCGCGAGCGGCGCGCTGATCACGGCGCGCATCGCGGTCGAGGACCACGGCCGTCACGTGTGCGCCGTCCCGGGCCCGGTCGACAGCCCGCGGAGCGCCGGCTGCAACCTGGCCATCCGCGAAGGGTGGGCCGAGGCCGTGCTTTCACCCGAGGACCTCGTCGCCGCGGTCCGTGGCTCGAGCGAACGGCTCGGGAGGGCATGCGTCGCCGCGAGCGATCCGTCAACGGCCGTCGAGCCGATCGAGCCCGAGCTCGCGCCACTCGTCGAGGCGGTGTCGAAGGTGCTGCGGCGCCGACCCGATGCCCGGATCGACGAGCTTTCCGAGGCCGTCCCGGAGGCGGCGTCCCGCATCATGGTGATCCGCACGCTCGCCGAGCTCGCGCTGGCGCACGGCGCCCGCGATCCTGCCGCCGCGCGGGTCGCGCACGCGGACCTGGCCGGTCAGGTCCAGCCGATGGCGTAGAAGATGGTCGAGAAGAAGAGGTCGCTCAGCACCACGAAGATCACGGTCTGGACGACGGTCTCCGTCGTGGCGCGTCCGACGCCTGCGGCGCCGCCGGTCACGCGCAGGCCGTTGTAGCAGGAGATGAGGCCGAGCAGCAGCCCGAAGACGCCGGCCTTCATCAGCCCCGTCAGGAAGTCCGACATCTTGAGCTGCGCGATGGTGTTCGAGACGTACAGGTCGTACGGGATGCCGAGCGCGGTCACGCCCACCACCATTCCGAAGAACACGGCCGTGAGGTTGCTGACGACGGCGAGCGCCAGCAGGCTCGCGACCGTCGCGGCCAGGCGCGGCACCACCAGGTACCGCACGGGGTTGAGCCCCATGGCCTCGAGCGCCTCCACCTCCTCGCCCACCACCATCGTGCCGAGCTCGGCGGCGATGGATGCCCCCGCGAAGCCGACCATCACGATGGCCGCGACGAGGGGCCCGAGCTCGCGGAACACCGCGACGCCGATCAGGTTCGCGACCTTGTCGGTCTGCCCGTACTGCTCGAGGGTCGGCGAGGTCTGCAGCGCCAGGATGATGCCGATCGATCCGCTGACGAGCATCACGATCGAGATCGAGCGGACGCCCACGCGCACGATCTGCGCCGTGATGCCGGAGGCCCCGATGCGGACGCGGCGGAGCACGAATGCGCGCCACATCCAGCCCGCGGTGTCGTGGCCCAGCCAGTAGAGCGCACCGACCAGTTCCAGCACCGACGCCCAGAACCCGATCCAGCGGTCGAGCAGGGCGGTCGGGACGGAGGCGATGGCGTCGAGGCGGTTGGGCACGGCGGGGCGGCCGGCGCCTCAGGCGCCGAGCGCGGCTTCCAGGGTCGGGGCGATGGTGAACACGTCGGTGAGCCGCGAGATCTCGAAGATCCCGCGGACGCGCTCGTCGGGGCCGGCGAGCACCAGCGTGCCGCCTCCGCGCTTGACGAGCTGCATGGCCTGCACCAGCACGGCGAGGCCCGGGCTGCTCAGGAACGTGGTTCCCGAGAGGTCGATCACGACCTTGGGGGACTTGGTCGCGATCGCCGCCGCGATGGCCTGCCGCATGGGGTCGATGGCGGCCGCCGTGGCGTCGCCCCTGACGTGGACGATGGCCACCCCGGGGCGTGTCTCGCTGCGGATCTCGAGCGCGTGCTGCTCCATCGGCCCGGAGTCTAGCGAGCGGCCGAGGCGCGCGCCTCCCAGCGGGCGATCGCGGCGGCACGATCGGCGGGCGGATCGTCGAAGCGGTAGCCCAGGTCCTCCCCCGTTCCGCGCCGCAACGCGTCGATGGCCGCCATCCGGACCACCGCGTCGTCGGACCAGAGGTTCTGGACGATCTGGGGAAGGTGGCGTTGGACCGTTCCGTCCCGCTCGCAGGCCCGGATGGCCTCGAGCCGCGCGCGGGGCGTGGGGTCGTCCCACGAGGCCGGGACCGTGGCCGAGCACGCGGCGAGCGTGGCGCAGGCCGCGTACGTGGCGATCGCGGGCGTCGTCGTGACTCGCATCGCTCGAGTGTATCGCTCGGGACGCCTGTAGCATCGTCCGCCCATGGCCACCGAGACGGTCCTGATCCTCGACTTCGGAAGCCAGTTCGCGCAGCTGATCGCACGCCGCGTGCGCGAGCTCGGCGTGTTCAGCCTGCTCGTGGCCCCCGGCACGCCCATCGAGCGCATCCGCGCGCTCGGGGCGAAGGGCATCATCCTGTCCGGCGGGCCGTCGAGCGTGTTCGACGAGGGCGCGCCGACGTGCGACCCGGCGGTCCTCGACCTCGGGATCCCGGTCCTCGGCATCTGCTACGGCATGCAGCTGGGGTGCCGGATGCTCGGCTGCGACGTGAAGCCCGCGGCGGCGCGCGAGTACGGTCGGGCCCAGCTCGACGTCGGCTCTCACGAGGGCCTGTTGCACGGGCTGCCCGCGCGCACGACGGTCTGGATGAGCCACGGCGACCAGGTCCGCGACGTGCACGGCGACCTCCGCGTGCTCGCATCGACCGACACCTGTCCCGTGGCCGCGGTGGCGCACCGCTCGAAGCCCTTCTTCGGCGTGCAGTTCCACCCCGAGGTGACCCACACGCCGCACGGCGTCGACATCCTGCGCAACTTCCTCTACGGTGCGTGCGGGTGCGCGGGGAACTGGCGCATGGCCGACTTCCTCGAGCGCGAGACCTCGCGCGTGCGCGAGGAGGTGGGCACGGACCGGGTGATCTGCGGGCTGTCGGGCGGCGTCGACTCGAGCGTGGTGGCGGCGCTCCTGGCACGCGCCATCGGGCCGCGGCTCACGTGCATCTTCGTCGACAACGGCCTCCTGAGGAACGGCGAGCGCGACCTCGTCGAGAGCACGTTCCGCGGCGCGTTCGACGTCGACCTTCGCGTCGTCGACGCCTCCCGCGAGTTCCTCTCGGACCTCGCGGGCATCACCGACCCGCAGGAGAAGCGCCGCCGCATCGGCCACCGGTTCATCGACGTCTTCCGCAAGGCCGCGGCGGAGGTCGGCCCGGACGCGCGCTGGCTCGCGCAGGGCACGCTCTACCCGGACGTCATCGAGAGCGGCGCGAGCCTCGCGGGCACGGCGGCCAACATCAAGCTGCACCACAACGTGGGCGGGCTGCCGGAGGACCTCGGGTTCCGGCTCGTCGAGCCGCTGCGCGACCTGTTCAAGGACGAGGTCCGCCGCCTCGGCGAGGTGCTCGCGCTCCCGCCGCAGATCGTGTGGCGCCACCCGTTCCCCGGCCCGGGCCTCGCGGTGCGCGTGCTCGGCGAGGTGACTCCCGAGCGCCTCGCGATCCTGCGGGACTGCGACGAGATCCTCCTGGAGGAGATCGTGTCCGAGGACCTCTACCGAGCCACGAGCCAGGTGTTCGCGGTGCTGCTTCCCGTGAAGAGCGTCGGGGTCATGGGCGACGGGCGCACGTACGACTCGGTGGTCGCGCTGCGCGCGGTCACCACCGAGGACTTCATGACGGCGGACTGGGCGCGCATCCCGTACGACGTGCTCGCGCGGATCTCCAACCGCGTCATCAACGAGGTCAAGGGCGTCAACCGCGTCGTCTACGACATCTCGAGCAAGCCGCCCGCCACCATCGAGTGGGAGTGACCGGCGCGCGCCCTCAGGCGCGCGCGACGCCGCCGTGCCGCGAGAGCGCGACCTCGAGGGTGGCGCACACGGTGTCCACCTCGTCCTCCGTCATCAGGTTGTGGAAGGGCAGGGCCAGGGCGCGCGCCGCCGCGCCCTCGGCGACGGGGCATTCGCCCGGCTCGGTCCCGAGCACGGCGCGGCACTGCGGGAGCAGGTTGGCCGCGGGGTAGTAGTTCGCCGCGCCGATGTCCTGGCGGTGCATGACGCCGATGATGGCGTCGCGGTCGTCGGCGGTGAACCGGGTCGACAGCCGGATGACGAAGTTCGACCAGCTGATGCTCGCGCCGGCGGGGACGGTGGGAAGCACCACGTCCGGGTTCGCCGCCAGCCTTCGCATGTACGCGTTCACGAGCTCCTGCCGCTTGGTGATCGTCGCGTCGAGCCTCCGCACCTGCGCGCAGCCCAGCGCGGCCTCGAGCTCGGGCATCCGCGCGTCGTAGCCGCCGTTCGCGACGTACTCGAGGATGCCCCCGATGTCGCGCGGCTGCCCGGTGAAGCTCATTCGGTCGATGCGCCCCTGGTGGCGGAGCGCACGGCACGCCGTGGCCAGCGTGTCGTCGTGCGTCACGATCATCCCGCCCTCGCCGGTGGTCACCGGGCGGTTCGTCCAGAACCCGAGGCACGCGATGCGGCCGAAACGTCCGGCGTTGTCCTCGCCGAGGGTGGTCCCGAGCGCCTCGGCGGCGTTCTCGACCATCGGGATCTCCATGCGCGAGCAGAGCGCGATCAGCTCGGGCATGCACGCCGGGTTGCCGAAGGTGAGCGCGGCGAGCATGGCCTTGGTCTTCGGGCCGATGCGGCGCGCGGCGCGCTCCGGGTCCATGTTGAGGCTCATCGGGTCGACGTCGACGAACACGGGTCGCGCCCCGACGTTCAGCACGCTGTTGGGCATGCTGCTGAAGCCGAACGCGGGCACGAGCACCTCGTCCCCCGGGCCGACGCCGATCGCGCGCAGCGCGATCTCGATCGCCATGGCCCCGGACGAGACCCCGACGCCGAAGGGGCGCCGGGTGCGCTCGGCACACAGCTGCTCGAACTCGGCGAGGCGGGCCCCGAAGGAGAGCACGCCGCGACGGAGCGTCTCGGTGACGAGCTCGACGTCCTCCTCGAGGATCTCGGGACGGTTCAGCGGGATGACGGAGGGTGCTCGGTCTGGCATGGGTTCAGTTCCCGCCCGCCTGGGCGGCGGAGGCGCGCGCGATGGTGCCGTCGAGCCCGCCGGTGGCGCGGGCGTAGTACCAGGCGGCTTGGATCGCGCGCGAGGGGTCGAGGTCGCCCCCGCCGGCCGCGGCGCGGGCGAGCACGTTCATGTCGTCGTCCGTGAGCGTCCCGCCCGCCGACGCGAGCACGAGCACCGCGAGGCTCTCGCCCATGCGCGGCAGCGTCCCGCGGCGCGCCCGCGCGATGGGGGCGGCGGCGGGCGAGCGGCTGTCCCACAGGCCGGACATGAGCGCGGCCTCGAGCTCGTCGTTCCCGTCGAGCCGCTCCGCCAGGCGCGCGACCTCGGTCGGGTCGGATCCCGCGAGCTCGCGGACCAACCCGGCCACGAGGACACCCGACGGCCGCTTGAGCGGATCGGTGTCGTCGAGTTGCGCGAGGACGTGCTTCCACACCGGAGCGCCTTGGTCGGGCGGGAGCTCCGACGCGCGCACCAACGCCCACTCGGCGCTGCCGGGATGGCCCGAGTCGAGGAGCGTGATGATGGCCCCGGCGGGCGCTTCCTTGCGGGCGAGGGCGGCGCCCGCGTCGGCGATCGCGTCGAGCACCGTGTTGCCGTTGCGGATCGCATCGAAGGCATCGGGCGGCACGCCGTGGTCCACCGAGGCCAGGAGCTGCAGCCCGGCGCGGACGAGCGAGACCTGCGAGCGTTCTCGCGCCACGCGCGCCTTCCATGCGGCCAGCCCCGCGGTCGGGTCCAGCCGCAGGGCCATGCCGATGGCCGGCAGCTGCACCGATTCGGGCATTCCCTCGGCCGTGGCAAGCGCCAGGAGCGGGGCGCACGCCGAGCGGATCTCGAACATGAGCGCTGCCTCGACGAGCGCGCGGAGCGTGGACTCGCGTTCCTTCGCGGGCATCGCGGCGAGCCGCGCACCGAAGGCGCGCCACGGCGCAGGGTCCCCGGCGGTGCCCGACGGGGAGGCCTCGCCGAGCAGCATCGCCGCGACCCCCGCTGCCACCGCGTCGTCGTCCGCGGCGATGGGCATCAACGAGGACCGGTCCCACGGCTGCCCGCGTCGGTCCAGCTCGCCCGCGAGCGTCAGCACGGCGGCCGGCTGGAGTCCGGGCACGGCCATCAACTCGGCGACGGGCGACTCGCGGAGCAGCCCCGACACGTTCGCCTCGCGGACCACCGCGCTTCGCTCGTCGGCTGATCCGAGCGCCGTGAAGAGCGCCGGGTCGATGCCGCGTCCTCCCGCCAGTGCGGCGCCTAGGACGCCGTACACGCGCGACGCCGGGTCGCCCGACGCCGCCATGGCGCGGAAGAGCCGCTCGGTGCCGGGGTCGCCGCAGCGCGCGAGGCTCGCCACGAGCGACCCGATCGCGGGGTTTTGTCCCGACATCGCGGCGACGATCGAGTCCGTCGCGGCGCGTGCGGGATCGACCTTCTCGTAGAACTGGGCTTCTGCCGAGGCGGCCATGGAGAGGGCCGCGGCCGCGGCGGCGAGGAGCCGGGTCGGGTGGATGCGCACGGGGCGCGTCGTCATGCGCCGGAGTCTAACGGCCGCCGCGGCTGCGGCGCTCGACGTCGCGGCGCACCGTCTCGACCAGCTCGCGCACGGACCGGCGCGCGGGCGCGGAATCGTCCGTGGGAAGGTCCTCGCCCCGGTCGATCATGTCGCGGACGCGCCGCGCCGCGGCATGGGCGCTCGAGTGCGCGGATCGCCCGAGGTGGCGCGCGATCTCGGGGAAGCTGAGCGTGGTCATCTCGCGAGCGAGGTGCACCACCAGCCCGCGCGCAAGGACGACGCGGCGGTGGCGTCCGCTCGAGGCGAGGTCGTCATGGGCCACCCCGAGCGCCTCGCATGCGGCCTCGACGATCGTGCCGATGCGGGGCGGGGCGCCGCGGACGGCGGACTCGCCGATGCCGAGCGCCCGCTCGACGATCGACAGGCGGGCGATGCCGCCCGCATCCTCGAGGAGGAGCGCCGCCGCGACGCGGGCGAGCGCCCCCTCGATCTCCCGCACGCTTCCGACCGCGCGGTCGGCGATCGCGCGCGCCGCCTCGGGCTCGAGCGCGATCCCGCGCTCGGCGGCGAGCCGGACCACCAGCGACTCGCGCATCGCTCGGTCCGGCGTCTCGACCTGCACAACCATCCCCGCGAGCATGCGGCTCACGAGCGCCTCGCTGAAGGCCCGCAGCGCGCGCGGGTGCGCGTCGGTCACGATCGCGACGCGCGCGCCCGCCAGGCCGATCGCGTCGACGGTGTGCAGGAACTCGGCCTGGGTCGCGCCCTTGTTCGACAGGAAGTGGACGTCGTCGATCGCCAGCAGGTCGAGCCGGCGGACCTTCGCGCGGAAGGCCTCGATGGCGCCCGAGCGCACGGCGTGGATGTAGTCGTTGGTGAACTGCTCGCCGGTCACGTACCGGATGCGCTCGGCCGGGAAGCGGGTGCGCCGCGCATCGCACAGTCCCTGCAGGAGGTGGGTCTTGCCGACGCCGCATCCGCCGTGGAGGAGGATGCTGCGGATGGAGCCGAGCTCGTCGTCCGCGAGGCGCCGCACGGCCTCGTGCGCAATCCGGTTGGAGTCGCCCACGACGAAGTCCGATAGCCAGGCCTGCAATGCCGAAAACGCAAACAGCGGCTGACCAATGATTCGTTTAAGCGATGCGCGACGTTCAACAAGTTCAACAACCGCTGCATCAAAACCAATGCCGGCATGAAAACAGAAGTAGCGACCGTTGGCTCGTCCCAAACTGATTGGATGCACACTGTCATGGTCGAGCCCTGAGCTGAATTGCTGCAACGCGATTGTTGGATCATTTGAAGCGCCGAGACTGCGCACGAAAACGTTTGTGGATCCACCTGGCAACATCATTAGAGCGGTCTTGCTCCCGGCCAAACCCGTTGCAACTTCGTTGAGAGTTCCGTCACCCCCAAATGCGACCACCGTGTCAACCCCGCGCTCGGCTGCATCCTGGGCAAAACGGGTGGCGTGACCGCGTTCGTTGGTTTCCACGACCTGCACGCTGTGGTGGCGGGCTAGGTATTGGTGCACCGCAACGGTATTTCGGGGATTTACCGAGGATGCGAACGAGTTCACAATGAGCAAGATCTGCAAGATCTC
>CAMDUT010000074.1 GCA_945877905.1 Phycisphaera mikurensis NBRC 102666 | reverse complement strand
GCCGAGCACGGTTGTCACCGAGCCCGGGGCGTCGAAGCCGATCGCTCCGTGCACGACCACGGCCGAGGCGCCGGCGCCGGCGGCCGCCGCGAGCGCCGCGGTGACGAGCGTCGAACGGTGCCGGACGTCCCGAAGGAGCACCGCGTACGACACCGACGCGGCGAGCGCGGGCACCCACACGCCCGCGGCGCCCGAGAGCGCGGCGGCAAGCAGCGCGGCCTGCACGGGGATCACGGTGAGCGAGGTTCGGATCCCGAACGCGATCGTCGCGATGCCGGTGGCCAGGATCGCGCCGCCGATCGCCGCGTGCGCCACCGCGCCGGGCAGGGCGAACGCGGCCGCCGCGGCCGAGGCGATCGGCACGAGCGCCGCGGCCATGACCGTGGCGAGCCGCCTCCAGTCGCGGAACGTCGAGGCATCCGCCGAGGCGAGGAACGCCGAGGCGAGCAGCGCCAGCGCCGCCGCGAGCGCGCCGGCGCTGACGAGGATCGCCGCCAGGCGCAGCGGGCTCCGCGACTCGCGGTACCTGGCATCCTCCGCGCGCGACCGTGACACCTGCTCGGCGGTCAGGACGTCGCCCGCGACGTACACGCCCTCGCCCCGCGGGTGCATCACCGTCACGGGGGTGATCGCGTCCGCCGCCTCCTCGGCGGCCTGCTTCGTGGCCGCGGCGTCGAACTCGACCGTGGGCTTGGCGTCGGCGAGGATCGGCGACACCGCGGGCCTCGCGAGCGCCATCGGGAAGCCCGACTCGGTGGCCTCGGCCACCAGGCGCGTGCGCATCGCGGCGGGGTCCTCGGTGCGCAGCTCGATCGCGTTGCGTCCCAGGTTCTCCGCGCGCGCTCGGTCGCCGGGAACGCCGGCCGCGGGCGGGAGCACCACCGTCCGGCGCGCCGCGGTCGAGTAGGCCTCGAAGTCGCCCGCGGCGACGATCGGCACGGTCACGGTCAGCCGCGAGAGCAGCCGGTCGGTCCACGTGCGCCACTCCTCTTCCTGCCCGGGGGTCGACAGCGCCACCAGCGCACGGAACGCCTCCGCGTCGAGCGCGTACCGCTCGGCCATGCCGGGGGGAAGCTCGTCGATGCTCGCCTTGTCGCGCACCAGGAGCGGCAGCCCCTCGATCTCGGCACGGATGCGCTCCACGTAGTCCGCGCTCGCCGAGTAGACGCGCGGCGCGACCTTGCGCGCGTCGGTCCTCCGCTGCGCGGTGGCGGCCGCGTCGACGTCCACGTGCTCGAGCCGGTTGACGCGCCCGCGCTCCGCCCGCTGGCCGGCGTACTCGCGCGGCAGGTCCTGCAGCATCGCCACCAACGCGGCGGCCACGGCGACGAACCCCGCCAGCACCAAGGCCGCCGACGCGTTGCGCTCGTCGCGCATCCAGGCGAGCGGGGCGAAGGTGCGCCTCGGCAGCTTGCGGCGCAGGCGGTTGCGCCTGCCGCTTCGCGAGACCTTGCCATGCGTGGGACCGGGTGCCATGCGGCGTGCGGGCGTCGGGAACGACGGGCCGATTGAGTCTATCGGCCACGTGATTCTTCCCTGCGCACTCAGCCACTAGCATTCCCGGGGAACGCGCGGCGCGCGAAGCCCTCCACCCGCTCCATGGCCTTTTATCGGCAGCGCATCCTCCACGCCGCGGTCTCCGTCGCGGTCATCGCCGCGGCGACGCTCTCGGCCGTCGGCTGTCGCCGTGATGCGGCCGCGTCGGACCGACGTGCGCCCGGCGACGCGTTCGACCCTTCGGTGGTCCTCGATGGCCCGCGCGCGGCCGAGGCGATCGACGCGATGCGCGGCCCGGCCGAGGGCGTGCCGACGCGGCCGCTCGCAGCCGCCGCCGAGGGCGTGCGGTTCTCCGACGCGCCGATGGCGATCCGCAACGTCGCGGGCCGGTCGACGGTGGGCATCACGTACATGCAGCAGACCGACGTCGCGTGCGTGGCGCGCACCGTGCTCCCGGACGGTCGCGAGGGCGAGGTGCGCGTCGACCGCGACGCGGGCGGCTCGCTGGCCGCGCACGCACGGCTCGCCGACGCCGGTTCCGCGCAGGACGACGCGTTCGCGCGCGACGTGCTCGCCGAGCTCCGCAGGCTCGGCGCGCTCAAGCGCCCGCAGTGACCCGCCTCAGGCGTGCACGGCGGGCGCGTGCGCCGAAGTCCGCGCGGCCACCGCGCGCTCGAGCATCCGCGCCGCGCGCAGCAGCCGCTCCTCCTCGAACGCGTTCGCCTGCAGCTGCACGCCGACGGGAAGCGCCTTGCCCCCGCGCATCGCGAAGCCCGCCGGCAGCGAGAGCCCGCAGATCCCCGCGATGTTCGTGTTCACCGTGTAGACGTCGCACATGTACATCGCGAGCGGGTCGTCGTTGGCGCCGAACGCGAAGGCGGGCGTGGGCGCGGTGGGCCCCAGCAGCACGTCGCACGCGGCGAACGCGCGGTCGAACTCCTCCTTGATGCGCCGGCGCGCCCGGAGCGCGCGCGTGTAGAACGCGTCGTAGTAGCCGCTCGACAGCATGTAGGTGCCGAGCATGATGCGCCGCTGCACCTCGGGGCCGAACCCCTCGGCGCGCGAGCGCGCGTAGAGCGCGGCGAGGTCGTCGCCTGGGCGCATCGCCGCGCGGTGCCCGTACCGGATGCCGTCGTATCGCGCGAGGTTGCTCGACGCCTCCGCGGGCGCGATGACGTAGTAGGTGCTGATCCCGGCGTCGGTGAGCGGCAGGTCGACGTCGACGATCGTGGCGCCCATCGCTCGGTACGCGTCGGCGCACGCGGCCACGGCCTCGTTCACCTCGGGATCGTTGGCGTCGCTCACGTACTGCCGCGGCATGCCGACGCGAAGCCGCTCGAGCGGGCGCTCGACCGTCGCCGCAAGCGCGGTCGGCGGCCGGTCGGCCACGGTGCTGTCGCGGTCGTCGGTGCCGCTCATGCAATCGAGGAGCAGCGCCGCGTCGCGCACGCTGCGCGTCATGGGGCCGATCTGGTCGAGGCTCGAGCCGAAGGCCACGAGGCCCCACCGCGACACGCGCCCGTACGTGGGCTTCAGGCCCACGATGCCGCAGAACGCCGCCGGCTGGCGGATCGAGCCGCCGGTGTCGCTGCCGATCGCCGCGGCGCACAGGCCCGCCGCGACGGCCGCGGCGCTTCCCGCGCTGCTGCCTCCGGGCACGCGGCCGGTGTCCCAGGGATTCGCGACGCGCCCCCAGCGGCAATGCTCGCCGGAGGAACCCATCGCGAACTCGTCGAGGTTGGTCTTCCCGACCACCACCGCGCCCGCGCGCTCCAGGCGCTCAACAGCGGTGGCGTCGAACGGCGAGCGGTAATTCCCGAGCATGCGGCTCGAGCACGTGGTGCGGCCGCGCACCGTGCAGATGTTGTCCTTCACCGCGAGCGTGACGCCCGCCAGCGGCGGAAGCGGCTTCCCCGCCGCGCGGTCCGCGTCGACCGCGCGCGCGCGCGCCAGCGCGTCCTCCTCGAAGGTCTCGTGGAACGCGTTCAGCGCCGCGCCGTGCGCCTTGATGCCGGCGAACGTCGCGGCGCAGGCCTGCTCGGCGCTCGTCGCGCCCGAGGCGATGGCGTCGCGCAGGGCGGTCAGGTCGGCATGGCCTCCGGGGAGCGGCACGTCAGGACTCCTCCGCCAGCACCTTGGGCACCGCGAGGAACCGGCCCTCGACGGCGGGCGCGTTCATCAGGATCGCCTCGATCGGCAGGCCCTCGACGGGCACGTCGTCGGCCAGCCGGTTGTGGCTCTCGAAGGGATGCGCCATGGGCTCGGCGCCGGCAAGGTCGAGCGAGTCGAGCCTGGCGATGTGCCCGAGCACCGCGGCGAGCTGCGGGCGGAACCGCTCGACCGCCTCGGGGGCGAGCTCGAGCTTCGCGAGCCGCGCGACGTGCGCCACCTGGGCGGCGGTCAGGCTCGGTGCGTTCGCGTCGTGGGCCATGGGCCCGGCAGTGTACGGAGCGCGGATATCTTGGCGCACCTCATGGCCAAGAGCGAGCTTGCAGTCGGCATCGACCTCGGGGGCACCAACATGTCGGTCGGCGTCGTCGACCGCAAGGGACGAATCCACGGACGCGCGCGCAAGAAGACGAAGGCGTTCGAGGGGCGCGACGTGGTCATCGAGCGCATCGCGGCGGCCGTCGAGGACGCGTGCGAGGATGCGAAGGTCCGCGCCGCGGACCTCGCCGCGGTGGGAATCGGCGCACCCGGACCGGTGGACCACGACCGTGGCGTCGTCGTCACGGCGGGCAACCTCGGCTGGAAGAACGTGCCGCTCGGCGAGCTGCTCCGCAAGCGCCTCGGCGTCCCCGTCGCCGTCGACAACGACGCGAACGTCGCGGCGTGGGGCGAGGCGACGGTGGGCGCAGGGGCGGGGTGCGAGTCGATGCTCGCGGTGTGGGTGGGCACGGGGGTCGGCGCGGGCGTCGTCGTCAACGGGTCCGTCTGGCGCGGCGACATGCACACCGCCGGCGAGTTCGGGCACGTCATCGCGTTCGCCAACGGGATCGCGGGAAGCCGCACCGTCGAGGACTTCTGCAGCCGCACCGGCATCGTGCGCTCGCTCACCACGCTCGCCGGGCTGCACCCGGACTCGCGCTTCCACCAGGCGCTCGCACGGCATGCGGCCGACGGCAAGAGCGGCCCGCTCGGCAGCGGCGCCGTCGCCGAGTGCTACGAGGCCGGCGACCCGCTCGTGTGCCAGGTGGTCCACGCGGCGGCCGACCTCCTCGGCCAGTCCGTGGCCAACTGGGTCACCATGATGTCGATGCGCACGGTGGTCCTCGGCGGCGGGTTCACCGAGGCCCTCGGCAAGCCGTGGGTCGACCGCGTGGAGGCCGCGGCGCGCGCCCACGTGTTCCCGCAGGCGATCGCGCCGAGGCTCTCGGTGCGCATGACGAAGCTCAAGGACGAGGCGGGCGTCCTCGGCGCGGCGATGCTGGCGTGGCAATCGGCCGGCTGAGCCGGCGCGGCGTCACTTGCGGTCGTTGGCCATGGCCGCGGCGCGGAACGCGAGCTTCAGCGCCTCCATGTAGATCCAGACCAGCGTCACCATGAGCCCGTAGGTGAAGTACCACTCGTACTCCTTGCCCACGCGCGAGGCGACCGCCGTCTCGATCTGCTGGAAGTCGACGACCAGCCAGAGCGACGCGACGATCAGGATCACGGCGTTGATGCCGAGGCCGATCATCGCCTCGCGCCCGCCGGCGAACGCGCTGCCGAGCCCGAGGCCCGGGATCGAGATCCCGAAGAACCCGAGGATGAACTGCGCGAGGTAGGCGAGCCCGATGGCCACGGTCAGCGTCATGAGCACCGCGTTGAACGTCTTGCCCGGCCGGATCAGGCCCGCGCGGTAGGTCACGAGCATGCCCGCGGTCACCGCCATCGTGATCACGAACGCCTGAAGGCCGAGCCCGCCGAAGGCCTCGAGGCCCTTCGAGGCGAGCACCGAGTCCAGGAGCAGCGCGAACGTCCCGAGCATCGCGCCCTGGGTCACGCTGTAGAGGGGCGCCGCCCACGAGGCGCGCTCGGGCTTGCGCCACAGGGCGAAGAAGCACACCAGGCTCGCCACCATCGCCGCGATCCACGTGCCGAAAACGGCGCCGGGGCCGAGCGCGCGCACCAGCGCGGCCCCGCCGACGCCGCCCACCACCGCGAGCGTCACGGCGAAGCCGGTCTTCTGGGCGACGCCCGCGACCGTGGCGGCCTCAGCGACCGGGCGCGAGTGCGACTGGGCGGGAAGCTGCTCGTCGGCGAGCACCGGGTTGGACGAACGGAGGTTCAGCATGGCGGGGGATTATATCCCGCCCGGCCGCTACAGCACCTCGGCCGCGAGGCTCGCCAGCTCGCTGCGCTCGGTCTTGGAGAGGGTGACGTGCCCGGCGATCGCCTGGCCCTTCATCCGCTCGATGGCGTGCGCCAGCCCGTTGGACGCGGCGTCCAGGTACGGGTTGTCGATCTGGCCGATGTCGCCGCAGAGCACGATCTTCGTGCCATCGCCCACGCGGCTCACGATGGTCTTCACCTCGTGCGGGCTCAGGTTCTGGGCCTCGTCGACGATCATGAACTGGTGCGGGATGCTGCGCCCGCGGATGTAGGTGAGCGGCTCCATCACCAGCTTGCCCGTGGCCATCAGCTGGTCCATGCGCTGCTCGGCGCTCTTGCTCTCGGCGTCGCCGTTGCCGTGCGGGCCGCCCGAGCGCGTCGAGAGCAGGTAGCTCACGTTGTCGAAGATCGGCTGCATCCACATCGAGAGCTTCTCGTCCTTGTCGCCGGGCAGGTACCCGATGTCGCGCCCGAGCGGCATGATCGGGCGCGCCACGAGCAGCTTGTCGAGGCGCTCCTCCTTGAGCACCTTCTGCATGCCCGAGGCGATCGCGAGGAGCGTCTTGCCCGTGCCGGCCGGGCCGATCAGCGTCACCAGCTTCACGTCGTCGTCGAGCAGCAGGTCGAGCGCCATCGTCTGCTGGACGTTGCGCGCCATGATGCCGTAGACGGGCTTGCGCGGCCCCGTGACGGGGATCAGGTGCCCCGTGTTGCCGAGGACCCGCGCGAGCCCCGTGTGCCCCGGGTCGTTCGCGTCCGAGAGGATCACGAACTGGTTCGGCACCAGCGCGTCGCACGCGATCGCGTCCCCGTCGGGCGTGCGCCCGGCCACGCCCTCGAGCGCGGCGCGCGGCAGCTGCCGCTCCTGGTACAGCGAGTCGATGACGTCCGTCGTGACCTGCATCGAGCAGTAGCCGCCGTAGAGCCAGTCGGCGTCCACGCGGTCGGCCTCGAAGTCCTCGCACGAGATCCCCAGCGCGTCGCACTTCACGCGCGCGTTGATGTCCTTCGTGATGAAGATGGTGCGCAGGCCCTTGGAGTTCAGCGCCGCCGCCACGCCCAGGATCAGGTTGTCGTTCTTGTCGAGCTCCAGCGACCGCTCGCCCGCCACCGGCTCGCTTCGCGCGACGCGGATCGACCCTCCCTGCTCGTTCCAGACCACGCCCTCGAAGAGGTGGCCGAAGCTGCGGAGCTTGTCGAGCGACCGCACCACCTGGCGCGCGTTGCGCCCGGTCTCGTCGTTGTTCTTCTTGAACTTGTCGAGCTCCTCGATGACCGTGAGCGGGATGACGACCTCGTGCTCCTCGAACTTGAAGATCGACTGCGGGTTGTGCAGCAGCACGTTCGTGTCGAGCACGAAGTGCTTCCTCACGGACTTCGCCCCGGCGGAGGCGCTGGAATGGGTGCTTCGGGACTCGGACGCGTCGCGGGAGGCGTGGGTGGTCAACGCGCGTTCCTCGGTGCTGTCGGGGCGTCGGTGCCCCTGGGTCGGGTCGCCCGCTCGGGCCGGGCCTTCCGGGCCCGCATCCGTGCGGGTCCGCACTGCTCAGTCCGATACAGAGTGCGATGCCGGGGGCCGCGCGTCAAGCGGTTTCCGGACGATTGAACGCTAGTCTTGCCCGCCATGGCCCGATCCCGACCTGCCCGAAGCGCCTCCGGCCGCCGGAACCTCGCCCGCAGCGTCACCGTCGGTGACCTTGCGGCCGCCATGGAGGCCGTGGCACCCGCGCGCCTCGCCGAACCCTGGGACAACGTGGGCCTGCTCCTTGGTGACCGCGCCGCCACGTGCCGGAGGGTGCTGGTGAGTGTCGACTGGACGCCCCAGGTGCTGGCCGAGGCGCTGGGGATGCGCGCCGATGCGGTGGTTTCCTACCACCCACCCATCTTCGAGGCGCTCAAGCGGCTCGACGCGGCCGACCCGGCGCAGGGCGCGCTGCTCGGCGCCGCGCGCGCCGGGATCGCGCTGCTCTCGCCCCACACGGCGTACGACGCGGTGCAGGGGGGGATGACCGATTGGCTCGCCGAGGGCCTGGCGGGCGGGGCCCGCGAACTGGCCCGGGTCGCCGCGCACGAGGCGCTGCGGCCCGCGTCCGTGCCGCCCGTGCCGACCTCCCGACCTTCGCTTCACGAGGGCGCCGGGCGACTGCTCGAGCTGCGGCGCGACCAGCCACTCTCCGCGATCGCCGCGCGGCTCCGTCGGTTCCTCGGCGCCCCGCGCATCGACGCCGTGGTCGCGGGCGCGCGCCACCGGCGCATCGCCATCTGCCCCGGCGCGGGCGCCGGCTTCCTTCCCGAGGCGATCGCGCGCGGCGCCACGCTCCTGGTCACCGGCGAGGCACGCCACCACGAGCAGCTCGCGGCGCGCGCGGCGGGCGTATCGATGCTGCTCGCGGGCCATACGTGGACCGAGCGCGGCTGCATGCCGCGGCTCGCTCGCGCGCTTTCCTCCGCGCTCCCCGGGCCGTCGTTCACCGTCGCCTCGAGCGACCTGCCCCCGCTCACCGACGCGGGCGCGCGGCCGCGCTCGGCACGAGCCGCGCGGCGGCCAGCACGGCCTCGCTGAGCGTCTCGGCGCCGGCGTTCGCCCCCAGCGCGGCCGCCAAGCCCGGATCCGACGAGAACGGCGCCCCGCCCACGAGCAACGGCACCGACCGCGCGACGGGCGACGCGTGCATCGCCTCCACGAGGTCCATCATCGAGCTGATCGAGAGCATGGTCGACGCGGCCGCCACCACCAGGTCGAACGCGCGCCCCGGCTCCTCGGACGCGTGCTCGACCGAGATCACCACCTCGGCCGCCGGCATGTTCGCGCCCATGAAGTCGACGGTCCAGCCGTCGAGCTCCAGCAGGTCCGCCGCCATCCGGATGCCGATGTCGTGCAGGTCGCCGCCCACCGAGCAGCACAGCGCGCGCCGGCCGTCGGGGCGCGGCGCCACCGCGGCGGCGCGCAGCCGCGCGACGATCGAGCGGGTGGCCGAGGTGCAGTAGTGCTCGTCGGCGATCGACGCCTCCTGCAGGTGCCACATGCGGCCGATCTCGCCGAGCGCGGGCGTCACCACCCGCTCGTACACCTCGGCCAGCGACATGCCCGCGCGCATCGCGTCCTCGACCAGCGACTGCGCCTCGCGCTCGTCGCGCTGCAGGAGATGGAGGAGGTACAGCCGGGACATGGTCGAGTCCTGCGACTGGTCGTCGAGCAGGCCGTGCTCGTCGCGCGCGGGGAAGGCGAGCTCGGCGATCGCCGCCTCCGCGAAGGGACGCACGGCCGTGGCCGCATCCTCGGGAAGCTCCGCCTGCAGCGTCGTCGCGAGCGCTTCGAGGTGCCCGCGGATCTCGTCCTCGGGCACGTGCCGCGCGCGCAGCGCGTCGATCGCCCAGGCCACGTGGGAGCCGAACAGCCGCGGCCGCGCGCACGCGACGGCCTGCACCAGGTGGATCACGCGGGACTGCGCCTCGGTACGCCAGATCCGGCGTCCCATCGGCCCGTAGCGGTCCGCCAGCCCGGGGTCGGCGTCGAAGTGCGCATCCACCGCGAGGTCCGCGAGGCCTCGCTGCATGGACTCGATCAACGCCGCGTGCTGTCGACCCTGGGACGTCATGGCGAGGACGGCTTCGCCCGCCCCCCGGAGCGGGATTCAGCCCCGGAACCGGCTCAGGACCATCGAGGTGTTGTGGCCGCCGAAGCCGAACGAGTTGTTGATGGCGTGGTCGACCGTGCGCTCCTGGGCCACGTTGGCCACGAAGTCGAGGTCGAAGCCCGCATCCGGCTCGTCGAGGTTGATGGTGGGAGGCAGGATCCCCTCGCAGATGGCCTTGATGGTGGCCACGGCCTCGATCGCCCCCGCGCCGCCGAGCGTGTGCCCGGTGACGCTCTTGGTGCTCGACATGGCGAGCTTGCGGGCGTGGTCCCCGAACAGCCCCTTCACCGCCATCACCTCGGCCCTGTCGCCGAGCGGGGTGCTGGTGCCGTGCGCGTTGATGTAGCCGACGTCGGAGGGGTTGATCCCTGCGTCGCGCATCGCGAACTCCATCGCCTTGCGCGCGCCGCGTCCCTCGTCGTCGGGCGCCGCGATGTGCGACGCGTCGCCGGTGACGCCGAAGCCCGTGAGTTCCGCGTAGATCCTGGCGCCGCGCGCCTTCGCGTGCTCGAGCTCCTCGAGCACCACGATGCCGGCGCCCTCGGCGAGGACGAAGCCGTCGCGGTCCTTGTCGAACGGCCGGCTGGCCTTGGTGGGCGCGTCGTTGCGGGTGCTCAGGGCCTTCATGGCGGCGAAGCTGCCGACGCAGAGGCGCGTCACCGCGCCCTCGCTGCCGCCCGCCACGACGGCGTCGGCATCGCCGCGCTGGATCATGTGGTACGCGGCGCCGATCGCGTGGCTGCCCGTGGCGCATGCCGTCGCAGTGGCGACGTTCGCGCCCTTGAGCCCGAACCGGATGCTGACGTTCCCCGCCAGCGCGTTCACCATGAGCTTCGGCACCACGAACGGGCTGACCGAGCGCGGACCCTTGTCGAAGAGCTTCTGCAGGCTGGTCTCGATGGTGTCGATCCCGCCGATGCCGGAGCCGATCGCCACGCCGTAGCGGTACGGGTCGCCCTTGGAGAAGTCGATGCCGCTGTCGGCCACCGCCTCCTCGGCCGCGCACAGGCCGTACACCGAGTAGCGGTCCATGCGCTGGATCGCCTTCGGGTCGAGCCGCTTCTCGGGCTGCAGGTCGCGCACCTGCCCGGCGAAGGTGACGCTCCACTCCGGGGTCGGGGTGAAGCTCGTGATCGGGCCGATGCCCGACCGGCCCTCGATGAGCGACTTCCAGAAGTCCGGGACGTAGTTGCCGACGTCCGTGACGGTTCCGAGTCCGGTGACGACGACGCGACGGAGGGTGATCGTCCGCATGTGGCGAGCGTGGGTGGGGAAGAAATGCGCCCCGGCCGCAGGACGGCCGGAGCGCGTTCGTTCAGCGGCGCTGGGCCGGGGTCACTTCTGGCCCTTGGCCTGCATCTGGTCGTGGATGAAGTCGACCGCGTTGCCGACGGTCAGGATCTTCGACGTCTGGTCATCCGGGATCTGGATGTCGAAGCGCTCCTCGAGCTCCATGACCAGCTCGACCAGGTCGAGGCTGTCAGCGTTGAGATCGCTGGTGAAGTTGGTGTTGCGGCTGATCTTGTCCTTGTCGGCCGAGAGCTTCTCGGCCACCACCGCGATCACCTGCGGTTCGATCTCTTCCTTCGTCACGGCTCTCTCCTTGGGAGGGATGCGGCGACCGGAGGTTTCCGGTCCCTTGGTGAACGGGGGAATATAGCCGAATCCCGGTGGGGCGGGGCGGCTCCGGCGGATGCGCCGGTTCCGGGAAAAGCGGGCCCATGGCCCGCCGGGTCACATCGGCAGGCCGCCGTCGACCACCACCACCTGCCCGGTCACGTAGCCGGCGTCGTCGGCCGAGAGGTACGAGACCGCAGCGGCGATGTCCTCGGGGGTGCCGAGCCGGCCGACGGTAATGTGCTCGCAGACCTTCTTCTTGTCGTCCGGGCCCAGGAAGGCCGTCATGTCGGTCTCGACGAACCCGGGGGCCACCAGGTTGGCGGTCACGCCCTTGCTGCCAAGCTCCTTGGCGACGCTCTTGGTGAGGCCGATGAGGCCGGCCTTCGCCGCGGCGTAGTTCGCCTGGCCCTTGTTCCCCTCCACGCCGCTGACGCTCCCGATGTTGACGATCCGGCCGAACTTGCCGCGCAGCATGGGCCGCGCCGCGGCGCGGCAGGCGATGAAGACCGAGCGCAGGTTGACGTTGATGACGTCGTCGAAGTCGGAGTCCGACATGCGCATCAGGAGGCCGTCCTTCGTGATGCCGGCGTTGTTCACCAGGATGTCGAGCCGCCCGTGCTTCTCGGAGACCTCCTCGACCATGCGCTGCACGGCCTGGCCGTCGGCGAGGTCGCACGTGCGCGCCTCCGCGCTGCCGCCCGCGGCCGCGATCTCGGCGCACAGCGCCTCGAGCTGCGCGGCGTTGCGCGCCACGGCCACGACGTGCCGGCCGTCGCGGGCCAGGCGCATGGCGATGCCGCGGCCGATGCCTCGGCTCGCTCCGGTGACGATGGCGACGCGCTTCTCCATGGTGAGGTCCTTCCGTTGGGGGGCCGAAGTGTAACGATGGCCCGAAAGCGCGAACGGGACCGGCGTGCGCCGGTCCCGTTCGGGTGAGTTCGTTGCGAGGGGTTCAGCGCTCGTTCGACGGACCGGGGCGCTGGCGGCCGGGGATGCTGCCCGGGGGCTCGCGGTTGCGCATGGGCGGGGCGCCGATCGGCCCGCTCGGGGCGTCGACGCTCTCCTCGCCGCCGCCGCCGCCGGACTTGTCGACCTCCTGCACGCGCGCCGTCGGCTTCACGTCGACGTCGGGCTCCTTGGCGATCTTCTGCTCGTCCTGGACCAGCTTGACCCACGCGGCGATGAGGTCCGAGCCGCTCACCTTCGACATGACGTCGACCGGCTGCGCGTAGCTCTCGAACTTCTGGCTCGTGACCTTGCGGCCCTCGCCCTCGGCGGCGTAGCTCCAGAGCTGCGCCTGGACCTTGCCGCCCGCGCGGTACACGGCCATGACCATGTCGGACTTGTAGCGGCCGCCGTTCGGCACCGTCACGAGGTCGATGCGGCTGATCGGGGCGCACAGCTGCTCGAAGCCGCCGTTCGCGGCCATCGAGGCCAGCACCTGCGCGTCCGACTTCTCGAGGATGCCCTTGAGGCCGTCGGCCTTGCCCTTGGCGAAGCAGTCGAAGAACTTGAGCACCGCCACGCGCTGCACGTCTGAGCCGGGCGCCTTGTCCTCGGGAAGGCGGATCTTCGGGCTGATGCCGAGTTCCTTCATGAGGTCCGCGACCGGGGTGAGCGGCGGCGGCGGGGGCGGCGGCGGGGGCGGCGGCGGCGGCGGGGCCGCGACGACCTGCTGC
>CAMDUT010000073.1 GCA_945877905.1 Phycisphaera mikurensis NBRC 102666 | reverse complement strand
CCCGGTCGGCCCCGGACCCGGTCGCGGCGACGGGCGCGCCTCCGCCCCGGCCGCCCCCGGTGCCGCCGACCCGAGGGGCACGGCCGCGTCCCCCGCACCCGCGCCCCGCGCGATGCCCGCCCCGCCGCCACCGCCCTTGCGCGAGGAACAGCCCGGCTTCCGCGACCGCATCGACGAACTGCTGCGACGTGCGAAGAAGCCTTCGTGACCCCATGCGGACCGGGCGCCGTCCCCGGACGGCGGCGATCGCGGCCATCGCGGCGCTCGCCGTGGGCGCGATCATGCTCGCGGCCGCGCGGGCCGATGCCGCCGAGGTCCGCCCGAGCGTCGACGCGGTGACGTGCGTCCCGGGCGGCGTGGCCGCGGTGCCGCTCGCGGTCGACGGGGGCACGCTTCCCGCGCGCGTCCCCGTCACGGTCGGCGGGCTGCGGACGTCGGCGCCGGTGGTGCGGGTCGCGTCCGGCGGGCCGGCCACGGCGCGGCACTGGACGCGTTCGCCGGAGCGCATCGTGGCTTGGATGGCCTCGGACGGCGCACCTTCCGGCGCCGAGCCCGCGGCCGCGGACGCATTCGCGATGGTCGAGCTCCCGGCGTCCGGCGAGGGCGACCTCGCGGTCGACGGCACGCCGGTCCGCGCACGATGGCTGCCCGCGCCGCAGCGTGCACGACGTGATGCGCCGCTCCTGGCGATCCCCGCGACCGTGAGCGACGACCGCCCCGATCCCGCTGCGCCGGTCGAGTATTTCCGATGGTCGCTGGTCGCCTCGAAGCAGGGTGCGCGTGTCGGCGAGCCGCGCGGCAGCGCCGCGGAGCGGCTGTGGGCGCGGCACGTCGACTCGCTGTGGTCCGCGGGGCTCGAGCGCGTGCGCGGGCAGAGCCGCGGAGTGCATGCGGAACTGATGGACGTCCTCACGGGGTGCGCGGAGGACCTCGACGCGGGCCGGTCGGTGGCCGCATGGATCGCGCGCCCGGGCGAGCTGCGTTCGCTGCTGGCGATCCTCGTCGACGCTGAGCGCGGGGACGAGGACGTCGCGCGCGCGGCGCTCACCTGGCTGCGCGCGCGATGGACGGTGACCGCGTGGATCGAGGAGGACGCGGGCGACCGCGTGCTGATCGCGGTCGCGAATCCCGGTGCGGGCGAGGTGGTCCTGCGGTGCGAGTGGCTCGGCGGCGACGCGGCCATCCCGCCCTCGTCCGCGGTCGCCGCGCCGCGGCGGCTGACGCGCACGTGGATCGAGCGGCCGCAGGTGACGGTCGCCGAGGGGGATTCGCTCGCCGGGCGCGACCGGGCCGAGGTGCTCGAGATCCGCTCGGGCGAGCTGCGCATGCGCATGGCGGTGGGTGCGCGCGAGTATGCGGTGCGACCGCCCGGGCTCTCCTTCGGCGCGTTCCTGGCGCCCCTCTCGCTGGCCGACGCGCAGGCCGCGGCGATCGAGCCCGTCGCCCCCGAATGGGCGACCACCGCCTCGCTTCGGCGTCGCGCGGGGCGCTGGGAGATGATGATCGAGGCCATGCGCCCCGCGGGTGCGCCCGACCCATCGCTCGACGAGGTCATCGTCCGGTTCGGCGACCCGGCCGCGCCGGACCATGCGTTCGCCGTCACCGCGTCGGGCGCGCTCGAGATGCGCCATGGAGGCGACGACGGCGTGGCCGCCGGGTTCATGGCGTGGGGCGACCGGTGGCGCGCGCGCGTCGAGCTTCCCGAGGCGTGGCTGCCCGCCGGCGGCCACGACGCGCGCCCGATGCTGGTGTCGCTCGAGCGCTCGCCCGGGCCCGGGGCCGCGCGCCAGTCCGCCGCGCTCGCGCGGCCGCCGTGGCGCGCACACGCACCCGCCGTGATGGTGGACCTCGCGGCGTGGGGCGGCGAGGCGCGCTGAGCGCAAGCGGCCGTTCCCTATACTCGCCCCGATGGAGACGGAACCCGCCATCGACGCCGCGCCCGCGCACGTCGAACCTCCGCGTCCTCCGGTGGTCGTGGCGCTCCTGAACCAGAAGGGCGGGGTCGGCAAGACCACCAGCACCGTCAACCTCGGCGCGGCGCTCGCGCGGTTCGGCCGGCGCGTGCTGCTCGTCGACCTCGACCCGCAGTCGAACCTGTCGCTCCACTTCGGCGTCGAGGCGACGCCCGAGCAGCGCTCGATCCGCGACCTGCTGCTCGACCCGGGCTGCACGCTCGACGACGTGGTGCAGCAGGCGAGGCCCGGCCTCGACTTCGTCCCCGCGGTGACCGAGCTTGCGCTGGTCGAGGGCGAGCTCGCGCAGATGGACGGGATGCAGGGGATCCTGCGCGGCAAGCTCGAGGCCGCGGCCGGGCGGTACGACGTGGTGCTGCTGGACTGCCCGCCGAGCCTGGGCGTCCTGAGCGTGAACGCACTCACCGCCGCGGACGAGGTGTTCGTCCCCATGCAGGCGCACTACCTGCCGCTGCGCGGGCTCGAGAAGCTGCTGCAGACCGTGCACCTGGTGGCGCAGGGCCTGAACCCGTCGATCCGCGTGACCGGCATCCTGCTCTGCATGCACGACCGGTCGTCGGGCCACGGGCGCGCGGTGATCGGCGAGATCGAATCGCAGTTCGAGCAGTTCCGCGGCAGCGACGTCCCGTGGGCCGGCGCGACCGTGCTTCGCCCGCCCGTGCGGCGGAACATCAAGCTCGCCGAGGCACCGAGCTTCGGGCAGACGATCTTCGACTACGCGCCTCGCTGCCCGGGCGCCGCCGACTACCGCGAGCTCGCGCGCGGGCTGCTCGAGCGGTGGGGCCACGCGACGGACGTGTTCGAGGGCGCGCCTCGGGCGCGCGCGAAGGCGGCGCGCCAAACGGGGCGGGCGCCGAGGGCGAAGGCCGCGAAGGCGAAGCGCGTTGCGAAGCCGAAGCGCGCAACCACGCCGAAGCGTGCCGGCAAGCCGAAGCGCGTCGCGAAGGCCGCGAAGGAGACCGTGGGATCGAAGGCCGACCGCGCCCGCAAGCGCGCGAAGTCCCCGGCCCGCGCGAAGTCCCCGGCCCGCGCGAAGCCCCCGAAGGTCGCGAAGCCCCCGAAGCGTGCTGCGGCACGGCCTTCATCGCGCGCCGCCGCGCGCCCCGCCGCGCGTCGACGCGCGATCCGGTCCGGCGGCCTCAGCCTCTGATCCCGCCGTGGCCGACATCATTCCCCGCGGCACCCCGGCCTGGCGCGCGACTCGCAACGCACGCGTGGCGTTCTGCGTGACGGCCGCCTTCTCCGCGGTGGCGACGCATTGGCCCCGGCTTGCCTTGGCGGCAGGCGATTCACCCGTCGACAAGCTCGCGCATGCCTCCAACTTCGCGTTCCTGTCCGTGCTGCTCTGGCGCACGCGATGGGTGCGCCGCATCCCCGTGCTCATGGCGCTGATGGCGGCGTGGGCCACGCTCGACGAGGTGACGCAGGCGATCCCCGTGCTGCACCGGCACGCGGACCTCGACGACTGGCTCGCCGACCTTGCCGGCATCGCCGTGGCGTGCGCCTTCGTCGCCGCGTTCCGGCCCATGGGCCACGGGCTCGGTGCGCTCTTCGCGAGGCGCCGCGCGTGCGCGCTCGACGGGCTGCTCGCCAACGGCATCGCCTGGTTCCACCTCGCCACCGCGGCGGCGCTCGGCGCCGCGGCGGGTGCGCCGCTCGGCGTGCTCGCCGACTCGTGGTTCCAGCGCAAGGCGCCGCAGCCGTGGCAGTACGGGTTCATCGGCGCGGTGCTGGGCGCCGGCGTCGCCGCGCACGCGCTGCTTGAGTCGGGCATCCGCTGGCGCATGCGCCGGAACTTCGCGGTCCGCCCGTGCCTGGCGTGCGGCACGCCGCACGCGGGCACCGCGCAATGCGCCGCCTGCGGCCGGGTGCACGGCGAAATCGACTGGTGCGACGCCGTCGGGCTCGACGGGCGCGAGGAGGGCCGGCTGTGCGTGAAGCCGGTCGCGCTCGGGGTCGCGGCCGTCATCGTCCTCAATTTCGCGGCCATCGCGCTGCTGACCTCGCTCCGCCTGCACGTGGACGCGGTCATGCGGTTCGACCGCTGGTTCGCGGGGCTCCCCACCGACGCGCGCATCCTGGCCGACGCGACGGGGGTGGCGCTGGTGGGTGCGTGGGCGCTCGCGCAGTGCCGGCGCCGGATCGCCGGCGCGCTCGACCAGGGCGGCGCACGCTGCCTCCGCTGCGGGTTCGACCTGCAGGCCACCGCGCCCGGCGAGGGCGGCGGTCGTTGCCCGGAGTGCGGGACGGGATTCGTGCGCGTGGGTGACGGGGCGCGTCACTAGACTCCCGCCTCCATGCCACGGACCGTGATCATCGGCGGAGGGATCGCCGGCCTCGCGTGCGCGCACGCGCTGCAGGCGGCCGGAAGCGACTGGGCACTGCTCGAGGCGGGCGATGCCTGCGGCGGGCGCGTGCGCACCGATGCGGTCGACGGGTTCCTGCTCGACCGCGGGTTCCAGGTCTACCTGACCGCCTACCGCGCGATCGGCGAGGCGCTCGACGAGCGTGCGCTCGACTTCCGCAGGTTCGACTCCGGCGCGCAGGTGTTCGACGGGAGGCGGTTCGTGCACGTGGCGCACCCGCTTCGGCACCCGGCCGACGCGGTGGCGGGCGCGATCGCAAGCCCGGGCACCGCGCTCGGGCTGGCCCCGCTCGCCCCGCTCGCGATCGACGCGCTGCGTGCGCCGGTCCCGCCGGCCACGCCCGCGGGCGAGACCACCGAGGGACTGCTCCGCCGCCTCGGCGTCGGTCGCGGCGTGACCGACGGGTTCCTGCGCGCGTTCTTCGGCGGCGTCTTCCTCGATCGCTCGCTCTCCACCGACGCGGGCCAGTTCCGCTTCACGTTCGGCCACTTCGTGCGCGGTGCCGCCGCCGTTCCCGCCCGCGGCATGGGGGCGATCCCCGCGCAGCTCGCGGCCGCGCTCCCGGGGGGGCGCATCCGGCTCCGGTGCGCCGTGTCCTCGGTGCGCCACCGCGCCGGGGGCGTGACGGTGCACCTCGCGGGCGGCGGTGAGCTGGACGCGGATGCCGTCGTCATCGCGGTCGACATGACCGCCGCGCACGCGCTCGATGCACGCATCGCGGCACGCCCGTGGCGCGCCACGTACGTCATGCACTGGGCGTGCCGCGCGCAGGACGTGCCGAACCCGATGCGCGCGCCGACGCTGCTCCTCGACGGCACGGGCGAGGGGCCCGTGAACCATGCCGCGTGCATGTCCAGCGTGGCGCCCGGTTACGCGCCCGCCGGGCAGGCGTTGATCGACCTCAGCATCGTCGACCTGCCGCGCGAACCGGAGTCGATGGACGCGCTCGTCGCGCGCGTGCGGGCGCAGATGGAGGGTTGGTTCGGCCGCGGCGCCACGGACGGGTGGCGCCTGCTCCGCACCGACCGCGTGCTCCGTGCGCTGCCGAGGCAGCACCCCGAGGACATGCGCGCGCGGACGCCCGTTCGCCTCGACTCCCGCACCTTCGTCGCGGGCGACCACGTGACCGACGGCTCGCTCGACGGCGCGTGGCGGAGCGGGCTCGCGGCCGCCGAGGCCGTGTCGGCCGCGCTCAGGGCGTGACGCCGGCCGCGGGCGCCGCGGGCTCGCGTTCCGTGACCTTCAGCACGGCGGTCGACATCCTCGGCTGCACCTGGTTCCGGATGATCTCGACGCGGGCCGAGCGCGTGTCCTTGCGGAACTCGAGCACGGCGGTCGCGCCGGTGACGGTCTCGGACCAGAGCCTCCAGCCCGAGCCCTCGTACCGGGCCCGCGTCGCGGCGACGCTCTGCGGCAGGTTCTCGACGAACCCCTTGTAGGCGAACTGGCCGCCGGTCACGCGCCCGCCCGCCTGGACGATGCCCGACGAGTCGCGCGGGGTCAGGCCGGGCACCTGCGGAAGGTCGCTCTGGAGCACGGTCTCTGGTTCGCTCGCGCACGAGGCCGCCGCGGCGAGGGCCAGGCAGGCGAACGTTGTCGGGAGCGCGCGCATCTGTCCGATACAAGGTAACCGCGGCCGGACCGCCGCGCACGGACGCGCCATGGGCCGAGGATTCGAGCGCCACGCCCGCACCTTCACCGCGCTCACGCTCGTGAGCCGCGTGACCGGGTTCGCGCGCGACGCGCTGCTTGCGCGCGCGTTCGGCGCGGGGCCGCTGCTCGACGCGTTCAACTTCGCGTTCCAGGTGCCGAACCTCTTCCGCCGGCTCTTCGGCGAGGGCGCGCTCACCGCGTCGTTCCTGCCGGTCTACGCGCGGCTCGACCGCGACGACCCCGAGGTCGCGCGCCGCTTCGCGGGCGTCATGCTCGCCGTGATGGCGATCGTCCTGTGCGGCATCACCATCGTGGGCGAGCTCGGCCTGTTCGCGCTGCTGCAGTCCGACCCGCCCTCGGCGTTCGGGCTGCGGCTCCTCATGGTGATGCTGCCGTACATGCCGCTCGTGTGCCTGGTGGCGCTCGTGGGCGCGATGCTGCAGACGCACGGCAGGTTCGGGCCAAGCGCCGCCTCGCCCATCATCCTGAACGCGTGCATCATCGGCGCCGCGTTCGTCGGCAGCGAGTGGTGGGAGCGGCTGGGGCTCGGCCCGGTGCAGGGCGACCGCGCGCACGTCGAGCGCGTCGCATGGAGCGTCATGGCCGCGGGCGTGCTTCAGCTCGCGTGGAACCTGGCGGCGCTGCGCGTGCACCGGGTCCGCGTGCACCTGCGCCTGGGGCCCGACTGGCCGCACCTGCGCGAGGTGATCATCAAGACGCTCCCCATGCTGCTCGGGCTCGGCGTGTTCCAGCTCAACACGTTCGTCGACAGCCTGGTGGCGAGCTGGCAGACCATGGTGGGCCCCACCATCATGGGCGTGCCGTACCCGCTGCCGGAGGGAAGCCTCACGTACCTCAGTTACGCGCAGCGGCTCTACGAGTTCCCGCTCGGGGTCTTCGGCGTCGCGACGGCGACCGCCATCTTCCCGGCGCTCGCTCGCGAGGCGAATGCCCCCGACCGGTTCATCGAGACGCTGCGCCGCGGCATCCGCCTCAGCTTCTTCATCGGCTTCCCCGCGAGCGTCGGCCTGCTCATCGTGCGCGAGCCGCTCGCGGGCGCCGTCTTCCGCGGGGGCCGGTTCGGGCAGGAGGACGTCGCGACCGTCGCCTTCGTGCTCGCGATGTACGCGCCCGCGGTGTGGGCCTACGCGCTGCAGCAGGTCGCCACCCGCGCCTTCTACGCGCTCGGGGACAGCGCGACGCCCGTCCGCATCAGCCTGTGGATGGTGCTCGCGAACTTCATGCTCAACGTGGCGCTGATCTGGACGCCCTTGGGCGTCGGCGGCCTCGCGCTCTCGACCGCGCTCTGCGCCTCCGTGCAGGTGATGCTCATGTCCCGCGCGCTTCGCGCGCGGATGGGCCCCGTGGTCGACCGCGAGACCGCGCGCTCGCTCGGGCGGACCGTGCTCGCCACGGTCGCGATGGCCGCGGTCACCGGCCTCGCCGCGATCGCGTTCGACGGCGAGGACACCTGGGCGTGGAACGCCGGCGCGCTGATGGTGCTGGTGGGGGTGGGCGGCATCGCCTACGTGGCGGCCGCCCGGACGCTGAAGATGCCCGAGCTCGGCTGGGCGCTGCGGCGGTGATGCCGCCGCAGCGCCCGGCCGGCGCTCAGCGGAGTCCCGCGCCGCCCGGGGCGCTGGGCGCCGCGGGTGCGGGGCGCGGCGCATCGGCCGGCCCCTGCGCGTCCATCGGCTTCATGGTCAGCGGGTCGCGCAGCGGGACCTCGGTGCGCTCGCCCTTCCAGAAGTCCTTCATGCTCGCGCGGCCGGTGGCGTCGCCCGGGGCGATCTCGTCCCACTTGCCGACGACCAGCACGGCCATGTCGTCGAAGTTCAGGTACTTCCGCGCGACGCGCTGCACGTCCTCCGCGCTCACCTTCTGGATGTTGGCGCGGTAGTTCTGCCAGAACTCCGGGTCGCGGCCGGTCCACTCGTCGGAGACGAAGAGGCCGAGCGTGGCGTCCTTGCTCGAGAACTGCCCGGGGAACGCCTCGACGAAGCTCTTCTTCGCGACGTCGAGCTCCTCGGCGGTCACGGGGGCCTCCTGCATGCGGCGGAACTCGTCGCGCATGAGCTTGATGGCCAATGCCACCGTGCCGTTCTTCGACTCGAACGCGCCCGCGAACTGCCCGGGGTAGTAGACGCCCGCGCCGAACTGCGAGCCCACGCTGTACGCGAGGCCCTCGTTCGACCGGATGTTCTTCATCAGGCGGCTGGTGAACCCGCCGCCGCCGAGGATCTCGTTCATGACCTCCGCGGCGTAGTAGTCCGGGTCGTCGCGCTGCATGCTGCGGCGCCCGAGTCGGACCTTGCCCTGCGGGATGTCCTTGCCGACGTGGTAGACGCCCGGCTTGAACGAGTGGGTCGGCGCGGGCGGGTTCGGCGCCATGTCGCCGCGCTTCCAGCCGTCCATCGCGGCCGCGAGCCGCTTGAGCATGTCGTCCGGGTCGAAGTCGCCGGTGACCGAGATGATCACGTTGCCCGGGTGCACGATGCGCGCGTGCTGCGCGCGCAGCTTCTCGGGAGTGATCGCGTCCCAGCCGTCCTTGGTGGCCTGCTGGCTCTCGAAGCTGTCCTCGCCGTACATGATGTAGCGCCACTCGCGGCCCAGGATCGAGCCCGCGTCGTCGTTGCGCTGCTTCATGCCCTCGACCGCCTGCCCGCGCATGATGTCCAGGCGCGCCTGCTCGAAGCCCGGGTTGCGGAGCATGTCGAAGAAGAGGCGCATGCTCTCGTCGAGGTTCGACTTGAGCGTGTTCATGCTCGCGACCACCGTGTTGCCGCTGGCGCCCACGCCCGCGTTCGTGGCGAGGAAGTCGAACCGCTCGTCGAGGTCGGCCGGCGCGACCGTGGCGGTCCCGCCGGTGCGCACCATCGCGGCCATGACGCCGGTGAGGCCCGGGACCTCCTTCGGATCCATGTACGCGCCGCCCTTGAAGGTGAGCGCCAGGTTCACCAGCGGGAACTCCTTGCTCGGCGCCATGTAGACGGGCGTGCCGTCCGGAAGCGTGCGGCGGAAGTCCTTGGCCTTCGGCGGCGTGAAGTCGAGCGGCCGGAACGCGAGGTCCTCGGGGCGCTTCGGCAGCATCGCGCTGCGGTCGGCGGTCCAGCGGACGTCGGCGTCCTTCGCCGCGGGCTTGGCGGCGGCGGGCTTCGCGGTCGCCGCCGCCGGTTCGGACGGGCGTGCGGCGGGCTCGCCCGCGGCGGCGGACGGTGCGGGCTTCGAGGCGCACCCGACGAGGAGTGCGGCGGCGAACGCGGGCAGGATGCTGGCGACGGTCTTCATGGCTTCGTTCCTTGTGCTCTCGTTGCGTCGGCTCACTTGGCGGCCTTCTCGAGCTCGGCGATGCGGTCGGTCATCTTCTTGCGGAGGAAGTCGATCACGGGCGCCATCTGCGGCGGCACCTGGCCGGCCTGCGCCTCCATCTGCGCCAGGCCCTCCTTCAGCTTCGCGAGGTCGGTCTCCTCGGAGATCTTCTTCGCCGCCTGGCGGGCCATGCCCTGCGCGGGCGCGGGCAGCGCGGCGAGCTCGGGGTCGGCCGCCACGGCCTCGCCGGCCTTGCGGACGTACGTGGCCACCGAGCGGTTGGTCTTGGCGAAGTACGCGTTGGCCACGCGCTTGATGTCCTCGGCCGTCACGGCCTGGATCTTCGCGCTCTCCGCGTTGATCTCGCCCCAGTCGCCCATCGACTCGGCCATCGCGAGCTGGATCATGAGGAAGAAGTTGTTCTGCAGCCGGCGGTAGCTGTCGGCCATCGCCTGGTTCTTGACCTTCTGCAGCTCCTGCTCGCCCACCGGCTCGGCCTGCAGCTTCTTGAGCTCGGCGTACCAGGCCTCCTCGAGCTGAGCCGGGGTGGCGTCGCCCTTGGTCTCGGCCTCGAAGCTGAACGCGCCCGCGTACTTGCGCGAGTCCTGCGACGCGCGCGCGGAGCTCGCGACCTTGCTGCCCTCGACCATGCTCTTGTAGAGCCGGCCGGTTCGGCCGTTGAGGACCGAGGCCATCACGTCGAGCGCGTACGAGTCCTTGTGCTGGAAGGGCACCGTGTGGTAGCGCACCTCGACCTGCGGCTGCGTGTCGGCCTCGGCGTCCATGCGCATCTCGGCGCGCTGCTCGGTCTCGAGCGTGACCACCGGCGGCGGCGCCGAGGTGCCCGGCTCGAGGCGGCTGAAGTACTTCGCGATGGTGCGCTTGGCCTCCGCGGGGTCGAAGTCGCCGACCACGATGCCCACGAGGTTGTTCGGGCGGTAGTACGTGTTCCAGTACTTCATCGCCTCGTCCATCGTGTAGCTGTTGAGGTCGCTCGGCCAGCCGATGACCGGCCACGAGTACGGGCTCGCCATCCAGAACATGCTCTCGAACTGCTCCTGGAACACGCCCGTCGGCGTGCTCTCGGTGCGCAGGCGGCGCTCCTCGTGGACCACGTCGCGCTCGCTGTAGAACTCGCGGAACACGCTGCCGTCGAGGCGGTCGCTCTCCATCCACGCCCAGAGCTCGAACTTGTTGCTCGGCACGTTGATGAAGTAGAAGGTCAGGTCGTAGCTCGTGAAGGCGTTCATGCCCGTGCCGCCGGCCTTGGTGTAGACCTGGTCGAACTCGTCCTTCACGATCGTCGCGAGCGCCTTCTGCTGGTCCTTCAGGGCCTCGAGCTGCTTGCGCACGTCGGCCGCGCGCTGCGCGCCCACGGGCGTCTTCTCGTCGCACTTGGCGAGCTCGGCCTCGAGCTTCTTGATCTCGGACTCGCCGGCCTTGCCCTGCTGCTGGTCCATGAGGTCGCGCAGGTCCGCGCGCAGGCGCGCGAGCTCCGGCGTGTCGAACTTCGGGTCCCAGGCGTCGGCGATCTCGCCCTTCTTGAAGCGGTCGTACTGCACCGTCCACGTGAGCTCGTTGATCCGGTCCCGAAGCGCCTTCTGCCTCGCGCGGTACTCGGCGTCCCGGCCCGAGTCACGGGTGCCGATGGTGTCGGTGCCCTTGAACATCATGTGCTCGAAGAAGTGGCTGATGCCCGTGATGCCGGGGCGTTCGTTCACAGAGCCGACCTTCGCGAGCCAGCCGGCCGCGATCGTGTTCGGCTGGTCGTGGCGCGGGACCAGCAGGAACTTCATCCCGTTGGGGAGATTCAGGATCTCGGGCTCGACCTGCTGGGCGAGGGCGAACGGGGCGGCCGCGAGGGCGGCGAGGACGGCGAGCGGGGCGAATCGCATGGGGTTCTCCGCGAGCAAAGTGCGAGGCGAACGGTTCCGGGACCGAACGCGAGTGGGGGAAGAAGCGTACTTCCGGGGATCTCAGGGCATTTGGCCTTGAACCTCCCGAACTGCGGGATACCCTCCATGAACACCATGAAGATCCGCTCTGACGTTCTCGGACTGCGGATGTGCGTGACCTGCCTCCTGGCGGCATGCGCCGGGGCGGTGGGACCCGCGAACGCGCAGGTGCGCGTGGCGAACTACAACATCTCGGCGCTCGAGGGGAACCTCACGTCGCTTCAGGCCGTCCTCGCGGCGATGCACGCGGACGACAAGCCCGGCTTCGCGGTGCCCGTGGGGATGTTCGTCTTCGCCGAGGTCCCGAACGCCGCGATCGGGCCGCTCACGACGCTCGTCAACAACTCGTCGCCCGCCGGCGTCACGTACGTGCGCGCGACCTTCACGAGCACGTCCACCGAGGACGGCGCCACCGGCGCGCAGGCCCTCTTCTTCCGCTCGGACCTGTTCGTCGAGGTCCCGAACACCCACGCGAACATCGCCACCGGCGGCAGCCGCAACACCGACCGGTGGACGCTCAACTTCAAGGACTACACGTCCGCGGGCTCGCGCTTCCACGTGTACGGCTCGCACCTGAAGGCGAGCAACACGAGCGCCGACGCCGCGGAGCGCGAGTCGGGCGTCATCGCCATCCGCAACAACGCGAACGCGCTCGGCGCCGGCGTGCAGGCCCTGTACGTCGGCGACATGAACTTCTACACGAACTCCGAGGCGGGCTACCAGGCGTTCATGGCGGCGGGCAACGGCCAGGCGGTCGACCCGCTGGGGACGGCGAACTGGACCGGCGCGTCGAACGCGGTGAAGCACACGCAGAGCCCGCGGCTCGCCTCCGGCGCGCTCGTCGGCGGCGGCATGGACGACCGGTTCGACTTCATCCTGCCGACCGCGGCCCTGGCCGACGGCGCGGGATTCGCGATCATCCCGAACACGACGCGCGCCTTCGGCAACGACGGCAACCACTTCGACCAGGACATCAACAACGGGAACAACTCGTACTACCCGACGAACCTGGCGCGCGGTAATGCGCTGGCCGATGCCCTGTGGGACGCGTCCGATCACATCCCGGTGCTGATGGAGATGAAGGCGCCGGCATGGTGCGCGGCCTCGCTCGGCGCCTACCCGGCGCGGGTGGTGCAGGGCGCGGCGGGCGTCGCGGTGCCCGTGCTCGTCGCGAACGATGCGCCCGGCGACTTCGCGGTCGGCATCGATGCGCTCGCGTACTCCGTGGCGGGCTCGGGCGTGCTCTCGGGCACCTCGAGCGGCACAGCGCCCCTCTCGCCCGCGGCCGCGACCGTGAACGTCCCCGTCGCGACCGCCACCGTGGGCGCGCGCACCGGAACGGCGACCGTCACGAGCGCGAACCAAGGCGTGCAGAACCCCACCACGGCGCTCAACGTCTCGGTGCGCGTGCTGCGCGCGTCGAACCCGTCGCTGTCGACATCGACCGACGTCGACAGCGCGACCGTCGGGTTCTCGCCGATGCTCAAGGGCCCGGCCGTGACCGCGACCGCCACGGTCGCGAACTTCGGGTTCACCGCCGACCAGGC
>CAMDUT010000072.1 GCA_945877905.1 Phycisphaera mikurensis NBRC 102666 | reverse complement strand
CCGCCGCCGCGACCGCAAGCCCCGCGCCGAGCGCGGCCCACCCGCGCCATGCCGACGGGTCGGCGGACGGCTGCACGAAGCACGACTGCACGGGCCATGCCCACGCCCCGAGGTACCACCACCACGCGCGCGCGGCGCCGAGCAGGCGTTCGAGCGGCGCGCGCTCGAACTCGGCCCCCCCGGACGCTCCCACGTGGTTCGCCTCGAGCCAGGCGGTCGCGAGCCCCATCGCGATCCCGAGCGCGAAGAACGGCGCGGCCGCTCGCCACGCGCCCGCCGGCGGGGCCTCGGCGGGTGTCGCGCCGCCGGGCCCGCCCGCGCCGGTGCCCGACGGCCGCCACCACGCCGTCGCCAGCATCGCCACCGGGACCGCGACGGCCGTCGTCTTCGAGAGGAGCGCGCACGCGAAGAGCGCGAACGCGGCCCACCAGGCGCGCGCGCGCGCGGCGCCCGGGCCGCGGGCGAGGAACGAGAGCCACGCGTGCATCGAACCGAGCGCGAACGCCATCGAGAGCACGTTCTTGCGCTCGGTCACCCACGCCACGCTCTCGACCTGGATGGGGTGCACCGCGAACAGCGCCGCCGCGAGCCACGCGCCCGGCAGCCCCAGGCGCGCGAGCAGCCTCCACAGCATCCACGCCGACCCCGCGTGGAGCAGCACGTTCACCAGGTGGTAGCCGAACGGATCCAGGCCGTGCACGGCGTGCTGCGCGGCGAACGACGCGAACACCAGCGGGTACCACTGCGGGGTCGAGCCGGGCACCCACGCGTGCAGCCATCCGCCGGGCCGCAGCACGGCGGGGTTGGCGAGCACGTACATGTCGTCGTCCCAGATCCAGCCCGCGCCGAGCGCGGGCCAGAGGGCGAGGAACGCGAGCGCGACGAGCGCCGGCCCCGCGAGGCGCGCCGCGCCCCCGGGCTCACGCATACGAGTGGAGCCCGGCGATCACGAAGTTGATCACGATCCAGTTGAAGAGCATCACCGCCGCGCCCGCCACCGCGAGCACCGCGGTCCACAGGCCCTTGTCCCGCACCTTCCAGCGCACATGGATGAGGAGGGCGAAGATGACGAAGGTGTTCAGCGCGAACACCTCCTTCGGGTCCCATCCCCACGGCCGGCCCCAGCTGTGGTCGGCCCAGATGGCGCCCATGACGATGCCCGCCCAGAGCATGACGAAGCTGACCTCGGTGAGGAGCATGGTCACGCCGTCGAGGGTCTCGCCGAGGGACGCGCGCGCCGCGGCAGGCGGCGCCCCGGCTCCCGCACCCGCGCCGCCCTCGCCCGACGCCATCTCGATCGCCGCGCCCGCGCCGCCGACGCGCGCGTAGGCGGGCCCGTGGCCGAAGGCCCGCCACGCCAGGTACGCGGTGGCCGAGACCGCCGCCATGAAGATGAGCGCGTAGCTGAAGATGATCACGTTGGTGTGGATGTAGAGCCACACGTCGTGGAGCACCGGCATCATGTTCGAGATGTTCGGGTTCAGCTGCACCGGCAGCAGGTACGCGGCCATCAGCGCCACCATGCTCGCCACCGATCCGCCGAGCGCGAGCAGGCCGCGCATCGCGGTGCGGCGGAGGAAGAGCTCGGCGACGAACGCCGCGACGGTGCCCATCCACGCGGCGGTGGTCACGGCCTCGAACATGTTCGAGTTCGGCCAGCGTCCCGAGATGTACCAGCGGAGCATGACCGCGAAGGTCTGGAGCGCGAGCGCCACGGCGAACGCGACCATCCCGGCCTTCATCGACCACGGCCACCGGTACACGAGGGCGATGAGCAGCAGCACCGTCGAGACCAGGTAGAGGAGCCACGTCCGGCTCAGGTTGCCGTTGCGGAAGTACCAGCCCTCCCACGAGAGCCGCTCCGTGGACGGGTAGGCCGCGGGCACGAGCGCGGGAAGCCCCGCGGCGAGCGAGCGAACCGCCGCGTTCACGCCGGCGGCGTCGCCCTTGTTCCACGCCGAGACCATCGCGCGCCAGTCGGCCGCGACGGCGCGCTGGCGCGCCTCGTCGATCCCCGGCAGCGGCACCTGCGGGCGCTCGCGCGCCTGCTCGGGCAGCGTCGCCGGGTCGGCGCCGAGCAGCATGACGTCACCGATCGACGCCCACGGCCGGTCCGGCGAGCCGTCGCCCGGCGGGATCACGCGCAGCGACGAGAGGAGGAACGCCGGGTCCTTGACCGCGAGCGCCCCCTTCAGCGAATCCATCTCCTTCGCGGTGCGGATGAGGTCGGCCTCCATCGCGCGGAGCTCGGCCCCCACGCCAGGCAGCATCAGCGCGGCCTCGGACACCAGGCCGCTCGAGCCGAACGCCGCCATCTCCTCGCCGCGCGCGGGGTCCGCGCGGAGCACCGCGTCGGAGACGCGGGCGCGCACCTGCTTGTTCTTGACGTACAGCAGCGCGGCACCCTCGTAGGCCTTCGGCCGGAACATGAGGTCGAGGTACGTGAAGTCCGCGGGCTGGCCGCCGACCTTGCGCGGGCCGGACACGAACTGCATCTGCGTGTTCGCGAACGAGCCGAAGCTCTTGAGGCGCCCCTCGGTGAACACGGCCACGGAGTCGAGCGGGCGCAGGTCGACGAGCTCGTGGAACGGGCGCGCGTCGGGCGTCGGCGCGGCCGCGGGGGCCTGCGCCCGGGCGGGAACGGCGCCCGCGAGCGCGACGGCCAGCGCCAGCGCGGTGCGGAGGAGGCGGGCGATCGGCGCGTCGGCCAGGTCACGCATGGACGGACTCCGTGAGGTCATGCGGGAAGCGCGGCGCCCGGCCCTCGGCCTTCGCGCGCGCGATCTCCTCGAGGACGAGCCGGCGGTTCCGGCGCTTGATGACGGGCTTGACGTAGAACGCGTAGGCCATGCCGGCGCACGCGATCACGCACCCGGCGAGCTGGGTCCACACGCCGTGGCGGTTGCCGACCCCGAGCACCGTGTAGTTGAGCCCGGCGCTCGCGAGCCGCCCGTCGCGCGCCTCGTCGGGCGGATCCCACTGGCTCTGGAAATACGAGTAGCCGCCGAACTCGGCCGGCTCGTTGACGCTCACGGGCATCGGCGCGCCCCAGGTGCCGTCGGCGCCGCGGAACCGCACCACGCTCGTGTAGTTGCGGATGCTCGAGGTCTGCCCGGAGAACCCGCCGACGTGCGTCGCGAGCTCGAACGTCTCGAGCGCCACGGGCGCGGGCAGCGGCAGCCGCTGCCGCGAGAACAGAACCTCGAGCTCGCTGCCGTCGGGGAGCCGGAACCGCGAGGGCCGGAACCAGTAGCGCCGCAGCACCTCCTGCGGGGAACCGAACGCGTACGGGTGGTACTGGAGCCACTCGCCCGCCGCGTCGCCCGCGTTCGAGAGCCGCATCATCGCGAACAGCTCGCGCGCGTCGCGCTGGCGCTGCTCCGCGGGGACCACGAACGGACGTGTCTCCTCGACCGCGTTCGGGAGCCACTCCGTGACCGTCAGCGTGACGCCCGCCGCGAGCGTGAGCGCACGGCCCGGCTCGACGTCGAGCACGCGCGCCTCGGTGCGGCCGAGCGAGTCGACCAACCGGAGCCGCCCGTCCTCGGGCCCCGCCACGAGCAGCGCGAGCGCCAGCCCGTTGCCGGGGAGGTACTCGACCTCCACCGAGGCATCGATGAAGCTCTCGCCGCCGCGCTTCATCGCGGCCATCGGGTCCTCGCCCTCGCGGAGATCGCGGCTCATGGCCGGGTCGCTGAAGGCCCAGCGCCGGAACTCCCCCGCGGGCGTGCGGAGCTCGAGGATCGCGACCGACACCTCGCGCCCCGCGATCGCGAGGTCGTCCTGCACCGCGACAACGCGGTAGCCGTAGCCGGAATCCGGTGCCCCGATGGGCCGCCACGGGGCGTCCTTGTCGGCGAGCGCGGCGTCCTTCACCGTCTCGACGAGGTCGATCCCCTTCGCGGGCACGCGCAGGCGCAGCGACGGCTGCGCCATGAACGCGCGCATCTGGTCCTCGTCCGACACCTGGCGCAACGCGAGGACGCCGCCGTCGGCGCTCCGCTTCTGCGGGTCGCGCGACTCCAGCCGGTAGCTCATGGCACGCCCCTCGCGGTCGGCCACGCTCACCGCGGCCACCGCGTTCGGCGCGTCCGCGGGGCCGCCGGCGCGCCAGCGCGAACGCGGCTGCGCGTAGCGGAGGTAGCCCGTCGCCTCGAGCGTCACGCCGGGCGCGGGATCGCCCTCCGCCGCGGGCGGGATCGCGATCCGGATCGGGTGCGCCGCGACGGGCTCGCTTCCCGAGGCGAACACCTCGCCGGGATCGCCGACGCAGTCGTTGTAGAGGGGAAGGCCGTGCACCGGCCGCTCTGCCCACGCGGCATCGCCCGGGCGACGGACGTAGAGCGCCCAGCTCTTCTCGAGGTCGTTCTTCAGGTAGAAGCGGTCCGCCGGGCCGTAGTCGAGCGCGGCGAAGAGGCCCTCGTCGACCAGGGGCTTCCCGGTCTCCTTCACCGCGCGCTTCACGGGCTGCTTCGGATCCTGCGTGAAGACCATGTCCTCGGTGTACTGCGGCCGTCCCGCGACCAGCTGCCGGATGAACCGCTGCCCGGGCCCCAGCACCGAGAGGTTGATGCTGTAGGCGCGCGCACCCTTGTCGTCGCCCGAGAGCAGTTCCCATTCCGGGTCGATCGACTGCACCTCGACCTCGTAGCGACCCGCGCCCTCGCCGAGCGTGACGCGGTTGCCCGGCATCGCGAGCATCGTCGCCTCGGCGACCAGCTCGCCCGCGCCTCCGCCCGCGGGGGCGGCGAGGATGCCGACGGTCACCGAGCGCCGAGGGACGGGCACCTCGCCCTCGACCTTCGTGCCGAAGTAGATCACGCTGCCCAGGACGAGCACGATGATGCCGCCGTGGATCATCCATACGCCGTAGTTCACCGGCCGGAACGGGATGCGCCGGAGCGTGGTCACCGTGAGGTTCGCGCACAGCAGGCCGAGCATGAGGTCGAACGGCCACCAGTGGAACCACTCGAACTCGGTCATCTCGAAGGGACGCCACTGCCGCAGCTGCGCGTGCACCCAGGCGTCCGGGTGGAACACGTTGGGATGGACCGGGTACACGATGCCCGCGCTGCCCACCGACATGTAGACGAAGAGCGCGGCGAGGATGGCGATCCCGAAGCGGACGCTGCTGAAGAGGTCGAGGATCACTCGGATCGGCGCGGGCATGGGGCCGGACATCGTATGCACGCCACGCGTATCATTCGCGCCCTGCCATCGAAGCCCCACGGAGAACCCGAATGCACGCCGCCCGACGCACGTTCGTCCCCGCCCTTCTCGCAATGACCGCCGCGTGCACCGCGCTCGCGCAGGACCCCGCGCCGGCCGCCGCCCCCGCCGCCCCGGCGCCCGCGCAGGCGGCCCCCGCGCCGACGGGCCCGGTGTTCGTCCGGTTCGCGACCACGAAGGGCGACCTGCTGCTCGAGCTCGACCCCGCCAAGGCGCCGATCTCGGTCGAGAACTTCGTGAAGTACGTGAAGGACGGCTACTACGACGGCACGGTGTTCCACCGCATCGTGCCCGGCTTCGTGGTGCAGGGCGGCGGGTTCGACCTCGCGCTCGTCCAGAAGCAGACCCGCCCGCCCATCAAGAACGAGTGGACCAACGGGCTCAAGAACGCCAAGGGCACCATCTCGATGGCGCGCATGCCTTCCCCGGACAGCGCGACCAGCCAGTTCTTCCTGAACCTGAAGGACAACCCCGCCCTCGACGGCGCCAACGGCCCCGGCTACGCGGTGTTCGGGAGGATCGTCGTCGGGCTCGACGCGCTCGACGCGATGGGCAAGGCGCCGACGACGCGCCGCGAGGTCACCGACCAGTCCGGCACGAAGCGGTTCTTCTCCGACGTGCCGGCCGAGGACATCAAGCTCACGAAGGCGTCGATCGTCGAGCCCGCCGAGGCGGCGGCCATGATCGAGGCCGCGAAGGCCGCGGCGCCCGCCGCGCCCATGGCGCCCGCCAAGCCCGCGGCCGCACCCGGCGGAGCGGCGTGACCCCATGGCCAACGACCTCCTGAAGTCACTCGGCATCTCGCGCGACCCGCGGCTCCTTCCCAGCAACGCGCGCACCGCCACGCTCCTCGCCGAGGGCAAGGCGGTCGACAGCCTCGACCCGGCCACCGGCAAGGTGCTCGGCACCGTACGCCTCGACGGCGCGCGCGAGTACGAGCGCGCCGTGAAGGCCGCGCAGGCCGTGCAGCACGAGTGGGCGATGCTGCCGGCCCCCAAGCGCGGCGAGATCGTCCGCCTGATGGGAGAGGCGTTCCGCGAGCACAAGGACGCGCTCGGCGAGCTCGTCACGCGCGAGATGGGCAAGATCCTCCCCGAGGGCCTCGGCGAGGTCCAGGAGTGCATCGACATCGCCGACTTCGCGGTGGGCCTCTCGCGCCAGCTCTACGGCCTCACCATGCACAGCGAGCGCTCGCGCCACCGCATGTACGAGCAGTGGCACCCGCTGGGCACCATCGGCATCATCACCGCATTCAACTTCCCGGCCGCCGTATGGGCCTGGAACGCGATGATCGCCGCTGCCTGCGGCGACACGATGGTGTGGAAGCCGTCGCTCGTGACGCCGCTCACCGCGATCGCGATGAACAAGGTCGCGCAGGACGTGATGCGCCGCCAGGACCTCTTCCGCCCGACGAAGGGCAAGGCCGAGGACGTGTTCGGCCTGGTCATCGGCAGCGACGCCGAGGTGGGCGAGACCATGCTCGCCGACCGGCGCCTGCCCCTCATCAGCGCCACCGGCAGCACCCGCATGGGACGCCGCGTGGCGGAGGTCGTCGGCAAGCGCCTCGGCCGCACGCTGCTCGAGCTCGGCGGCAACAACGCGATCATCGTGATGCCGGACGCCGACATGGACCTCGTGGTCCGCGGGGTGCTGTTCGGCGCGGTCGGCACCGCCGGCCAGCGCTGCACCACCACGCGGCGCCTGATCGTCCACGAGGGCGTCGCGGCGGAGCTCACCAAGCGCCTGGTCAAGGCGTATCGCACGGTGCCGATCGGCGACCCGATGCGCAAGGGCACGCTCATGGGACCGCTCATCAACGCCCGCGCGGTGCAGTCGATGCGCGCGGCGGTCGAGCATGCCGAGCGCGACGGGTGCAAGGTGCTCGCGGGCGGGACCAAGGGCATCGACCGCTTCGCCCGCAAGGCGGGGAACTTCGTCGAGCCGACGCTCATCGCGGTGCCGCGCGGGAACGTCCCCTCGATCTGCTGCGAGGAGACCTTCGCGCCGATCCTCTACGTCTTCACCGTCGACTCGCTCGAACAGGCGATGGCCATCAACAACGGCGTCGACCAGGGGCTCTCGAGCGCGATCTTCACCGACAGCGTGCGCAGCGCCGAGCGCTTCCTCAGCCACGAGGGCAGCGACTGCGGCATCGCCAACGTGAACATCGGCACCAGCGGCGCCGAGATCGGCGGCGCGTTCGGCGGCGAGAAGGACACCGGAGGCGGCCGCGAGTCGGGGTCCGACAGCTGGAAGCAGTACATGCGCCGCCAGACCTGCACCGTGAACTGGTCGAAGGACCTGCCGCTGGCGCAGGGCATCGTCTTCGGCTGACCGCCACCCGCGACCCAGGAGCCGCATGCCCCTCGACCGCAACCAGCTCGCGAAGCGCGCCGCGCAGGAACTGCGCGACGGCTTCTACGTGAACCTCGGGATCGGCATCCCAACGCTCGTGGCCAACCACGTGCCCGCGGGCATGCAGGTGTGGCTGCAGTCGGAGAACGGGCTGCTCGGCATGGGCCCCTTCCCGACGGAGGCGGAGGTCGACGCCGACCTCATCAACGCCGGCAAGCAGACCGTGACCGCGGTCCCGGGCGCAAGCTTCTTCTCGAGCGCCGACAGCTTCGCGATGATCCGCGGCGGCCACGTCGACCTCGCGATCCTCGGCGCGATGGAGGTGAGCGAGCGCGGCGACCTCGCGAACTGGATGATCCCCGGCAAGCTCGTGAAGGGCATGGGCGGCGCGATGGACCTCGTGGCCGGCGTGCGGCGCGTGGTGGTGGTGATGGAGCACTGCAACAAGAAGGGCGAGTCGAAGTTCCTTCCCGCGTGCACCCTGCCCCTCACCGGCCGCGCATGCGTGCACATGCTGGTCACCGACCTCGCGGCGTTCGAGCTCGACCGCGCGCAGGGGCTGTTCCGCCTCGTCGAGACCGCGCCGGGCGTGACGGTCGACGAGGTGAAGGCGAGGACGGCGGCGAGGATCCTCGTCGACCGCCCGGTCGCCCCGATGTCCGTGTGAGAATGGCCGCGCCCCGCGGGTCACGCGGGGCGCGGGCGCTCGGAAGATGGACCCTCCGGCAGGTGGCTCAGAAATCCTTCATGCGGTGCTGCATCTGCGCCTTGAGGCGCGCCAGGATGCTCGAGTGCATCTGGCTCACGCGGCTCTCGGAAAGGTCGAGCGTGAGCCCGATCTCCTTCATGGTCATCTCCTCGTAGTAGTAGAGGATGACGATCAGGCGCTCCGCGCGCGACAGGCCCTTGGTGATGAGGTGCTGCAGGTCGCCGCGCTGCACGATCTCGGCCGGGTTCGGCTGACGGCCGTCCTCGATGACGTCGACCTCGCGGACCTCGCGGCTCGAGTCGCTCTCGAACGCCTTGCGGTCGAGGCTGACGACGCCGACCGGCCGCGAGTCCTTCGAGAGCTTGTCGTACTCGGCGCCGCTGACGTTCATGATCGAGGCGATCTCGTCGTCGGTCGGGCGCCGGCCGTGCGTGAGCTCGAACTCCTTGCGCACCTTCTCGACCTTGGCGGTGCGGCTGCGCACCAGGCGCGGCACCCAGTCCATGTTGCGGAGCTCGTCGAAGATCGAGCCGCGGATGCGCGGCGCGCAGAAGGTCTCGAACTTGACGCCGCGCGCGGGGTCGAACGAGTCGATGGCGTCCATGAGGCCGAACAGGCCGGCACTCATGAGGTCGTTCACGTCCACCTCGCTCGGCAGGCGCGTGTGCACGCGCTCGGCGGTGAACCGGACCACCTCGTAGAACCGCTCGATCAGGCGGTTGCGCAGGTCTTCCCGGCGCACCCGGTCGCCGCGATCGCTCGCGTCGCGGTAGGCGGCCCAGAGGGCGTCATGGGTGGACGGGACGCGTGCCGGCGCGGACACCTCGATCACGCGCGCGGGCGGCACGACGCGGTCCGCCGGGCGCGGCGCGGCGGGCCGCACGGCAACCGATGTGCGCGAGGTCTCGGCCGGGCGCGGTGCCGCCGCACCGGTGCGCGACGCAGCCACCGTGCGCGTCGCGGATGCACGCGGTCCGGACGCCGGACGCTTGGACGTCGTCGCCTGGGTGCGGGAAGGGGCAGAGCCCTTGGAAGAACGCTTCGTGACCGCGGAGGGTGCCTTCCGAGACACCTCCCGCGCTTGACTCTTCGACATCGGTCGCTCCTTGACCTGCGAGAAGAGAGTGCAGAACGCACGCCGGACCGGCCAGGCGGATCCCCGCCAAGCAGGCCCCTGATGAAGGAGCCGACGCCCGCCCTGCGGGTTCGCTGGACTCCGTTGAACCCCAGCATCCATGCCGGGGGTGCCTGCGCGCCATCGATCCGTGACGGTCGCTTCGGCGCGTCCAATATAACAGCGTGCCAATGGGCTCCGCAAGGCCCATTGTCACCGGAATGCGAATTATTTTCACCTCTGCACCGAGCCGCCCACCGCGGCCACGGCCGCAGCGGCGGCGGCGGCCGAACCGCCCCACCGGACGGCCAGCCGGGCGAGAAACCCGACGCCGCCCGAGGCGGGCGCGGCTTCGACGCCCGAGAGCCGAGCCTCGAGGCCGCGGATCGCGCGTCCCGCGGCGCTGTGCGGCGCGGCGGCAAGCACGGGGCGCGATGCACGCACGCACGACCGCACGGCGTCGTCGTCGGGCACGGCCCCCGCGAACTCGGGCCGCACTCCGAGGTGCCTCTCAGCGGTGCGCGCCAGGCGTTCGCACGCGCGAATGCCCTCGTCGCCGCGCGCCATCGATGCCGCGCAATGCCAGCCCTCGAGCCGCCCGCGACGCGCGCAGGCCTTCATGAACGCGTAGGCGTCCGCAAGCGAAGTGGGCTCGGGAGTCGTGACCACCAGCACGCGGTCGGCAGAGCACGCGAGATCCAGCGTCCCCGCGCCGATTCCCGCGCCGAGGTCGATCACCAGCCGGTCGACGTGCGACGCGATGCGCGCGAGTCCGCCGAGGAGGCGAACGCGGTGCCCCGCGTCGAGGTCGGCCATCCGCGCGATGCCCGAGGCACCCGCGAGCAGCCACGTGCGCGGCGCCACGCGGACCATGCAGTCGCTGAGCTGCACGCGACCCGCGAGCCACTCGGCCACCGAGTGCCGCGCGCGCACGCCCGCGAGGATGTCGGCGTTCGCCATCCCGAGGTCCGCGTCGACGAGCACGGTGCGGACGCCGCGCTCGCCGGAGGCCATCGCGATCCCGAGCGCGACCGTGCTCTTGCCCACCCCGCCCTTGCCGCTCGCGACCGCGATCGCGCGCGCAAGGCGGGCGGGAGCCGGCGCGAGGCCGGGCGATGCCGGCGCCGTCGCGCCGGGCACGATGCCCGCCGCCGCCGCCCGCACCCGCAGGGCATCGGCCTGGCGGTCCGTCACGGGGCGCTCCCGTCACGCGCCTCGCACCCGAGCAGGCGGCGCGCGAACGCCTCCGCGTCGGCGCGCTCGATGTCGTCGGGGACCTCCTGGCCGTCGGTGAACCACGATGCCGGGCACGCGCTGCGCCGAACCGCGCCCACGAGCGCGCCGAGGCCCTCGCTCTCGTCGAGCTTCGTCAGGACGGTTCGCGTCGGCGCGGTCGGCCGGAACGCATCGACCGCCTCCTCGAGCGCGCGCGCCGACGCCGCGCCGGGAAGGACCAGCAGCGTCTCGTCGACGCGCACCGCGCGCAGCACCGCGGCGACGTCCGCGATGCGCGCCGCGTCGCGATGCCCGCGCCCGGGCGTGTCGACCAGCACCACGTCGCGGTCCGACATGCGCGCGAGCGCCTCCGCCGCGGCGGACGGCCCCTCGGAGGCGTGCACGGCGACGCCGAGAATGCGGCCGTAGGTCCGCAGCTGCTCGACCGCGCCCACCCGGTACGCGTCGGCCGCCACGATGCCGACGCGCAGTCCGCGGTCGATCCGCCACAGGGAGGCGAGCTTCGCGAGCGTGGTGGTCTTGCCGACGCCCGTCGGGCCGGCCACGCCGATCACGAGCGGGCGCCCGGTGGCCGCGGCGCCGCGCGGCGCGATCGGCTCCGACACCGGCATCAGCGACGCGAGCGCCGAGAGCGCGGCCGCCTGCGCGATCGCGTCCATCTCGTCCGCCAGGGCGGCGTCGAGCCGCCCGCGCACCGAGGCGAGGACGTGCGCGACGAGGTCCTCGGGAAGCGACTGCGCTCGCATGCGCGCCGCCAGCCGGGCAAGCGCGCCCGCGTGGGCCGCGCCCGGCCGCGCCGCCTCGACGGTACCCGTCGCCTCGCGCGCCGCGATGCGGGCGGCCATCACGGCACGGGCCAGCGCGGCCCGGGCCGCACGCCGCGCCGCCGTCGCCGTCGCGCCCGCCTCGACCACGACCTCGAACGCCATTCCGCGCCCGCGCGAGGTGCGAGGCCCCGCGCGGAGCACGCGCACGTCCATGCCGTGGTTGCGCCGGGCCGCGAACATCGCCTCGGCCATCGAATCCGCGATGTACCTGACCGTGGTCATGCCGCTGCCTCCGCCGTGTCCTCGATGAGTTCCGCGTCGCCGACGCGCTCGACGTCGATGCCTCGCACCAATTCGTCGAATGCCAGCACCGCGCTTCCCGGGATGTGCGGCGCCAGGAGCCGCGCCAGCGCCGCCCGGGCACCGCGCGACGCGAGCACCACCACGGGCAGCCCGCTCTCGGCGAGCGGCCGTGCCGCCGCGGCCACCGCGCGAACCGCCCGCGCGGCGTCCGCGGCGGAGAGCGCGATCGCGGGCTCGCCATCCGTCTCGCGCACCGCGGCCGCGACCATCGCGTCGAGGCCGGGTCCCGCGGCGATGCAGGAGAGCACCGGGCGGCCGTCGGCGTCGGGGCGCGCGTACTGCTGGCAGATCGTGCGTCGCAGCGCCGAGCGCGCGGACTCCGCGAGCGCCCACGGGTCGCGCGTCCGCCGCGAGGCATCCGCCACCGACTCGAGCACGGCCTCGAGGTCGCGCACCGGGACGCGCTCCCGCAGCAGGCACTGCATCACGCGCTGCAGCTCGCCGGGCCGGATGCACGCAGGCACCGTGTCCTCGACCAGGCGCGGCGCGCGGCGACCGAGCTCCTGCAGGAGGTCGGCCACGTGCTCGCGCGTGAGCAGCTCGTCCGCGTGGCGGCGGACCACGGTCGCGAAGTGCGCGCCGAGCACCGACTCGGGCGCAGCCACCGCGCATCCTCGGCCCTCGGCGAGCGCACGCAGCGACGGCGCGATCCACAGCGCGTCGAGACCGAACGCGGGCTCCCGCACGCGGATCCCCGGAAGGTCCGGGAGCTGCCCGTCGCCCGGCATCGCGAGCAGTTCGCCCAGCCGCAGCTCGCCCTCTCCGACGGCCGCGCCCCGGATGCGGATGCGATAGCCGCCCGCCGGCAGCGTGCGCTCGTCGCGGATGCGCACCGGCGGAACGATGATGCCGAGGTCCTGTGCGACCTGCCGCCGCACGACCTCGATCCTCCGCAGCACCGGCGAACCTTCGCCCTCGCGGACCAGCTCGACGAGCCGAGACCCGACCTCGACCTCGATGGGCTCGACCGCAAGCAGCGCACCGATCTCCCTCGCGCGCGCCGCCGCGTCGCCCGCCGCGCCATCCTGGCCTGCGCCCGCGTCCGGCGAGGACGCCGGAAGCCGCGCTGGCGCGCGCATGGCCGCGCCGGCCGCGCGCGGCGAACCGTGCGGGG
>CAMDUT010000071.1 GCA_945877905.1 Phycisphaera mikurensis NBRC 102666 | reverse complement strand
GGTCGACGGCCCGACCGTCGCGGCGCTCGGGTGCGCGCCGGGCGCGGCGGCCCTGACCTCGGCCGATGCCGCGAGGCCGGGCTCGAGCGCCTCGGCCGCCGCCGACACGAGCGCCTCGACGTCGATCGCCGCGGCCGCCGCGCCGCCCGGCCCGCTCGCGCCGACGAGGAACGTGCGGCCGTCGTCGGTGAGCGCGGTCGCGCGGCCGGAACGCCCGAGCCCGCTGGCCATCGAGGCGAGCGCCGCCGCGGTCCCGGACGACGTCGACGCGGCGTCGTCCGGGACGGTCCGCACGGCCGATATGCGCCCGTCCGCCGTCGCGATCGCCGCGACCCAGCGCGTGGCGGGAAAGTCGACCGAGATCGACTGCGCCGCCGCGGCCCATTCGTCGGAGTCCGGGCGTGCCGACGACCTCGCGAGCTGCCCCACCGCCGCGAAGCGCACGTCCAGCTGGCGGCGCAGCGACTCGGCGAGCATGCGTTCCTGTCCCCCGATGGCCGCGTCGAGCGAGGCCCGCTCGCGCGCCTCCAGGTGCGCCCAGGCCAGCAGCGTGACGGACAGCACCGCGCCGCCGAGGAACCCTGCCGACCACGAGCCCGAGGCCCGGCGGCGCACCGCGAGCGCGCCGAGCGCGAAGCCCGCGATCACCGACGCCCACAGCACGAGCAGCGTCCCGCGTCCCGGCATCGCGACCAGCGCGTGCAGGTCCCGTGCGTGGTCGAGCGGCGCCTCGGGCAGCATCGCGACGGCCGCGGGAACGCCGAGCAGGACGCCCGACGCCGCGCCGATCGCGAGCCACGCCGCGGCGCCCGCGGGCCCCTGCGGTGCGGCATCGCCCGGCGCGTCGGTCATGCGGGCGCGACCTCGCGCGACGCGCGGCGCCGCTTGAGCTCGGCGTCGACGAACCCGCCGAGGTCACCGTCGAGCACGCGCTGCGGCACCATCATCTCGAAGCCCGTGCGGTGGTCCTTCACGCGGTTGTCGTAGAAGACGTAGGAGCGGATCTGCGTGCCCCAGCCGCGGTCGACCTTGCCGCCCGTCGCCGCGTCGAGCTCGGCCTGGCGGCGCTCCTCCTCGAGCGCCTCGAGCTTCGACTGCAGCACGGCGAAGGCCTGGCTCTTGTTCTGCAGCTGGTCGCGGTAGGTGCTCGCGACCACCTGGATCCCGGTGGGAAGGTGGGTGATGCGGATGGCGCTCGCGACCTTGTTGACGTTCTGGCCACCGGGGCCGCTCGCGCGCACGAACGCCACCACCTCGATGTCCTTCTCGGGGATCGTGAGCGCGGTGGTCTCGAACTCGGGCGTCACCTCGACGGTGGCGAAGCTCGTCTGCCGCTTGCCCTCGGCGTTGAAGGGGCTCACGCGCGCGAGGCGGTGCGTGCCTCGCTCGCAGTTCATGTAGCCGTAGGTGAAGGGGCCGGTGAGGCGATACATCGCCTCGGAGATGCCGACCTCGGTGCCGGGCAGGCGGTTCATCTCCTCGGCCTTGAAGCCCATGGAGCTCCACCAGCGCAGGTACATGCGCTCGAGCATCTCGGCCCAGTCGTTGGCCTCGGTGCCGCCGACCCCGGCCTGGATGGTGACGAAGCAGTTGCGGTGGTCGTGCTTGCCCGACAGCAGGCTCTGCGCCTCGACCTTCTCCATCATCGCCTCGATGGCGTGGATGGAGCCGTCGACCTCGACCAGCAGGTCGTGGTCGTTCGCCTCCTTGGCCATCTCGTATCCGACCTTCGCGTCCTCGAGGGCCTTCATGGCGTCCTCGAGCGGCTCGATCTGCGCGCGGACCACCTTCAGCTCGTCGATCACCCGCTGGGCGGCGCGCTGGTCGTTCCAGAAGTCCGCGGACTCCATCCGCGCGTTCAGCCTGTTCCGCTCGAGGACCTTGGTGGGGTAGTTAAAGGGAGTCGCGGATGGTCGTGATCCGCGCCTCGAGGTCGTTGAGCACCGGCTGGTGCGAGTCGTAGTGCATCGGCGGAGTGTAGCGATAGACTGCGCCGACGATGAAGGTCTCCGGCCGCGTCGCACGGATGAAGGAGAGCGCCACGCTCGCGGTGGCGGCGCGCGCCGCGGCGATGCGCAAGGACGGCGTCGACGTCGTGTCGTTCGGCACGGGCGAGCCCGACTTCGACACCCCCGCGAACATCAAGGATGCCGCCGCGCGCGCGCTGGCGGCCGGCATGACCAAGTACGTCGCCACGCCCGGCACGCCCGAGGCGCGCGAGGCGGTCGCCGCCAAGCTGCGCCGCGACAACGGCATCGAGTGCACGGCGGCGCACGTGGCGATCACGGCCGGCGCAAAGCATGCGCTGTACCTCACGCTGCAGGCGCTCGTCGACCCGGGCGACGAGGTGGTCCTCCCGACGCCCGCATGGGTCAGCTACCGCCCGCTCATCGAGCTCGCGGGCGGCCGGTGCATCGAGGTCCCCGGGGCCATGGAGCACGGCTTCAAGGTCACGCCGGCGCAGCTCGACGCCGCGATCGGGCCGCGCACGGTCGCGGTGATCCTGAACAGCCCGTCGAACCCCTCCGGCATCGCGTACTCCGAGGCCGAGGTGCGGGCGCTGTGCGAGGTGATCGCGCGGCACCCGCACGTGTCGGTCGTGAGCGACGAGATCTACGAGAAGCTCACGTACCCCGAGCTCCTCCCGGGCCTCCGCCACTTCTCGCCCGGCTGCATCCCCGCGCTCGCCGGGCGCACCGTCACGCTGAACGGGATGAGCAAGGCGTTCGCGATGACCGGCTGGCGCATCGGCTACGTCTGCGCGCCGGCCGACGGCGGCCGGTTCCTGCAGGAGCTCGTGAAGCTGCAGGCGCAGATGACGAACAACATCCCGGCGTTCTTCATGCCCGCGATCGTCGAGGCGCTCTCCGAGCGCAGCGCGCCGCAGGTGGAGGCGATGCGACGCGCGTTCGCCGGGCGTGCCCGCCTGGTCGCCGAGCTGCTCGCGGGGATCCCGCGCCTGCGGACGGTCGCGCCGACCGGCGCGTTCTACGCGTTCCCCTCCGTCGCCGCGTGCAAGGGCCTCCGCACGCCGGCGGGGCGGGCCATCGCCGACGGACATTCGTACGCCGAGGCGCTGCTCGCCGAGGCGCACGTCGCGGTCGTCCCGGGCGGGGACTTCGGCGACTGCGCCGCCGACCACGTGCGCATCACGTTCGCAAGCGACGAGTCGCAGCTGCGAGAGGGCCTCGCGCGCATCGCGCGCTTCACGGCGGACCTCGCGTGAACGACCCCGCCTGGTACCAGCCGCTCCTCGACGCGGTGGGGTGGGTGCCCGCAGTGGTGTTCCCCGCGGCCAGCGTGCTCCAGCTGATGACCCTCCTCCGCCGCGGCAAGGCCGACGGCGTCTCGGTGCTCACGTGGACCCTGTTCGCGGTGGCCAACGTGTGCCTCTACCTCACGGTCGCCGAGTGGACGCGTCCGCAGGTGATCGTCACGACCCTCGGAACCGCGGCGGTGCAGGTGGTCGTGGTGATGACCGCGCTTCGCCTGCGGGCCGATAAGGCCGCCCCGCGCCCGGATTCCGCGCCGAAGGCTTGAACCCGGCGCCCGCGGATCGGACGCTCGGGGCATGGACGACCACGCCACCACGGACGGAACGGCGACGGGCGAGCCCCGCCGTGCCTCGGACCGCGAGCTCATCGCGGACTTCATCCTCGCCAACGAGACGGCCGTGCGGCGGCGGATCGACCGCACCGCGGGCCGGGCACCGGGCGTGGACCCGGACGACGTCTTCTCGACCACGCTGCGGCGCGTCGACGGCGCGGCGGCGCGCGGGTCGTTCCGCATGCGGTCGGCGCCCGAGGCATGGAGCTTCGTGGCGCGGGTCGTGCAGCGTGCGGTGCAGCGTCATCGCATGCGCGCGGCGCGCCTGGCCGAGGCCGTGGCCGGCTTCGCCTCGCAGCGCCCCGCCGTGCAGGAGGACCGCGTGGACGACGGCCTCCGCGCGGAGCTGGCCCGGCTCATGCGCGAGATGGAGCGCGTGCGCCCGCAGGACGCGGAGCTCATCCAGCACCGCCTGCGCGGCCACCGGTGGCGAGAGGTCTCCGACGCGATGGGGGTGTCCGAGGAGGCGCTGCGGCAGCGCTGGTCGGCGCTCATGCGCCGGCTGCGCGAGCGGATGTCACGCGGTCAGGACGCGCCGATCGTGACGGGTGCCGGCTGCACGCGCGGCCGGTAGTTCGGCTCGAGCGCGATCTGCAGCGGCAGCCGCTTGCCCGTGGGGTCTCGCGGGATCTGGTCGTTGTCGATCACGCGCTGGATGGCCATGATGCCCTCGATGAGCATCTCGGGGCGGGGCGGGCAGCCCGGGATGTAGACGTCCACCGGGATGTACTGGTCCACGCCCTGCACGACCGCGTACGTGTCGAAGACGCCGCCCGTGCTCGCGCAGGCGCCCATCGAGATCACCCACTTGGGCTCGGTCATCTGCATGTAGATGCGCTGCAGCACGGGCAGCGTCTTGATGCTCACGCGGCCGGCGACGATCATCAGGTCGCACTGGCGCGGGCTGAAGCGCATCACCTCGGCGCCGAAGCGCGCGAGGTCGTAGCGGCTGCACGCGGTCGCCATGAGCTCGATGCCGCAGCATGCGGTCGCGAAGGGCATCGGCCAGACGCTGGAACGGCGCGCCCAGTTGACGACGCGCTGCAGCTGCGTGGTGAGGACGCTGTCGACGGGGAGTGCCTGTTCGATGCCCATGGGAGCGGGAATGATAGGCGCGGGCGCCCCCGGCGCGCGCTCAGTTCTTCGGCGCGTCCGGCAGGCGCTCCCAGGTGGCGGAGTCGCGCTCCACCGGCTTCGGCCGGGGCTGGCTCCAGACGCTCTCGTCGCGGCCGATGTTGGCCTCGTGGACCTCGACCTTGCTCGCGGACGTGCCGTTGACGCCCACGACGTGCCGGTAGCAGCCTGCCGTCGAGGGGAGGGCGAGCGCGGCCGCGGCCAGGGCGAGCGCGGGCGGGTTCCCGGAGGGACGGCGGGTGCGGGCGGATCGTCGGAGCATGGCGTGCCTCACCGGGGTCATCGCGCGACGAGCGCGTCGAGCTCCTGCTGGCTGCGGGCGAACTCGTACAGGCGGTCGACCCGCATCATGCGGAACAGGTCGACGAGGTGCCGGTTCATGCCGAAGACGACGGGGCGGACCCCGCCCTTCTCGGCCATGTTGCGGAGGTCGACGCACGTCCCGAGCCCAAGGCTCGAGATGAGCGACACCTCCGACAGGTCGAGCACGAAGCACCTGCCGCGCTCGGTGGCCGCGAGCCGCCCGGCGATCGCGTCGCGGACCTCGGTGGCCTCGGCCTGCCCGATGCTCGGCACCACCACGCGCGCCACGAGGTGGCCCGCGGGATGGGTGAACTCGACGAACTGCGGCGCGTCGCCGGTGTCGTGCATCACGGGAGTGTAGCCCCGCCGCCCGCGCCGTCCGCCCCGAGCGTGGACGCACCCGCGCGCCCGAACTGGGCCTCGCGCAGCGCCGCGGCCGCGGGCGCACGGCCGATCGCGTCCTCGCCGGCGCACTCGGCCTGCGCTGCGCGCAGGACGTCGGCGACCGCGATCGTGGCCGGCGGCCGCGCGGGCAGGTATGCGTCGCCCTCGGTGCGGACCAGGAAGCCCGAGCGCACCTGCGACTCGAGCACCTCGCCCGCGAGGCGGTCGTCGATGCACAGCCGCGTCGCGATCGCCTCGCGCGTCACGGGATGTCCCGCGCGCCACTCGTCCGCCGAGGCCTCCATCGCCGCCACCGACAGCACCGGGTCTGGCGCGATGCCGTCGATGCACGCCATCCCTGCGTCGAGCCCGCGCAGGCGCACGGTCTGCACGATCGCGCCGATCTCGAGGCCCCCGAGCACGGCCATCCACACCACCCACATCCAGAACATGAACACGGGCACGAGGCCAAGCGACCCGTAGAGCCGGCTCATCCCGAACGCATGCTGGAAGTACGCGGCCAGCAGCCCCTTCAGGAGGATGATCACCGCGGCCGCCGCGAACGCGCCGAACGCCGCGCCGTGCGCGCGCACGCGCCCCGCGGGCACGATCATGTAGACGAGGAAGAGCAGCACCCACAGCACCGCGACATCCCACGCGGTGCCGACGAGCCGCACGGCCCAGCCGATGGCCGGCGCGCCGTCCGCGCTGCGCAGCAGCGACGAGAGCAGGGGGATCGCGGCGAGCAGCAGCGGGCTCGCCGTGAGCACGAACCAGTAGAGCACCACGCGGCGCACCCACGAGCGCCCGGCGCGCGCGCGGCAGATGCGGTTGAAGCTGAGCTCGATGCTCGTCATCAGCCAGATCGCGCTCGTGACCGTCACCGCGACGCCCACCCACCCGAGCGCGCTCAGGTCGATCTCGGAGGCCTGCGTCACCAGCGTCTCGACCCATGCGCCCAGGGCCACGGGACCCTGCGCCGTGCCGTCGCCCGGAGGCACGATCCGCATCTGGTCGAGCCCGAGCGACTTGATGAAGCCCGCGACGAACGGCGCGAACTCGGCCCCCATCAGCGTCTTCGCCACCAGCGTCACGACCACCAGGATGGGGATCAGCCCAAGGAGCGTCTTGTACGCCAGCGCCGACGCCATGGCCGGCAGGTCGTCGTGCACGATCCGCTTCCAGAGGAGGACCGCGATGCGCAGCGCGCGCATCGCGGCGTGCGTGGGATGCAGCGCGGCGCGGGATGCGAGGTCCATCGAGGCAGTCTATGGCCGCGTTCAGCGCGTCACGAACACGCCCCATCGCGAGTTGCCGTTGTCGCGGCCGCCCTCGCCGGTGACGCGCCGCTCGCCGTCGCGCTTGCCGGTCGAGAATCGGTTGGGGCCCGCGCGGTCGACCAGGATCCCGAAGCTCGTGCACTGCCCGGAGTCCCAGTGGTACCGGTTGTCGTCGGCCTCGCCCTGGCTGCGGCCCGTGGCGCGGTACGCGTCGGCGCCGTCGAGATCGAGGAGCATCCCGACCGCCTGCTGCGCGGCCGCGCCCTGCGAGAGCCCGTCCGCGCGGTAGGAGTCGTCGCCGGCGCGGTCGACCAGCACCGCCGCGGCCATGTCCCATGCCGCACCCTGGCCGGCCGCGGTCATCGACCAGTACCAGTCGTCGCCCGCGTCGTCGAGCAGGGCGCCGAAGGCCTGGTGCGCCGCGGTGCCCTGCGCGTACCGGCTGCCGCGGAAGAGGTCCGAGCCCGCGCGGTCGTGCAGCGTGCCGAGCGCGAGGAAGTAGCCGCAGCCCTGGCCGAACTCGCCGCACTCGTAGCGGTCGTCGCCCGCGAGGTCCACGAGCGTCGCCACGCCGCCCGGCGCGCCGAGCGCGCGGAACCCGTAGCCGCACGCCTGCGAGAACGACGCCGACACCGCGGCGAGCCCGTACGCGCTCGGCGCGCGGCCGTCGGCGCGGTAGCGGTCGTTGCCCGCGCCGTCGACGAGGAGCGCCGCGCCCACGGGGCCCGCGGATGCCTGCGAGTGCAGGTCGGACGCGTAGGAATCGTCCCCGGAGAGGTCCATCACCGCGCCGATGCCGCCAATGGCGCTCGCGACGGTCCAGGTGCCCCCTTCGTACGAATCGTTGCCCGCCCGGTCGAGAAGCAGCCCGACGCCCAGCACCGCGCCGCCGAGCCCGTTGCGCGCGCACGCGTAGCGGTCGTCGCCCGCGCGGTCGTCGATCACGCTCACGCCGCCGGCCGCGCCGGCCGCGCCCGCGACCGCGGCGCCCGTGGCTGCCGTCACGTGAGCGTCGTTCCCGGCGACGTCCACCACCAGCCGGCTGCCTGCCGCGTCCGAGGGCCACTCGTAGCGGTCGTCGCCGCCGGGCTCGAAGACCGCGGCGATGCGCGACATGTCGTAGCGGTTCGGCCCGAGGCCGCCGACCACGAGCCAGCCGAGCTCCGGCACCGGCTGCGCCGTCAGGATCGCGCCGTCGACGGCCCCCGCGAGTTCCGGCGGGAGCTCCTCCGAAGCGAAGGCCTTCCAGTCGCCCATGAACGACAGCTCCTCGTCGAAGTGCGCGACCGCGCGCACCAGCAGCTCGCGGTCGATCGCGGGGATCGCCGCCGCGGCCTGGCGCGCGGCCGGCGAGGGCGCGCGGTCGCCTGCCGTCGAGGGCGTCGCGTCGAGGAGCGCGCGCGCCCAAGGCGCGGCGTCGGCGGGCACGCCGGCCGCGTCGAGTGCCTGCCGCACCCACAGGGTGGTGGGGTTCAGCAGGAAGTCGAGCGCGAAGATGGCCCGCTGCGGCTCGCTCACCTCCAGCACGCTGCGCTGCGCGGGCGGCGCCCAGTCCACGCCGAACGCGCGCGCCGCGTGGCGCGCCGCGGCGAGGAAGGGCCGTTCGGCCGCGTCGCCCGCCGACGCCGCGACCGTGCGCGAGAGCTCGGGGAGGGCGAACGGCCGAAGGAACGCCATGCGCACCGGCGCCGGGATGCCGCGCAGCGCGAACCGCGACGGCGCCGCGGCCATGAACGCGGACCAGCGCCGAACGTCCTCGTCGACCGCGCCCTCGCGCACCGCGTCGCCCACCGGGGTCGACGCGTCGAGCGGGCGCACCAGCGCCTCGCCGATGCCCGCGCCGCAGGGCCCGCTTCCTGCGGTGATCACGAGGACGGCGGCGGCGAGCGAAGGCATGGGCGGAACCATACCCGCGTGCCGATACGATGTCCCGATGCGCCGCCGATCGTCACCCACCCATCCGTACCAGGACGACTCGCGCGGGCCGCGCATCCAGAAGGTGCTCGCGGATGCCGCGGTCGGGTCGCGCCGGGCCTGCGAGGACGCCGTCGCCGAGGGCCGCGTGACCGTCAACGGACACCGAATCGACGGCCTGCCGGCGTGGGTGAACCCCGACGAGGACGACATCCGCGTCGACGGCCGCCGCATCCGCGCGGCGCAGCGCAACGTGTACGTCATGCTCTTCAAGCCGAGGGGCGTGGTCACCACCAACAGCGACCCGGAGGGGCGGACGCGCGCCATCGACCTGGTCGCGCACCCGTCGAAGGCCCGGCTCTATCCCGTGGGGCGACTCGACCTCGACGCATCGGGGCTCCTGCTCCTCACGAACGACGGCGAGCTGGCGAACCGCCTCACGCACCCGCGCTTCGAGATGCACCAGGGATACGAGGTGACGGTCGGCGGCCGCGTCGAGGACGGCGCGGTCGAGCGGCTCTCGGCGGAGCTCTTCCCCCGCGGCCGCGGCGAGTCCGAGGGCCCCGCGGCCCCGCGCTCTCACCTGACGCTCCTGAAGCGCGACGCGACCCGCACCATGCTCCACATGGAGCTGCGCGAGGGGCGCAACCGGCAGGTCCGGCGCATGCTCGGGACGCTGGGCCACCCCGTGAAGAAGCTTCGGCGCGTCCGCATGGGCCCGCTGCAGCTCAAGGGACTCCAGGCCGGCGAGTGGCGCGAGCTCACCTCCCGCGAGCTCTCGCAGCTGCGCGAGCAGGCGTTCGCCACCCCGCAGGAGCGCGAGCGGCGCAAGCGCACCGGCAGCGCCCCGGGCGGCAAGCGCACCGCGGGCGGCAAGCGCACCGCGCGCACCAAGCGCGTAAAGTGATCGAAGCCATGCCGCAGTACGAGTACGAGAACGACACGGACCGCGAGGTGATCACCCTCCTGCGCCCCATGCGGGACGCGGACGCACCCGTCGAGGATCCCTCCGGCAAGGGGCGCACCTTCCGAAGGCGCCACAGCGTCTTCGGGGTCGCGGGATCGTCCGTCGGCGCGACGCACGTCCACTCGGGCCCCTCGTGCCCGTGCGGCAAGCCCGGCGGCGGCTGCGGTGCGGGTTGACGCCCTCGAACATTCCGCGCCGCTCGTGATCCACGGCGTCGACTTCTCCGGGGCCGACGCCGGCGGTGCCGCGAAGATCCGCGTGGTCACGCGTGACCTCGCCGATCCGCGCGCGCCGGTCGTGCCCGGCGGGCGGCTCGACCGGCGCGGGCTCGCCCGCGCGGTGCTGGCCTCGCGCGACGACGGGCGCGTCCACCTCTGGCGCGTCGACGCGCCGATGTCGGTGCCCCTCGAGATCGCGCGCGAGTTCGGCGTCGACGGATCGTGGCTCGAAGCGGCACGCTGGATGGCCGCGCTCGGCTCGCCCCGCCACTGGAGGAGCACCGTGCGCGACCGCACGCGCCGCGAGCCGCGCCGCGCGTGCGACCGCGAGCTCGCGACGCCCATGGCGCCCATGAACCTGCGCGTCTTCAAGCAGACGTGGACCTTCGTGTGCGAGGTGCTGCTGCCGCTGGCCGACGAAGGCATCCGCATCGAGCCCTGCCACGCGGGCCGCGACGCGCGCGTGCGCGTGTGCGAGGGCTGCCCGTCCTCCGTGCTGCACGCGTTCGGCTGGCCGCGCCGCGGGTACAAGGGAGCGGGCGAACCGCCGCGCGCGCTGCGCGCGCAGCTGGTGCGGCGCCTGGGCGAGGCGGGCATCACGGTGCCCGCCTCGCTCGCCGCCGAGGCCGAGCGCGACGAGGAGGGCGACCTGCTCGACGCGATGCTGCTCGTGACGCCGCCCTTCGCGTCGGCGCCGCCTGCGTGCGCGGACGTCGAGGGCTGGGTGTACTGAACGTCGGGCCGCCTGCCCGCGCGCGGCGGCGCCCGCATGCGGATGGATTCGCGGCGTGCGGGGGTACCATCCGTGCATGCTTCCGGATCAGGCGCAGCCATCCGTACAGGCGCCCGGGCTTCCGGCCTCGGCCGGCCCGGGCACCCGGACCTTCGGCGAGCTCGATGCGCTGCTCGCGCGCGCCGGCGCCGAGGTGCAGCGCGGCCTCGAGGAGGGTCACGCGCGGATCGACCGCTACACGCTGGTGTCCTCGCTCGGCGAGGGTGGGTTCGGCACGGTGTGGCTTGCCTCGCAGGAGGAGCCGGTGCGCCGGCTGGTGGCGCTCAAGGTCCTGCGCCGCGACCCGGGCTCGCGCATGGTGCTCGCGCGCTTCCAGAACGAACGGCAGGCGCTGGCCCGGATGGACCACCCGAACGTCGCGTCGGTGCTCGATGCGGGCGTGACCGACGACGGTCGGCCGTGGTTCGTGATGCCCTACATCGACGGCCAGCCGATCACCCAGCACTGCGACGCGTCCCGCCTGCCGCTTCGTGACCGCGTGGAGCTGCTCCTTCAGGCGTGCGACGGCGTGCAGCACGCGCACCAGAAGGGGATCATCCACCGCGACCTGAAGCCGGGGAACCTCATGGTGGCGCGGTCGCCCGACCGGCCCATGACGAAGGTCATCGACTTCGGCGTCGCGAAGGCCCTGGAGCCCGACGCGTCCCAGAGCATGCGCACCGTCGACGGGCAGCGGCTGGGTACGCCGCAGTACATGCCGCCCGAGCAGTGGCTGCACGGGGCGGGGGTGGCCGACGTGCGGAGCGACGTGTACGCGCTCGGCGTGGTGCTGGGCGAGCTGCTCGCGGGCGGTCCGCCCACGCGCCTGCCGCGCACGCCGCTCGACGGGCCCTCGGCGGTCCCGCCCGTCGAGTGGCTGGCCGCGTCCTCGCGCGAGCCGGGCATCGCCGAACGGGTCGCCGCCGCGCGCGGCTGCGCGCCCGATGCGCTGGTGCATGAGCTGCAGGGCGACCTCGACGCGATCGTCCGGCGCGCGACCGCGTCGCATCCGGACGACCGCTACCAGTCGGTGGCCGCGCTCGCCGACGACCTCCGGCGGTGGCTCGACGGCCGGCCCGTGGCCGCGCGCGTGCTCGCGCCGTGGGAATCCGTGCTCCGATTCGTGCGCCGGCGCCGGGTGGCCTCCGCGCTCGGCGTCGCGGCGGCGCTCGCGGTCGCGGTGCTCCTGGCGCTCTGGGCGCGCAGCGCGATCGCCGCCGACCGTGCCGCGGCCGTCGCCGCCGAGGCGCGTGCGCAACGCGACCGCTCCGTGCTGATCGCGCAGGCGATGGTCGAGGACGTGGTCTCGCAGCACGTGACGCTCCGCAGCGACCCCGCCGCCGCCGCCGTCGCCTTTCGGCGCGTCGAGGGCGTCATCGACCGCGTGGCGGGCGACGACCCGCTGGTGGCGGGGCGGCTGGCGACCATCGTCGTCGAGGCGCACGCGAACGCCTTCGACCGCCGAAGCGCGCAGTCGCTGGTCGAGCGCGCGATGAGGCGCGTGCTCGCGGTCGACCCGCGCGGCGAGTCTGAGGCGTTCGCCGCGCTCGCCGCGCCGTTGCTGCGGCTGACGGTGGGCTCCGAGAAGCACATCGCGCCGGCGTTGCTCGCGCTCGCGGTCGGGCCCGCGATCCGCGACGGCGGGATGCAGTCCCCGCGGGCGCAGGAGTCGCTCCGCACGGGGCTGCTCGAGCACGTGCCGTGGCCCGCCGGCACGCTGCAGCCCGACATCGGCGTGCGGCTGGCCCTCGCCGACCTGTACGCCTCGCCGATCGAGGATCCTCGCCGCGCGGCCACGGAGCTCGCGCTGCACCGCCTCGCGGTCCTCTCGAAGGGCATCACCTCGCCGGACCTGAAGCCCGAGGCGTTCGCCGCGTACCGCCACGTCATCGCCAACGAGCCGCCCGAGAGCGAGGGTCGCATCATGGCCGAGCTGCAGTGGGCCGTGCTCAGCTCGGTCACGGGCGACCAGGGCGCCGACCTGGCCACCGCGCTCCAGTTCATCGCGGCGCGCGCGGAGCACGCGTTCGGCACGTCGAGCCCGAAGTCCGTCAACGCGTACTGGAACCTCGCGTGCACGTGCGCGGGCATCGGCGCGTACCGGGACGCGCACATGAGCTTCGCGCGCTTCCTGTGGCCCGAGGTGCATCGCCGTCCCACGGACGACGGGCTCCGCCGCTGGTACCTCGCGTACTTCGTCCCGATCGCCTACGGGGCGTGCGACTTCGAGAACGCGTACGCGGCCGGCATGCAGCTGCTGGCCGACGACTGGGCGGCCGGCCGCGCCGAGCCCGACTCGATGGCGGTGATGGT
>CAMDUT010000070.1 GCA_945877905.1 Phycisphaera mikurensis NBRC 102666 | reverse complement strand
CGGTGGTTCACCTTCACCCCGGCGACCACGGGCAACTACGAGTTCTCCGCGTGCGGTTCGGCGGGTGACACCAAGCTTGCCATCGGCACCACGTGCGCCGCCACGGGCAGCTTCCTCTCGCTCGCCTACAACGACGACTCCTGCCCCTGCGCGTCCGGCTGCGGCACCGCGGGCAACCTCTCGTACTCGAGCCGGATCAACGCCTCGAGCACCGGCCTCCCCCTGACGGGCACGCTGACCGCGGGCACCACGTACCGCATCGTCATCGGCGGCTTCGGCGCCGCCGACGTCCCGAGCGGCAACCTGGTGATCAGCGCGTCGGCCCCGCCGCCGCCCCCGTCGGATCCGTGCCTCAACCCGCTCGTCGCGGTGGTCGGCGCGAACACGCTGCCCGGCAACGCCACCAACCCGAACCTTCCCGTGTCGTGCGGCACGGTGGGCGCGACCGCGGCCAGCAAGGCCAGCTACCTGAAGTTCACGGCGCCGAGCTCGGCCTCGTACACGGTTGACACCTGCGCGGGCACGACCGACACGATCCTCGCCGTGCTCACCACCTGCGGCGACGCGGCCACCGAGATCGCCTGCAACGACGACACCTGCGGCCTGCGCTCGCAGGTGACCTTCGACGCGACGGCCGGCAGCGTCTACTACATCGCCGTCGGCCTATGGAGCGCCACCGCGGCCCCGCCGGCGAACTTCCTCGTGAACATCGCCGAGGCGACGCCCCCGATCGACCCCTGCCTCAAGACGGCGGAGGTCATCGTCGGCTCGAACACCGTCACCTCCACCCCCGGTGGCCCGGTGTGCGCGCTCGGCTGCGGCGAGTACTTCGCCGACGCCAACAACCCGACCTACGTGCGCTTCACGGCGCCCGCGGCGGGAACGTACGTCGCGAGCGTCTGCGGCAGTGCCGCCGATGACACCGCCATGGGCGTCCTCACGGTCTGCGGCGACGCGTCGTCCAGCATCGCGTGCGACGACGACGCCTGCGGCGCCCTCGCCGGGCCTTCGCAGGTCGTGTTCACCGCCGACGCCGGCGTCGAGTACTTCATCGCGATCGGCATGTACGACGACACCACGGCGCCCCCGGCGACCTTCGAGCTCGTCATCGCCGAGGCCGCCGACGTGTGCGGCGAGACCGCGGACGCGGTCGTCGGCGCCAACACGCTGAACGTGAACCCGGATGCGGCCCCGCTGACGGTGCCGTGGGTGCCCATCACCATCTCGACGGTGAACTACCTCCGCTTCACCCCGAAGCAGGACGGCACCTTCACCGCCAGCGCATGCGCCAACTCGGGCGTCGACACGGTCGTGTTCATCATGACCGAGTGCGGCGTGGGCGACTCGGCGTTCATCGGCGCCGACGACAACTGCGGCGAGCAGTTCGGCCCCTCCACGGTCACGTGGCCCGGCACCGCCGGCACCACGTACTACATCGCCGTCGGCGGGTACGACGCGTCGGTCATCCTCCCGCCGCAGCTCGAGATCGAGCTCACGGCGCAGTACTGCACGCAGGGCTTCGACCCCTGCGCCGCAGGCAACGTCACCACGGTCCAGGCAGGGATGAACTCGGTGCCCGTCGATTGCGGCGCCCCGAACCTCGACCTGTCCTGCTGCTGGACGCCGGAGTTCGGAGATCCCGTGATCGCGAAGGCGAACTTCATGCGCTACGTGGCACCTGCCAGCGGTCCCGTGACCGTGAACACGTGCTCGCAGTGCGTCGACGCGCGCCTCGCGGTGCTGACCTCGTGCGGCACGGCCGACGCGGGCAATTTCGTCGCGGCGGATGACGACGGGTGCGGCGACGACTGCTTCTCGTCGAGCGTGACGTTCGACGCGGTGGCCGGCACGACGTACTTCATCGCCATCGGCGGCTACATCGAGCCCGGCTTCGAGGCCACCGTGCCCGCGACGATGGACGTCGAGATCTTCACGCCGCTCAACCCCTGCGACCCCGCCAACATCGGCGTGGCGCAGATCGGCGAGAACCAGGTGATCCCGAGCTCGGCCTACCCGGCGCTCGACGTGGCGGGCTCGCCCTGCACGTTCCCCTTCGCGCCGCAGGCGATCGCCTCGGCGAAGTACTTCACGTTCGTCCCCGGCGCCACCGGCCTGCACCTGTTCGAGCAGTGCGGCGACACCGGAACGACGGTCGACTGCCGGATGGGCATCCTGACGTCGTGCGGCGACGCCAGCACGTTCCTCATCTGCGACGACGACGGCTGCACCGCCGGTGCCGCCCCCTACACCTCGCGGTTCGAGATCGAGCTCACGGCTGGGCAGACCTACTACCTGGTGGTGGGTGGCTACAGCGCGGCGCAGACCGGTCCGTTCAACATCGTCGTCTCGGGTCCGGAGCCGCAGGGCTGCGTCGAGGACCTGAACGACGATGGCTTCGTCAACGGTCAGGACCTCGGCATCCTGCTCGGCAACTGGGGCGCATGCACCAGCACGCCGTGCCAGGGCGACTTCACGGGCGACGGCTTCGTGAACGGCCAGGACCTGGGCGTGCTGCTCGGCGCCTGGGGCGCCTGCCCGATCTGAGGCCGGGCCGAGAGGCCTGATCCTTCACGCACCTTCCGCCGCCCGCACCCCTTGGGTGCGGGCGGCGTGTCTTCCGGCTGCAATAGCGCAGAAACTTGCTTGAACCGGACGGTTTCGGGAACACACTTCCGCCATGACCAGTTCTTGCCGATCCGGGCGCATCCTCTCGCACCTGACCCGCGCCGCGACCGTGGCCGCCGCCTGCGCCGCTCCGGCGGGGGCCGAGGTCGTCACGTGGAACATCAACCAGAACGTGCCGTTGACGCTCGACGGGGTGTATGTGCGGATCGACACGCAGGCCACGACCACGAGCGCGGGGACGGCGCTTCCCGGGTGGGACATCAATCCGTACGGCACGACGACGCTCAACTTCTACGCGTCGGCCACCTCCCCGAATCCCGCGACGACCTACGTCCGGACGCAGACGACCGGAGGGCCGAGCAGCCTGCCCGCGGGCACGGTGATCGGATCGTCGAGCACGTTCGTCAACAGCACCACGGCGGTCATCACGGCAGCCGGCGTCGGGTCGAACGGTTGGTCGCTCAACGGGACCCACATCGTGGGCTTCCGCTTCAATCCCGGCACGACCGCGGGGACGGTGCGCTACGGCTATGCCGAGTTCCAGGTGGGCGCCTCGGCCACCGAACGAACCCTGCTTCGGGTGCACTGGGAGAACTCGGGCGGACCGATCACCGTGGGCCCGATCGGGCCCCCGCCCCCCTACGACCCGTGCGGCACCGGCAACCCCACGCTCGGCTCCGGCAACAACTCGGTCGCGTTCCGAACCGATGCCGCCGACGATTCCGCGTCGTGCGGGACGCTGGCGAGCGCGAACACGTACCGGTTCACGCCGCCCTGGAGCGGCCAGTACACGATCCGCGCGTGCCCGACCGGCGCGCCCGTGCAGCTCGCGGTTCGCGACGCGTGCGACCCGGCTTCGGCCGAACGGGCATGCGGCACGTCCGCGTGCGGAGGGAACGGCTCCGAGGTGACCCTCGGCCTGGCCTCGGGAGTGCCCGTGTTCGTCGTGGCCGGCGGATCCGCGGGAGCCGAGGGCCTCGCGAGCACGATCGCGATCGAGGTCGTCGCGCCGCCCGCACCGCCGATCGAGGCATGCGTCTCCGCACCGGCGCTTGCGTTCGGCAGCAACCCCGTCGGCAACGCGTCGAGCACCGCCCAGGTGACGGCCCGTGCCACGACCACCACCACCTCGACGCTCTACAAGGCGACGTTCTTCAAGTTCACGCCGACCGTGACCGGCCGCTACACCTTCAGCATGTGCGGCGCGGTGAACGACACCAAGCTGGCCATCGGGACGGCCTGCCCCATCACGGGCCAGACCTTCCAGTCGCTCGCCTACAACGACGACTCGTGCGCATGCACGTCCGGTTGCGGAACCAGCGGGACCCTGACGTACGCCAGCCGGATCAACGGAACCAACTCCGGCATCCCGCTCAACCAGGACCTGCTGGCCGGAACCACCTACTACCTGCTGCTCGGGAGCTTCTCGACGACGTCCGGAGCCGTGAGCGGGGACTTGGTGATCGACGGGCCGCCGCAGGTGCCGGCCTGCCCGGGAGACCTCGACGGCGACGGCTCCGTCAACGGTGTCGACCTCGGGATCATCCTCGGCAACTGGGACACGGCGAACCCGGTCTCGGACCTGAACGGCGACGGCGCGACCAACGGCCTCGACCTCGGGATCCTGCTCGGCGGATGGGGGAGCTGCCCGGCCTGAACCAGGGCCGCGGGACGCAGGTTCCCGACACTTCGTATCGATTCTCCGACCCGTGCCCCGAGTGGGCACGGGTCGGTGCTTGACGGCCTACCATCCACGGAATGCCCACCGTCCGGTCGAACCGCCACGCCATCCTCGATGACGCGCCCGCCTCGGCGGGGGCGGCGGCGCAGGCACTCGCCGGGAAGCTGGACGGGCTCCCGCGCCCCCGCGAGCGGAGCTTCGTGCGCGCCGAGGTGCACGTCGAGGACGTCGACTTCCTGCGATGGCTGCGCGGGGCTCCGGCCGGTACCCGGCGCTACTTCCGGGACCGGCAGGGCAAGATCGAGATCGCGGGCATCGGGCTCGCCGCGCGCGACGAGCCGGGCCCGCACGCCGAGTGGGAACAGCTCCCGGTGCGCGGCCGCACGGGAACGGCGTCCGCCTGGTTCATGGCGCTCCCGTTCGACCGCGAGCGGCCCCGCGACGCGGCATGGCGCGGGTTCGGCGAACTGCCGTGCGTGCTGCCGACGGTCGAGCTGCGGCGTGCGGGCGAGCACGCGACGCTCGCCGTCAACGTGACCGCGTCGACCGACCGCGGGCGGCTTCGCGAGCTGCTCGCTCGGCTCGCCGGACCGTCGGGCGCGTGCGCGGTCGAGCCCGCGCTCGTGCGGGAGGACGACCCGTGCGACGAGGCGGGCTGGATGCACTCGGTGGACGCGGCGCTCGCGCGCATCCGCGCGGGATCGATGCGCAAGGTGGTGCTCGCGCGCCGCCGCCGCTACCGAGCGAGCGCGGCGCTCGACCCCGTGGCGGTGCTGTCGCGATTGGCCGCACGGGAGTCGCGCGGGTTCCGCTTCCTCGTCGAGGTCGCGGAGGGCCGGGCGTTCGTCGGCGTGACGCCCGAGCGGCTGGTGTCGCGCACGGGGACGGCCGCACGGAGCGAGGCCGTCGCCGGCACGCGTCCCCGCGGCGTCGACGCCGTCGCCGACCGGCTGCTCGGCGAGTCGCTGCTCGCGAGCGCGAAGGACCGCACCGAGCACGACCTCGTGGTCGAGCGCGTGCGCGACGCGCTCGCGGGCCACGCCGAGAGCATCCGCACCGACGCCGAGCCGCGCCTCCTGCGCCTTGCCTACGTGCAGCACCTGCTGACGCGGGTGCACGCCGACCTGCGCACGGGCACCTGCGACATGGACCTCGTCGACGCGCTGCACCCGACGCCCGCGGTGGCCGGGGCACCGGTGACGCGCGCGATCGATGCGCTGCGCGAGCTCGAGACCTTCGACCGCGGGCTGTACGCCGGGCCGCTCGGCGTGATGTCGGCCGACGGCGCCGAGGTCGCGGTGGCGATCCGGTCGGCGCTCGTCGAGGGCGACCGCCTCACCGCGTTCGCCGGCGCAGGCATCGTCGAGGGCTCCGACCCCGCCGAGGAATGGCGAGAGACCGGGCACAAGCTGCTCGCCTTCGAGCGGCTCGCGAGCTGAGGGCATGCGCGACGCACCGAACCTCAACCTCGCCTGGACGTCGCTCGCGGCCGAGGAGTGCTGGCGCCTCGGGGTGCGGCATGCGGTCATCAGCCCGGGCTCGCGCAGCGCGCCGCTGGCGGTTGCGTTCGCCCGTCACGGCGGCATCGCGGTGCACGTCGCGCACGACGAGCGCGGCGGGGCGTTCATGGCGCTCGGCATCGCGCAGTCGTCGGGCGTGCCGGCGGTCACGGTGATGACCAGCGGCACGGCCGTCGCGAACGTGCTCCCGGCGGCGGTCGAGGCGCGCATGGCGCGCGTCCCGATGCTGGTGTTCGCGGCCGACCGGCCGCCGGAGCTCCGCGACTGCGGCGCGAACCAGTCGATTCCCCAGGCGGGGCTCCTCGACGGCGCCGTGCGATGGTCGGCGGACCTGCCATGCCCGAGCACCGAGGTCCCCGCCGAGTTCGTGCTTTCGACCGTCGACGAGGCGTTCGCGCGCGCGTGCGGCGTCGGCGGCGGGCTCGCGGGCGCGGTGCACCTGAACTGGCAGTTCCGCGAGCCGTTGGCCCCGGAGGAGCGGGCGTGGGACCGCGCGTGGCTCGACTCGGTGGCGCGGTGGCGTCGAGGGCGCTCGCCGTGGCGGCGCACCGTCGCCGCACGCACCGGGGCCGTGCGCGTGGACGAAGGCATCGTCGTCGCCGGGCTCGGCGCGCACTGCGCGATTCCGTCGGCATGGCGCGGGACGCTGCTCGCCGATGCCGCCAGCGGCCGTGCCCGGCCGGGCAGCGCGGGCGCGGACCTCGTGCTTCGGAGCGCGCTCGCGCACCGGCCGCTGGCCGAAGCGCTGGCGCCGCGGCGCATCACCGTCGTCGGGGGCGGCATCGCGTCGAAGCGGCTTGCCGAGTGGATCGCCCGACAGACTTGCCCCTCCGTCACCGTGGGTGCGGGCGACCCCCGCAACGACCCGCACCACCGGGCGCACGAGGCGGTCGCAGGGCCCGCCGTGCTTGCGCCGGGGCGCACGCTTGTGCCGCATGCGGGCTGGTCGCGCGCGATGCGGACGGCCCAACGCGCCGCCGGGCGCGCGCTTGCCGCCGAACGGGCGCTGAGCGAGCCGACGGCCATCGCATCCGCGATGGAAGCGGCGTCCGACGTGCGCGGCGGGACCGTGTTCCTCGGCTCGTCGATGCCGGTTCGCGACGCCGACTTCCTCGCGATCGCGCCGCCCGCGCGATGGTCGGCGGGTGCGAACCGCGGCGCGAGCGGGATCGACGGCCTGGTGTCGACCGCGGCCGGCCACGCGGCGGCATCGGGCCGGCCGGTGCTCGCGTTCGTCGGCGACGTGAGCGCGCTGCACGACCTCAACGGGCTCCAGCTGGCCTCGCAGGTCGAGTCGCCGCTGGTGGTGTTCGTCCTGAACAACGACGGCGGCGGCATCTTCCGGTACCTGCCGATCGCCAAGCACGCAGACGTGTTCGAGCGGCTGTTCGCGACGCCGCACGGTCGCTCGTTCGCCGCGTTCGCGAAGGCGTTCGGCCTCCCGTCCGAGTCGCCGCGCTCGCGCGCCGCGCTGCGGGCCGCGGTCGGGCGCGCGATGCGCCGCGGCGGTGCGACGCTCATCGAGGTCACGTGCACGCGCGAGGCGAGCGAGACCGCACGGGCCCGCACCGTGGCCGCGGCGGACGCCGCGCTGAGGCGGGCATTCGCGTGACCGCGGCGGTGCACCGGGTCACGCTGGTGCACGGGTTCCTCGGGTCGCCCGGGGACTGGGACGGCGTGGTGCGGGCGCTCGGCCCGGGCGTCGTCGCGGACCCCGCCCCCCTGCGGGAACTCGGGTGCGAATCGGTCGAGCACGCCGCGCGCGCGCTGGCGGCGCGGGTCACGGCGTTCGGGTCCGGCGTGCTGGTCGGGTACTCGCTCGGCGGGCGCATCGCGCTCGCGGCGATGGCGCACCTGCCCCCTGCCATGCCGCTCGTCCTGCTGTCGACCGGCCCGGGAGTCGAGGACGCCGCGCAGCGCGCGGCGCGCGCGGCGGAGGACGATGCGCGTGCCGCGGCCATCCGCCGCGACGGGCTCGCCGCCTTCGTCGACGCGTGGTACGGGATGCCGATGTTCGCGGCGTTGCGCGCGTCGCCCGTGTTCGACCGCGTCCGCGCGCGGCGCGCGGCGGGCGACGGCGAGTTCTGGGCGCGGTGCGTCGCCGGTTGCTCGCCCGGGCGTTCGACCCCGCGCTGGGACCTGCTCCCGCGGCTCGCGCCGGGCTCCGCGTTCGCGGTCGGCACCGAGGACGACCGCTATGCTTCGAACGCCGATCGCGCCGAGCGCACCGCGCCTGGACTGCGCATCGAGCGCATCGCGGGCGCGGGCCACGCACTGCCCATCGAGGCGCCCGCGGCGTGCGCCGCGATCGTCGAGCACGCACTCAAGGCACGACCATGACCACGAAGACCCCCGCGGCCAAGCCATCCACCGAGACCACGGAACGCATCCGCCCCGCCCTCGCCTGGCGGGACGCCGGCAAGGCGTTCGAGGAGGTCCGCTACCACAAGGCCGAGGGAATCGCCAAGATCACGATCAACCGCCCCGAGGTCCGCAACGCGTTCACGCCGCGCACCGTCGAGGAGATGCGCGCCGCCCTGCTCGACGCGAGGCAGGACAAGGACGTGGGCGTCGTGATCCTCGCCGGTGAGGGCGAACGCGCGTTCTGCGCCGGCGGCGACCAGCGCATCCGCGGCCACTCCGGCTACCGCTCCGAGGGCGGCACCGAGATGCTCAACGTGCTCGAGTTCCAGCGCGAGATCCGCACCTGCCCGAAGCCGGTCGTGGCCATGGTGGCCGGCTGGGCCATCGGCGGCGGGCACGTGCTCCACATGATGTGCGACCTCACGATCGCGGCGTCGAACGCGCGGTTCGGCCAGGTGGGCCCGCGCATGGGCAGCTTCGACGGCGGCTACGGCGCCAGCTACATGGCGCGCATCATCGGCCAGAAGCGCGCACGGGAGATGTGGTTCCTGTGCCGCAGCTACTCGGCGGAGGAGGCGCGCGACATGGGGCTCGTCAACGCGGTGGTCGGCGTCGCCGAGCTCGAGGAGGTCACGGTCCAGTGGTGCCGCGAGATGCTCGCGAACTCGCCGACGGCGATCCGCGCGCTGAAGGCCGCGCTCAACGCCGACTGCGACGGCCAGGCCGGCCTGCAGGAGCTCGCGGGCATCGCCACGATGCTCTACTACATGTCCGACGAGGCGAAGGAGGGACGCGACGCGCAGCTCGCCAAGCGCCGGCCCGACTTCCGCAAGCACTCGCCGTGACCGCGGCCGCGGGCCATCCGCCGGCGCGGCTGCGCGCATGGATCGGCGCGCTGCGCCCGAAGACGCTGGGAGCGTCGCTCTGCCCGGTGGCCATGGGCGCCGCGCTCGCATGGCACGACGGCGCGTTCGCGCGGGCGCCGGTGGCCGCGGCCCTCGCGGGGGCCTGCCTGCTTCAGGTGGCGAGCAACCTCGCGAACGACCTCTTCGACGGAATCCGCGGGACCGACTCGGGCCCGCGGCTCGGACCGGTGCGCGCGGTGGCGAGCGGGGCGATCACGCCGCGGGCGATGGCCGTGGCCCTCGTGCTCACGCTCGCGATCGCCGCGCTTCCGGCCGCATACCTCTCGATGCACGCGGGTGCGTGGTTCGCGGTGATCGGCATCCTCGGCGCGCTGAGCGCGGTGGGCTACACCGGCGGTCCCGCGCCGCTCGCCTACGTCGGGCTCGGGGACGCGTTCGTGTTCGCGTTCTTCGGACCGGTGGCGGTGGCGGGGACGCGCGCCGCGTGCGACGGTGCGTGGACCGCCGAGGCGGCGTTCCTCGGAATCGCGCCCGGCGCGATCGGCGTGTGCCTGCTCGCGACGAACAACCTGCGCGACCGCGCGGGGGATGCGCGGAGCGGGAAGCGCACGATCGTCGTGCGGTTCGGCGAGCGCTTCGGGCGAACGCTGATCGCGGCATGCCACGCGGCCGCGATCGCGGTGCCGGCCGCCGCGTGCGCGTGGTTCGGGCTCCCGAAGGCGGCGCTCGCGGCGTCGGCGCTCGCGGCGGCGTTCCTGCCCGTCACGGTGCAGGTGCTGCGCGGCCGCGACGGCGCGGCGTTGAACACGACGCTGGCCGGGTACGGCGCGCTCCTGTATGCCTACGGCATCGCGTTCGCCGCGGCCATCCGCCTCGGGAGCGACGCGCCGTGAACGAGGCGCCCCAGGGACCATTGCGCACGAGCCTCTTCCGTGCGTCGTTTCCCGTGCGCGCCGCGGACCGGGCGGCGGTCGGGGCCGCGTCGCGCGAGGCGATCTTCGTGCGGGTCGAGCAAGGCGGCCGGGCGGGCTTCGGCGAGTGCGCACCGCTCGGCGTCGATGCCGCGGAGGCACTCGCACGGTGCGCCAAGGCGCTCGGGGCGTGGAGCCCGGAAGGCGCCTCGCCGGACCGCGACCGCGCGATCGCCGCGATGCCCGCACCGGCGCGCTTCGCCGCATCGGGCGCGCTCGAGGTGCTCCGCGGCCTGGGAACGACGGCGCACGCGCCGGTCCCCGCGGCGTCCTACTTCGGCGGATCGCCGGACGCGCTCGACGACTCCGCGCTCGATGCGCTGCGGTCCGGCTCGTCCATCAAGCTGAAGGTCGGGCGCGCGCCGCCCGCGGACGAGCGGCGGATGATCGGGCGCGTGCTCGAGGCCGCGCCCGGCGTGCCGGTCCGGCTCGACGGGAATCGCATGCTCACGGTCGACGAATGCGTCGCGCTCGTGCGCGGGTTTCCTGCGGATCGCTTCGAGTACCTCGAGGAGCCGATCGCCGATCCCGCGAGGCTCCCTCGGCTGCGGGAATGCACCGGCATCGCGGTCGCGCTCGACGAGCTCGTCGCGGACCCCGCGGACGAGGCACGCTCCCTGCGCGACCGCCTGAGCGATGCGGGCGATGCGTGCGCGTGGGTGGTCCGGATGTCGCGCGTCGGCACCCTTGCCGAGGTGCGCGCGCTCATGCGCCGCGCCGCCGACCGCGGGTGCGATCCCGTGCTCTCGACCGCGTACGAGAGCTCGTGGACCATCCGGATCGCCGCGCACGTGGCCCACGGCGCGGGTGCGCGCATGCGCGCACACGGCCTGGGGACGGCCCACGTCCTCGAACGCGACGCGTGCCGGCCCGCCACGCTCGCGGACGGGTGCGTCCCGTGCGAACCGCTTCCCGAGTCGCCGGAGGGGATCACGTGAGCCGCCCGGCCCGCGTTGCGGTGGTGGTGCGCCCCGGGGAAGACCCGATGCCGGCGCTCCGCGAGCGCTGGGCCCTCGGACAGACGGTGCTCCTGGTGCCGGGAACGGCGTCCGACGGCTCTCAGGCTCGCATGCTCGCGGCGGCCGGGATCGACGCGGCGGACGTGGCCCCGTCCGGCACGTCTGCGCAGGCCGAACATGCCGTCGCGGGCCTCCGTGCCGCCGACGTGCCTCCGGGGGCAGGCGTGCTGATCGCGACCAGCGGAACGACCGGGTCGCCGCGCCTGGTCGAGATCGGCCTTAACGCGCTGGTCGCGAGCGCGGAGCTCGGTGCGCATGCCGTCCCGTTCGGCCCGGGCGACAGGTGGCACGCATCGCTCGCGCCGCACCACGTGGGCGGGCTCATGCTGCACGTGCGGGCCGCCGTGCTCGGCGGGGACGTCCGCCACGCGGCCATGCCGCGCGAGTGGGTGGAACTCGAGGGCTGCACGCACGCGTCGCTGGTGGCGGCGCAGCTTGCGCGTCTCCTCGACGGGCCCGGAAGGCCGCCGGCGTCGCTCAAGGCCGTGATGCTCGGCGGCGGCCCCAGCCCCTCCGGCACGCGGTCACGCGCGATCGCGGCAGGGATCCCGCTCTTCACCACCTACGGCATGACCGAGACGGCCTCGCAGGTGGCGACGGGCCGCGCACGCGCCGGGGACGAAGCGACGCGTGCGGGCCCGGCGCTGCCAGGCGTCCGCATCGCGATCGCCGACGCCGATGCCGAGGGCGTCGGCGAGATCACCGTCGAGGGCCCGACCCTCGCGCGTGCGATGATCGTCGACGGCACGCGCGTTCCGCTCGCACGGCCGCATCGCACGCGCGACCGCGGGTTCATCGACCCGAGCGGCGATGTCCACGTGATCGGCCGCATGGACGCGATGATCATCTCGGGCGGGCGGAAGATCCAGCCCGAGGCCATCGAGCGCGCGCTCGGCGAGCTCGCGGGCGTGCGGTCGGCGTGCGTCATCGCGATCGCGGACGCCCGGTGGGGCCAGCGGCCGGTGGCCTTCGTCGATCGCTCCGGGGCGAACTCGGTCCCGCTGCGGAGGGCGCTGGCCGCGGCGCTCGAGCCGCACGAGGTTCCCGACGCGTTCCTGCGCATGCCCGAGGACGAGGCGGGGCCGGCGAAGCCGTCGCGCGCGCGGCTCGCGGCCCGTCTCGCGGCGGGCGAGCGCTTCGAGGAACTCAGCTGAGCGCGGCGGTGCGGCGCTGCGTGGATTCGAGCCACGCGCGCAGGTCGCGGTCCAGCTCGACGGCGCTGCCCGCCGTGCGGTCGAGCGCGGCGCGGCGGACGCGCACCTCGATGGCGGGCACGCCGTCGACGGACATCTCCCAGGCCAGCGTGTAGCTCGTGCGGCCGATCCCCACCGCCGCCAGGCGCACGCGCAGGCGGTCACCCACGCGCACGGGGCGCCGGAAGTCGGCCTCGCAGTGCACCACCGGCGTCGGCGGGTGCGTGCCGTCCAGCATGCCGCGCAGGGTCATGCCGCCGGATTCGAGCCACCGCTCGAAGAATTCCTGCTCGACCTGGAACGCGTTCGGGAAGAAGATCACCCCGGCGGCGTCCGAATGCTTGAGCCGCACCACGAAATCGTCCTGGAGGTCGTCGAGCCGCACGCCGCGAGCATAGGTCACGCCGGTTTCCTATGCTCTTCCCGCCATGGACGGCGCACACACGAGCTTCGACCTGCTGTTCAACCCGCGACTGAACAAGGGCACGGCCTTCACCGAGGCCGAGCGCGAGCGACTGGGCCTCGTCGGGCTGCTCCCCGACAAGGTCGAGACCACCGAGATCCAGCTCGAGCGGCAGCGCATCCAGCTCTCGCACAAGCCCACCGACCTCGAGAAGTACGTCTTCCTCTCGGAGCTCCAGGACCGCAACGAGAGGCTGTACTACCAGCTGCTCACCAGCGCGCC